>CAMDGD010000017.1 GCA_945897785.1 Paludibacter jiangxiensis
TATCGCTCGGAAGAATATTTCTTTCTGCCATATTTAATGCGATAAAGTTCAATAAGTGTGTTTGCTGATACAACTGAGCTTAGAAATTGTTGTTTCAAATACGAAATATTTGATACTATTGCTTTTGATAAACGAAATTGAAAGAATGATACTTCTTTTCGAAAAGAGTTACTTAATGAGAAATGCTTTGAATTTTAACAAACCAATGCTTGGTTAGATGCTCCTAAAGCAATTTTTTACTAGAATTGCAATATATCTAATTCACCGGAAAAAAGTACATTAATTAGCCTTTTGTGTATTTTTTATTAAACAACAAAAAACAATTTCTTAATATAAACTGCAAGTATCTAATATATGCAGTTTTTTTTCTTTACTAAAAAAGTATATTTGTATCTCAAAAAAAAAACGTGAATTATTTAGATATTATTTTGCTTGCTATTGCTTTGGCTATGGATTGTTTTGCAGTATCCATTGCTAGTGGCATAATACTTAAAAAGTTCGATTGGAGAACAGTGCTTCGCATGGCTCTTTTGTTTGGCATTTTTCAAGCCATAATGCCTTTAGTTGGTTGGTCGGTAGGTATTTGGTTTAAATCATACATTGAAGTGTACGATCATTGGATAGCATTAGTGTTGCTTAGTTTATTGGGCGTAAAAATGATTCGCGAAGGAACAGCAACAGACGAAGAAAATAACGAACGAGTAAAAACTATTTGTCCACTTAAATGGTCGTCACTTTTTATGATGGCTTTAGCAACTAGTATTGATGCACTTGCAACCGGCATCGTATTTATTCCATTTTCTACTGTGTTACTATGTTGGGCGCTTGTCATTATTGGCGTAGTTAGTGTGTTCTTTTCTATTTTGGGGAGTTATATTGGGGTTCATTTTGGGAATAAGCTCTCGTTTAATATTGAAATTTTTGGGGGAATAATGCTTATTAGCATTGGACTTAAGATTTTTATTTCGCATATGTTTTTAAACTAAATGAATATATGACAAAACAAACTTATCAGGTTGAAGAGGTGTTGCCGTATAAAAAGAAATCGGGCAGCAAAAAGAAGCAGATAATGGATATGTTTGATTCCATATCTGAAAGCTACGACACCATGAATAGAGCTATGACACTTGGTATTGACCTTTCGTGGCGTAAAAGGGCTATTGCTAGTTTAATACCATTTAAACCGAAATTTATTTTAGATGTAGCTACTGGTACAGGTGATTTTGCAATTGAATCGTTTAAGCGCTTGCGACCTTCCAAAATTGTAGGGGTCGATATTTCTGATAAGATGCTTGAAATTGGGCAGTTAAAAGTTGCCAAGGAGGGCTTGCGGAATTTTATTGAACTGAAACATGGTGATTGTATGCATTTAATGTACGATGATGCTTCTTTCGATGCAGTTACTATAGCTTTCGGTATTAGGAATTTTGAAAGATTAGAAAAAGGAATTTCAGAAATGCATCGTGTATTAAAATTTGGGGGTAATTTGGTTATTCTAGAGTTATCTGAACCTAATTTTTTGTTTAAACCCTTTTATCGTATATATACCAAGATTATTATTCCTTTTGTTGCTTGTTCTCTTGGTCATGATGTTAAGGCGTATCAGTATTTACCAAATACGATTAAGGTTTTTCCAAAAGGAAAAGAGATGATAGCCATTCTAGAAAAGTGTGGGTTTAAAGAAGTAAAATACCGTAGGTTTACTTTTGGTGTGTGTTCTTTTTATCGAGCTAGAAAGTAGCTGGCAATTGCTTTTTGTGTTTCCAGACAGGCTAGTGTATTACTATTTGCGCCGTTTTTGCTAAATATTGGTAGAACAAGGAATTCATGAATAATAGCCCGCTCACATAGGGGCGGAACTTTTTTACTAGAAAGAAAACAATCTAAATCAGAAAGTAAGTTTTGACAATTTTCTTTACATTGATTATTTTTTGTCATGGACTAAGAAAAAATAAATTTTAAACAGATGAAAATTGCAATAATAGGTACAGGTGGTGTAGGCGGATATTTTGGCGGACGGTTGGCAAAGGCCGGAAATGAAGTGGTTTTTTTAGCTCGTGGAGAACATTTACAGGCATTACAAACAACAGGGTTGCAAGTAAGTAGTATCAATGGCGATTTTAAAGTCGATAAAGTGTCTGCAACGGATTCGATTGAGGCAATTGGTCAGGTTGATTTAGTAATGCTTTGTCAGAAAGCATGGCAGGTAAAAGATATTGCTCCGAAGTTGAACAGCTTGTTAAAAGAGGATACTGCCGTGTTAACCTTGCAAAATGGGGTGACCATTGGCGATGAGTTAAAAGCCTATATTCCTGAAAAACATATCGTTTTGGGCTTGTGTAAAATAATAAGTAAGATAGACGCTCCCGGACACATTACTCATTTTGGTGTGGAGCCAACCATTATTTTTGGCGAACAGGATAATTCACTCACTGCAAGGGTAAATGCTATTTATGAGGCCTTTGAGGAGGCTGAAATTAAATCGTTCATCTCGCACGATATTCAGGCTGATTTGTGGAAAAAATTTATTTCTATTTGTATTAGTGGCTTGATGGCTGTAACTAAATTAACATATGGAGGTGTAGTGGCTCATTCAACGAGCAGGCAATTGTTGGTGGAGTTGTTTGCTGAAATGTATGATTTAGCGAGTAAAATGGGCATAGCTTTGGCACCAGATTTTGTAGAAAAAACAATTGCTGTAATTGCTTCATTTCCTTATGACTCTACAACTTCAATGGCTAGAGATATGTGGGCAGGAAAGCCTTCTGAGCTCGAATATCAGAATGGGGCAGTAGTTGTATTGGGCGAAAAATACGGCATGCCTGTTCCTGTAAATCGATTTATTTATTATTGCTTGTTGCCTATGGAAAAGCAGGCACGAAAAAATGCAATGTTGTAGTTATTTTTTCCAGAAAACTGGGGTAAATAATAATAAGAAGGTATATAATTCTAATCGACCAACAAGCATTAGAAAGGCCAAGAACCATTTAGAAAACATCGGTATTTCAGAAAAACTAAATGCCGGACCCGTAATACCCATACCAGGACCAACACCTCCTAGACAAGCTACCACAGAGCCAATGGAATCGAGTAATTCTAAGCCATTTAGGGTAAGTACAAATATGCCTATTGCTACAATAAATAAATAAAGTAGTACGAAAGCAATCACTTTTAATACAACTTCATCTTTTAACGCTTCACCACTAAATTTTACCCGTATAACTGCATTGGGATGAATAATTCGTTTGAACTCGTAGTATAAATATTTAAAGATAATAACTATACGCACCGTTTTTATAGCTCCGCTGGTAGAGCCTGCCGATGCACCCATTAGCATAACAATAATAATGATAAACCATGTGAAAGGTTTCCATAGCATATAATCGGCAGTGATAAATCCGGTAGTTGTCATGCATGATGATATCTGAAATAGGCTTTCGCGGAAAGCTTTCTCAAAAGTGTAAAAGGTATTTACGGTATTCCAATTAATTAAAGAAATGCTCACAATTATTGAAAAGCTGAAAACAACAAGTAAAAACCATTTTAATTCTTCGTTTTTAAGGACCTTTTCGAATCTTCTTTTTAGTGTAAAGTAATACAGACTAAAGTTTATTCCCGAAAGAATCATAAAAAGAATAATAATATATTGTATGTATGGTGAATTCCAGTATCCTATACTTGCTTGTTTGGTGCTAAAACCCCCGGTGGCTACTGTTGCAAAGGAATGACAAACAGCATCAAACCAATCCATATTGCCTATTCGGAGTAAAATTATTTCGGCAAAGGTTAGCCCTGCATAAATAATCCATAAGCGCTGTGCTGTAGCAGATACTTTTGCATGTAGCTTTTCTTTTTGTGGCCCACCGGTTTCTTGTCCAAAGAGATACATATTGCTGTAACTAAACATGGGTAAAAGAGCCAATGATATAACGATAATTCCCATACCACCTATCCAGTGAGTAAGGCTTCGCCAAAACAACATGCTGTGCGATAACTCTTCAATATTATTTAAAATTGAAGATCCCGTTGTGGTAAAACCTGACATTGTTTCAAAAAAGGCATCAGTAAACGAGGGGATAGCATCGCTTAACCAATAAGGCAATAAACCAATAAAAGAAAAAATAATCCAAGTGAAAGTTACAATAACAGCACCTTCTCGTTTTCCAAGGTCTTTGTCAGTATTTCTTGTTAGCAATAATAAAAGGGCTCCAATTAATGCACTAAATGCAGCTGTTCCTAAAAAATATACCCAGTCCGACTCTTGGTATATTAATGATACAATAATGGTAGAAAGAATAAAAATGCTTTCTAATAAAAGTAGGGTGCCAATAATACGAAGAACAATCTTATAATTAAAATTTCTTATCATGGTTACTTTTTCCAGAATACGGGAGTAAATAATAGTAGTACTGTAAATAATTCCAACCTACCTACCAACATAAATAATGATAAGAACCATTTGCTAAAAGTAGGTATATGAGCGTAGTTACCCATTGGTCCAACTTCGCCTAAGCCCGGACCAACGCAACTGATTGAGGCAACAAAACCGCTTAAAGATTCCATAAAGCCCATGCCCGAGAGGCTTAAGACTAATGAACCTATAAAAACCAATATTAAGTAGGTAACCACAAAAGCTAACACCCGTGGCATAACCGCATCTTTTACTACCAATTGGTTGTATTTTACAGGAATAATGGCGTTGGGATGTATCAGTCGTTTAAATTCGTAGTAACAAAATTTAAACACTAAAATGATACGAATCATCTTTATACCACCTGCTGTTGAGCCAGCTGAGCCTCCAATAAGCATAACCATGATAAGTACAAACCAAACAAAAGGTTGCCATGTCATGTAATCTTGAGTAGCAAATCCGGTGGTAGTCATCATTGATATAACTTGAAACGAGGCATCACGAAATGCTTTTTCAATAGAAGCAAGATTGGTTATTTGCGAAAAGTCGACTAAAGATATGGCTACAATTAGAGTAAAGCCCAATAATACCAGCAGGTAAAATTTTAGTTCTTCGTTTTCTTTTAATTTTTTAAAATTTCGTTTGCCTAAAAAATAAAACAAGCTGAAATTAACTCCTGCTAATACCATAAAACCGCTAATAATATAGTCTATTGAAGGAGAGTTCCAATAGGCAATGCTAGCTTGTTTGGTCGAGAAACCTCCCGTGGCTACAGTGGTGTAAGCATGACAAACTGCATCAAACCATGTCATCCCTGCAATACGAAGTAACACTATTTGAGCAAGGGTTAGTCCCAAATAAATAACAAACAATCGTTTGGCTGTATCTGAAATTCTGGGGTGTATTTTATCTTTGGTAGGACCCGTACTCTCTGCTGCAAAAAGTTGCGTTCCTGTAAAGCCAAACAAAGGTAAAATTGCTAAGGAAATAACAATAATTCCCAATCCACCAATCCATTGCGTTAAGCTACGCCAATACAACATGCCGTACGACAGACCTTCAATATCATTAAGGATAGATGCTCCTGTAGTTGTAAAGCCAGAGATGGTTTCAAAAAAAGCATCGGTATAACTAGGAATGCTCCCACTGAGCCAAAAAGGGAGTAATCCAAATAGCGTAAATACAATCCATATAAAACTAACAATAAAAGTACCTTCTCTTTTTCCGATTTCCGGAGTAGCATTTCGTCCGGCAAGTATCCCCATCGAACCAAAAAAAAAGCATATTAAACTGCTAAGGGCAAAAAATACCCAGTCTTTTTCATTAAAAATAAACGACACAAGGGTAGTGGAAAGTATAAAAACACTTTCTACCAAAAGCAAAACACCTAAAAGTCTGAGAATTAGTTTGTAATTGAAGTCTTTCGTCATCAGTTAAAGAATGATTCAATTTTATGTAAGTCCGATTCGAAGCAAAATACAATAACCTTATCTCCCAAATTTAAAGTAGTATTTCCGGAACAAATATGGCCTATTCCGTCGCGGATATACCCCCCAAAATTAACCCCAGAAGGTATTTTGTGATCACGAATTCGTCCTTTAATAATTTTGCTTTTCTCTTTTACTTCAAACTCGATGATTTGAGCTTTTGAAGCATGTAAAGTACGAACATTTACAACACTCGGGTTAAGGGTAAGTTGATGAATGTGGTTTGCTGTAATTAATTTTTTATTTATAATGGAGCCAATATCCAAACTTTCGGCTAGAGGAATGTAGTCGAGGTTTTCAACCTCGGCAACGGTTTTAAATACGCCCATTCGTTTTGCTGCCAAACAAGCCAAAATATTAGCTTCAGAGTTTCCTGTAACAGCCACAAATGCATCAGTATCGCTAACACCTTCTTCCTGTAAAATATCTAAGTCCCTTCCGTCACCACAAATAATCAAATTACCTTTAGTCCGTTCAGCAATTTCCATGCATCTCTCGCTATTAATTTCAAGAATTTTTGCCGATATCTTTTCGGGTAGATATTGAACTGTTTTAACACCAATACGGCTTCCACCCATAACAATAACATCTTTTATCGGGTTGTTTAGCTTACCAGCTTCTTCCCGTAAAAAGTTTATGTTTTCTGGGGTGGATATAAAGTAAACGATATCTTCGTCAATTATCTGATCGGTACCAGATGGAATAATCGTGTTATTATTCCTTTTTATGGCAACCACACGAAAACGACCGTGGTCTAAAAATCCGGTTTGGAATTGCTGATTAATTATGGGTGCATTTTTGCGAACTTTTACACCTACCAGTAATAATGCATCATTCTCGAAAGAGATATTTACCCGTTGCCAAGATGATTTTAAAGCTTTAACAATTTCTTTTGCGGCCAACATTTCGGGATAGATAAGTGATTGTATCCCCAATTTTTCAAAGAAATCTTTGTTTTCAGGTAAAAGGTATTCGTAGTTATTTATTCTTGCCAATGTTTTCTTTGCTCCTAATCGTGCTGCTAAAAGGCAAGCTGTGGTATTAATGCTTTCGTATGGAGTAACGGCTATAAAAAGATCCGTTTCTTTTACATTGCATTCTGACAAGTCTTTTATGGAAGTTGGAGTGCCTTGAAAAGGCATTAAATCGTAATTATTTGCTATTGTTTGCAGTTTCTTTGCATTTTCATCCATCAAGATGATTTCGTGATTTTCGCGTGTCAGAATTTTTGCTAAGTGGGTACCTACTTCTCCGGCACCTGCAATTATAATTCTCATAATAACTTAATTTGGTTGGTATAATTATTCTGCGAAATAAACTATATTTTAGATATAAACTAGCTAATTTGGAAAAAAGTTTGCAAAAAACAGATAATAAGTTATTGTGTTAGCTATGCTTTAAGGATTTTTGCAATGGTATTTTTAATTCCGACTACATCTAAGCCAATTTCCGTGTATAATTCATGAGGAGAACCTTGCTCTATAAAACGGTCGGGTATTCCTAAACAGCAAATTTCCCGACAATAATTGTGTTCAGCCATAAACTCTAATACTGCACTGCCAAATCCTCCTTTTATCGCACCATCTTCTATTGTTATTATTTTTGTGTATTTTTTTGCAATTACATCAAGCAGTTTTTTATCGAGTGGTTTTACAAAGCGCATATCGTAATGAGCTACATCGTCGATAGTTTTTAAAGCTTCTTCCACCGTGTTACCTATTGGTCCAAGAGATAATACTGCCAGTTTTTCTCCTTCTTTTAAGCAACGACCGGTACCAATGGTGATTTCGGACATTGCCTGTTGCCAGTCGTATTGATACCCAACGCCCCGTGGATAGCGAATGGCAAAAACGCCATTGTTTTTTAATTGAGCAGTGAACATTAAATTACGCAACTCACTTTCGTTGTAGGGAGAGGCGATAATTACATTGGGTATGCATCGCAAATAAGCGATATCAAAAGCCCCATGGTGGGTTGCTCCATCAGAACCAACAATGCCCGCTCTATCTATACAAAGCACTACCGGTAGGTTTTGTATGGCCAGATCATGAATAATATTGTCGTATGCACGTTGTAAAAAAGAGGAGTAGATATTGCAAAACGGAATAAGCCCTTGTTTAGCCAACCCGCCCGAAAAAGTAACAGCATGTCCTTCGGCAATACCTACATCAAAACAGCGATTGGGCAACTCTTCGGCCATAATGTTCATGGAGCAGCCTGTTGGCATGGCAGGAGTAACCCCTACGATTTTTGAGTTTACTTTTGCCAGCTCCAATAGGGTACTGCCAAATACATCCTGAAATACAGGAGGGGTATTTTCGCCGCTTTTTACATCAATTCGTTCGCCGGTTTCTTTGTTGAACTTGCCAGGTGCATGAAAAACTGTAGTAAACTCCTCGGCAAATTTATAGCCTTTGCCTTTTTTTGTAATCAGGTGTATAACTTTTGGCCCTTTAAAGTCTTTTATATCTTCTAAGATACGCACTAATCCTTTTACATCATGTCCATCAACTGGTCCGAAGTATCGAATATTCATTCCTTCGAAAATATTGCTTTGATGTGTTAGGGTAGCTTTAAGGCTATTTAGTATCCTTTGTAGCTTTGCCTTTCCGGCTTCGTTTATTATGCCTAATTTTCGCAACGCTCTATAAAGTTCGTAACGAATACGGTTGTAGGTTTTGGAGGTGGTAATATCCAGTAAGTATTGGTTGATACCGCTGTTCACCGGATCAATAGCCATGTGATTATCGTTTAAAATAATCATTAAGTTATTGGGTACACTGGCAGCATTATTTAAGCCTTCAAAAGCCAACCCACCACTCATCGAACCGTCACCGATAATTGCTACAACTTTTTTATCATATTCTTTATTTTGAAGGGCAGCAACAGCCATCCCTAAAGCTGCCGAAATAGAATTTGATGCATGGCCTGCCGTAAAAGTGTCGTATTCGCTTTCTGATGGATTTGGAAAACCACTTATTCCTTTATATTTTCGGTTGGAATGAAACACATCGCGCCGTCCGGTTAAAATTTTGTGCCCGTATGCCTGATGTCCTACATCCCATACCAGTAAGTCGTTTGGTGTATCGTAAACGAAATGTAAAGCTACCGTAAGCTCTATGGCGCCTAAGCTTGAACCTAAATGACCGGGATTCGTTGACAGTTCTTCAATTATAAACTGCCGAAGCTCATCACAAAGTTGTGGTAGCTTTTTTTTTGGTAATTTTCTTAGGTCAGAAGGAGAATTTATCGTATATAATAATTGCTTATTTTTGTTTTGCATGGAACTAAAAAATTTTGACAAATTTACAAAAAAAATGTCCACCGTATAAAGCAAAAACACAGAAGTTATTAACTGTTTATCACTCTTTTGTATAGTTATTTAGTAGAACAGAAACAATTAATGCTTGTTCGTGAAATAATTTTTTTTCGGCCGAATGCAAACTGTAAACCAGTTTAGCATTTACTTTGTCTGATTGAATTAGATAGGCCGATATGTCTGTTCTGTTGTATTGTGCCAAACGATAAAAAGGATTGCCCCAGTATAATTTATTGCCTTCATTTGGATAAAAATTAAATTGCTTTTCTCCATAATAAAAACTATTGGTAAGTCCTATTCTTTTATAATCGACACTTGCGCTTACGAATAATCCGTTGTGTTGTAACCAATTGCTTGTGCCTCTATTATCTTCTAAACCCATCAACCATCCAAGTTGTATTTCTAGTTTATTGCATGCTGTTTTGGTGCTTAAATCCATTCCTATAGTATTTAGCATTAGGCTATTATCGTGAATAAATTGGTTTGCGGGTGGGCTTTTCATTTTGGCATAATGCATCAAATAACTGTAATGTTGCACAAAAAACACCTTTTTTTGTAAACGGCCTGTTAATCCCACAAAAAAAGTTTCTCGCTCTGTACTACTTTGTTTTCCTGTCCAGTCTAACCAAACAAGCACTGTGTTTTTGTCTTTTTCAAGTGCATAACTCATACCATTAACTATCGGACGATAGTAGTTAATAGAATCTTGAAAGAATACACGAGGGTAGGTGCCTATAGCTTCTTTTCGGGGAAAGGCACCCATATAAAAAGTAGATGCAAGGGAAGTATTTGACGCATATCGATAATAGGCGATAAGCTGTTGTGCATCTATACAATTGTTACTGCCATATTCGTGCAAAACATCCACACCAGCCATTAGGCGATGCTTGTTCCATGCTAAACCAACTGCTGGTGCTAACCGTATACCTGCCATAGTTTGATCGTCGGTAACGGTTGATTTGCCAAATTCGGTATTGTCGAAAAAGGAATTTGCCTTAACATCCCAGGCTTTTGTTTGCCCGTAACTTGTTGCAAAAGCAAAAAAAACAACAAAAAGCAGAAGGGCTGATTTCATTTTTCACTTTCTTTTGAGGGCATTGGCCCTCTTTTGTATAGTATCAATCCATTTAGAAAATTGCGTAATATCTGGTCGCCCATAAGCTTATAATTGGGGTGGTCTTCGGCACGAAAAAAAGCACCTAATTCACTTTCTGTAATTCGAAAATCAACCAATTTAAGTATTTCAATGATGTCGGTGTTTTTTAATTGAAGCGCAACCCGAAGTTTTTTTATGATATCGTTATTTGTCATTGTTGTATATGATTGTATGAAATACAAAGATAGGTGTTTTTAATTTTAAATTCGAGATTTCAGATTTCAACTTTGTGTACTTGATTTTGTGTCTAAAATTTCCAATCAACTAATAAGCTTTGTTATATTTGCATTTTCATAACAAAAGTAATCTCAACTATGAAACCAAAAATAATAACCCCGGAACTCTCTATCCGTTATAAAAAAATTCAAACTGCTTTAGCTGATTGTGGAGCTGATGCCTGCCTTATCTCTACCAATATAAATATGTTATTTGTAGCAGGAAGGGTGTTAAATGGTTATTGTTATGTCCCTGTTGTAGGCAATCCGGTTTTTTTTATTCGTCGTCCGGTTGGTATTGAAGTTGATACTGTTTACCCTATTCGAAAACCGGAACAAATCATTGAGTTGTTGCAACAAATAGGAATGCCTTTGCCAAGGCATCTGTTAGTTGAAGCAGGAGAGATTACGCACCTGGATTTTTTACGACTTGAACAGGCTATGAAAGCAAAAAAAACAGGTGATTGTACACAATTACTGCGACAAGTTCGGGCAACAAAAACCTCATTTGAAATTGAACTATTAAAAGAATCAGCTCGATTGCAATCGGAAATGTTTACTGAGTTACCTAGTCTATAT
Organism: Paludibacter jiangxiensis; assembly: GCA_945897785.1. Classification (GTDB taxonomy): domain Bacteria; phylum Bacteroidota; class Bacteroidia; order Bacteroidales; family Paludibacteraceae; genus JAFGVL01. The sequence continues at coordinate 11,168 of CAMDGD010000017.1, forward strand.
AGGCAAGGAATGACTGATACCGATTTGGCAATAGCAGTGGAACAGTCGCTTCGTAAAAAAGGCTGTGTGCCAACTTTGCGCATTTTTGGCTCAACTATGGAAGGGGGGATTGTGTGTGTGTGGGCTGGTGAAAATGCAGCAACCCCATCACCATACGATTTTTCTTTAGGTGGCGCTGGGATTTCGGCATATCCTGTTGGGGATAATGGCACCTTACTTACACAGGGGATGGCTGTTATGATTGATACCGGTTGCAATGTTAATGGGTATATTGCTGATCAAACTAGGACTTTTTCTATTGGAAAACTAGCTCAAAAGGCTTATGCTATGCATCAGGTGTCTTTGGAAATACATCATCAACTGATCGATTTTGTTGTACCAGGAATTACAGCGGAGATGGTGTATCAAAAAGCAATGCAATTGGTTGATGCTCATAACTTAAGGCATTGTTTTATGGGTACAGTACAGCAAGCTCCTTTTGTTGGTCATGGCGTGGGGTTGGTTGTTAATGAACTTCCCGTGTTGTGCGATAGAAACACTATGTGTATTGAGGAGCAGATGGTACTTGCTATAGAACCAAAATTTATTGTTGAAGGAGTAGGGGCTGTGGGTGTTGAGAATACTTATATAGTAAGGAAAAACGGCTTAGAAAAAATCACCTTGGCTCCCGAAGATATTATTGCTTTGTAGAAGTAAAAAAAGCGAGTAGCATTTTTTTATTGCCACTCGCTTTTTAAAGTATTTCTTTTTAGTTTATTTTTCTAACTCTTTACAAGCCTTGTAAATGTTTTCCACTAATGTTGGTAATTGAGCTTCAGGTACAGCTGAGAAAGCAAGGCGAATAACACTACCTAATACGATTACTCCGGTACTGTATTTTTCTAACAAGTGCTTGCGAATTTCTTCAGCAACCAATCCTTTTTGTGGTTCTACACACATAAAGTATCCTGAATTGAATGGTAAGGCTTTGAAATATTCTTGGTACTCTGCTTTGTTAATTTCTTTACGCAATGCATTGCAACGGCTTTTCAAAATATTGTATTTTTGTTTTTTTGAGGCTTCGTAGCTGGGTGCGGTATATGCTTTTAGCAACAATGATTGTGATAGATTACTGCAATTTGAGATATTGCCACGTACAGCCCCTGCTGTTTTATTTTCCAACGCTTCGAATAACTCCGGTGTACCGCCTTTTATGCCATAGGTTAGAAATCCAATGCGGAATCCCCAAACATAATCTTCTTTGGTTGGGCCATCTAGTTTTACCGCCAATACATTTTCCGAAAGGTTGGCTAATTCAGCAAAAATAGATTCTTTATATACTCCTTCTTCGTAAACCAAGCCAAAGTACGCATCGTCAATTAATACAATTATTTTTTTGCCTTTGTCGGCGGCTTTTTTTATTGCAGCCACAATACCTGTAATTTCTTCGTTAAGAGGGGTATAGCCTGCCGGATTGTTCGGAAAATTCAATAAAGTAATTATTTTATCGCTTTTGGCATCACACAAGGCTTTTTCGTAAGCAGTAACATTAAATCCAGTTTCGGTAAACAATTCAAAACTGTCAACCTTTGCCCCATAGGCATTTTCAAATATCAAGTTGTAATTTTCCCAATAATGATTAGAAACCAATACGGTGTCTCCCGGATTTACAAACATATAACCGGCCATACTTAAGCCATGTGTTAAGGCATTGGTAACAATAGGATTACTAATTACCGTGTTTCCCAAAGAAGGGTTCTTCTTGTATATAGATTCTTTCCAGAATTCTCTAATATCCGGTCTGCCAAAACTTGGTGCGTAAGGAAAAACATTGGCAGTAGGGATATTCACCATGCTGTCAAACTCAGGAAGGTGCATAGAGGTCCCGTCATCTTCTACGGCTTCACCAATTGTTGCGTTTATTTGCTTTCCCTTGGCTTGTGCTGCTTGTGCAAGAATACCTAGTTTAGGAAAAAAAATGTTTTTTCCTTTTTCCGAGAGCATAGCTGAAACGCTTGGATTCACTTGTTTAATGATGTCGTTTAGTGCTAGGGCTTGTGCGTCCATGTTCAAAATTTTTAAAATGAATATTTAAATTTATGTCATTTGCAAAAGTAAGAAATATGGTACTGTTTTCAGCATAGTGCTAGCTAATTATGCTTTTTTAATACATAAATTAAGTAAAACACGGAAAAATGAATTGACTTAAACTTGCTTGCTATGGAATGGCAATTACTTTCCAAAAACTTGACGATTTGGTTGAAGCTGTTAAGTTACCTAAAGAAGAACTGTACACCCACTGTAGGGATGGGTCCAGTTTTTTTTAATTACTAATGCAAATTTTTAGTTATTTTTTAACCAAGAGTTTGCAGATATCTTTGGTGCTAGTCTTTATAGTAAAAGGTTTACCTTTGAAGATTATTTCCATATTTCCGCTAAGCACAAATTCTTCTGAACCATAAGCGTCTTTGGTTTTAAAATAGGAAAGGTTGTAAACACAATCGTCTTCGTAATAACTTATTACCAGTGTTTTTATTCCTTTACCAAAATTTCGGTAAATTTTGGTAACTTTTCCAGGCGACAGGGCTTTTATTGTATTGGTTATACAAATTACATCTTTTTTGTCACCAATAAAACAGAATGTTTCTTCTATTTTAATTAACTCGGAGTTATAGACTATGATTGATTCTTCATCATCAAAATTACTTAGGTAGTCTGATTGTAATAGCGTGTAGCTAGTGTCGGTTCCAATAACAACAGGCTTGGGTTTAACTAAAGTTTTATTGGTGTGGCAACTAACTAAAAGTAAAACACTTATAAGTAAAAATAGGCTTTTTTTCATTTGTGTAATATTTAGTAAAGCTAAATGTAACTTATCCTGAAAAGTAGGAGCAGCGTTTTAGCGTTTTAAATTCCGTTGTTTAATTTACTCTTTTCGCCATCCTTTTAAAATATTGAAGGTCCTGGTGTATATTGTCGATCTTTCGGGTGGTTTTACCATCAATATACAAGAGCCTTTTGTGGCTACATCCAAGGGGTAATCTTTTCCCCTAAACCGATAGGTTGCACCACCGCCACTAAGTAAAAACCAACCTTCTTTTTCGATAGCAAAAAAGCTTAGGTTGTAACTCTCGTCTCCTTTTTCTTCGGAAAATGAAACTACTATGTTTTGAATTACACCCCATTCATCTTTATTTATTTTTACAGCTCTTCCACAAGTAAAAGGCAGGATGGTTTTTTTGACAAAAATAAAGGAGTCAACCCGTTGTCGAATACCATCTTTTACATGATAATTTTTGAAGTGAAAGCTTTTCTCAAGGGTGATAATTTCTGAGTTGAATAATTTTACAGAATCTTTTACCTCGAGGTTGTGAAGGAAATCTTGACGAAAAATAACAATGTCGTCTTGTAAATCAGGTTCAATTTGTTTTGGTTCCACAAACAGCTCTGTTGTAGAACAACTCACCATTATTAACAGCATAACAAACCCCAAAAAGGAGTGTGTGGTTTTTTTCATAGTAAAGTGTTTAAGGTTTTTATATCTCAAAATAAGAATTCAAAGTAAGTGTTTTTTTTACATATTAACTTGTTTTAAAAAATATTATTGTATAAGAACAATCAGTTAATACTATTTATATTGATGTTAGTGTAAAAAATAAAAATATTTTAATCTATGCCTGTAATAATTATTGATACGAACGGGTATCTTTTCCTTCAATGTAATTGATGTATGCATTGTTAACAACACGATTTCCACCTGCTGTTGGGTAGTTGCCAGAGAAATACCAATCTCCTTTATGATTTGGACAAGCGCTGTGTAAGCCATTAAGGTCTTGAAACACAATCTCAACACTTGCTTTAATATCTTCTGGAGTAAGCATCTGAGCTATCTTTTTGGCTATCTGTTCGTTGGTAAAAGGATGGTATATCTCACGTACATAGTTTATAACTTGTTCTTTAGGCAGGTGTTGTTGTGCCTTTGATTTTTTGTAAACTTCGTTAATGATGTGTTGTTTTCCTGTTTCTTTTAGTAGTTCTATGGTAGCTTTAAATGCAATAAATTCGCTCATGCGCGACATATCTATGCCGTAACAATCGGGGTAGCGGATTTGTGGTGAGGATGATACAATTACAATTTTTTTTGGACCCAAACGGTCAAGAATTTTTATAATGCTTTGCTTGAGTGTTGTGCCACGAACAATAGAATCATCAATAACTACTAAATTGTCTTTGCCTTTTTCGATAGATCCGTAAGTTATGTCGTACACATGTGCGGCTAAATCATTTCTACCGGAATCTTGAGCTATAAAAGTGCGAAGTTTAATATCTTTTAGGGCAACTTTCTCTATTCTTGGTTGTTTAATAAGAATGCTTTTAATCTCTTCTGCCGATAAATTTTCTTTGTGTTCGTCAATATACTGAAGTTGTTCGGCGGTTTTGTGGTTTTTTAGACCTTCAAACATTCCGTAAAAAGCTACTTCAGCGGTATTGGGAATAAAAGAAAATACCGTATTGTCAATTTCATTATTTATTGCATTTAAAATCGGCTTGGTAAGTAGTTCTCCTAATTTTTTTCGCTCAGTGTATATATCCTTATCGCTACCGCGCGAGAAGTAAATCCGTTCGAAGGAACAGGGGCTAGGGTTTTCCGGTTTGCGTATTTGCTCTAAAATAATTCGACCGTCTTTTTTTACAATAATTGCTTCGCCGGGGTTAATTTCTTTTATGCTTTCTATTGGGACATGTAGCGTTGTTTGTATTACCGGACGTTCACTTGCCACAACAACAATCTCGTCATCAGCATAGTAAAAAGCAGAACGAATGCCCCACGGATCTCTAAAAGCAAAGGCATCTCCATGTCCTAAAATTCCGCAAATGGAATAACCCCCGTCCCATTCTAAAGAAGATTTTCGGATAATATTGCCAATGTTTAATTCGGATTCGATTTTTTTGGTTAGGTTTTCGGTCGATTCACCTAAGGTATCATACAGTCGTTCAACTTCGCGATCTAAATAATGCCCCATTTGTTCGAGCATAATAAAGGTGTCTCCATAATCGCGTGGATGTTGTCCTTGAGCAACTAGTTTGTTGAATATCTCATCTACATTGGTAAGATTAAAATTTCCGGCTAAGATCATATTATTTGATTGCCAGTTGTTTCTCCGTAAAAACGGATGCACATAGGATAACCCATCTTTCCCTGTAGTGCTGTAGCGAAGATGCCCCATATACACTTCACCTGCAAAAGGGAGGTTTTGCTTTGCCCAATTAGGGTCAGCTATTAGTTCTTTGTTATAATTGCTGTACTGTGAGTTAACTTTCTCAAATAACTGATTAATAGCATTAGATCCTTGTGCTCTTTCGCGCGAAATATATTCTTGTCCGGCAGGAATATCCAATTTTACCGAAGCTATACCAGCTCCTTCTTGTCCACGGTTGTGCTGCTTTTCCATTAACAAATACAATTTTTGAAAACCGTATTGCCAGGTACCGTATTTTACCTGATAATGTTCAAGAGGCTTAAGAAGCCTAACCATTGCTATTCCACACATACTATTTATTGTTTATTTGTTACTATGTTTATTTGGAGATTTGAAAATAGTTATCATCTAATCACCAAATAAACATAGTAACATTGCATTATTCCACCGTTACTGATTTTGCCAAGTTTCTTGGTTGATCTACATTACAGCCTTTAACTACAGCTATATGGTAAGCCAACAGTTGTAGAGGGATAGCCGCCAAAAGGGGCACAAAGCATTCTTCTGTTTCAGGAATCTCTATGCTATAGTCCGACATTTTTTTTACCGTTTCGTCTCCTTCGGTAACTATAGCGATTACTTTTCCCTTACGGGCTTTTACTTCTTGAATATTGCTAATTGTTTTTTCGTACATCCCTTTATTTGGGGCAATAACAACTACCGGCATTTCGGCGTCTATTAGGGCAATTGGCCCGTGTTTCATTTCTGCTGCAGGATAGCCTTCGGCGTGAATGTAAGAGATTTCCTTCAGTTTTAAGGCTCCTTCGAGTGCAACAGGATAATTATAACCTCTCCCTAAATAAATAAAGTTTTTAGCATAGGTAAAGATGCGCGCAAATTCATAAATTCGTTGGTTTAGTTCGAGGGTTTTTTTCATTTTCTCAGGAATCAAGGATAATTCCTTTACCAAGCACTCAAAATGAATGGGGTCTATCGTTCCTTTTAGCTTTGCAATGGTCATCGCAATAAGCGAAAGCACAGTAACTTGAGCTGTAAATGCTTTGGTAGATGCCACGCCAATTTCTGGTCCAACATGGGTGTACGAACCGGAGTCGGTATTGCGTGGTATGGAAGAGCCAACTACATTACATATACCGTAAACAAAAGCCCCATTTCTTCGTGCCAGTTCAATGGCCGCTAGTGTGTCGGCAGTTTCTCCAGACTGAGAAATGGCAATAACAATATCTCCTTTGTTGATAATAGGGTTTCGATACCTAAATTCTGAGGCATATTCTACTTCAACAGGAATTCTTGCTAGTTCCTCAATGAGATATTCGCCAATTAATCCTGCATGCCATGAAGTGCCACAGGCTACGATTAGAATTCGTTTTGCTTTTAAAAATTTTTCTTTATTATCAATTATCCCAGCCAACGAAACGGTATTGCCTTCTACATTTATACGGCCACGCATAGCTTCTTCTATGCGCCTTGGTTGTTCGTGAATTTCTTTTAACATAAAATGAGGATAACCACCTTTTTCAAGTTCGTTTAAGCTCATTTCAAGTTCTTTTATTTCGTGTGTTTTTTCAACATCCGAGATGGTTTTTATCTTTACTTCTTTGCCTCTTTGAATGACAGCTATTTCTTCGTCGTCGAGATAAATTACCCTATTCGTATATTCAATTATTGGAGTAGCATCCGAAGCTAGAAAAAATTCATCGTCGCCAATTCCAATAACTAGCGGACTGGATTTTCGGGCAGCCACAATCATATCTGGATTATTTTTTTCGATAACAGCAATGGCATAGGCACCGATAGCTTGTGTTAAGGCTAATTGAACCGCTTTTTCTAAACACACTTTATTGGTGTTTTTGATGTATTCAATGAGTTGTACTAAAACCTCTGTATCGGTATCACTTTGAAAATTAAATCCTCGATTAATTAGGTCTTCTTTAATAATGGCGTAATTTTCAATAATACCATTATGAATTAAAGCCAAGGAACTTGATTGGGAGTAGTGTGGGTGTGCATTGATATCGTTTGGTTCTCCGTGCGTTGCCCAACGGGTATGTGCTATGCCGATAGTTCCACTAATGTCTTTATCTTTCGTAAAGTTTTCTAAATCAATTACCTTACCTTTTGCTTTAAATACCTTTAGCTCATTGTCTTTATTGACTAAAGCAACTCCGGCGCTATCGTATCCTCTGTATTCAAGACGGTGTAAGCCTTTAATAAGAATGGGGTAAGCTTCTTTATTTCCTAAGTATCCTACTATTCCGCACATATTTTTTAGATTTCATATTTCATATTCTAAATATCATCTTATTTTACTAATCTGCAATTTAAAATATGAATTAGTTTTTTTTATTTATATTCGCCCCAATGCTTAATCTGAATCTCATCTTGATTCATTTTGCAAAATGCTTTAATAAATGCACTTGCTAATCGGGCATTGGTAATTAAAGGAATATTATAATCGATGGCACCACGACGAATTTTGTATCCATTGGTCAACTCACGTTTGGTTAAGTCTTTCGGAATGTTGATGACCAAATCAAATTTCTTTTCGGATATCATTTCCATTACTTTCAAGGGTGCATCTTCATCCGGCCATCCTACCAAGGTACTTTCAACTTTATTTTCTTGTAAGAATTTATATGTTCCTCCTGTAGAATATAAATTGTATCCGTTTTTGATAAGTATTTGACAGGCATCTAACAACTCAACCTTCGATTTTGTTGCACCCGATGAAACCATGATGTTTTTCTCTGGAATACGATATCCAACAGAAAGCATCGATGTTAGTAAGGCATCATCGAAATGTGTGCCTATACAACCAACCTCACCGGTCGAAGCCATATCTACACCCAGAACTGGGTCGGCTTTTTGCAGACGGGTAAAGGAGAACTGAGAAGCTTTGATACCCACATAATCTAAGTCGAAGGCTGATTTCTCAGGTTTTTCCACTTTCATACCCAACATTACTTGAGTAGCTATTTCGATTAGATTTATTTTTAGCACTTTGGAAACAAATGGGAAGGAGCGTGAGGCACGTAAGTTACACTCAATTACCTTGATATCATTGTCTTTGGCCAAAAACTGCATATTGAATGGTCCGGAAATATGTAATTCCTTCGCTACTTCTTTGGCAATTTGCTTGATACGACGAACAGTTTGGGTGTAAATCTTTTGTGGAGGGAACTGTATGGTTGCATCTCCTGAGTGTACACCGGCAAACTCTACGTGTTCTGATATACAATAGATTACCAATTCTCCGTTTTGAGCTACGGCATCTATTTCAATCTCTTTAGCATTTTCAATAAATTCAGAAACTACAACCGGATGTTCTTGCGATACATCTGTTGCTAGTGTTAAGAATTGTTCTAATTCTTCAGTATTGGAACAAACATTCATGGCTGCACCCGAAAGTACATACGATGGACGAACTAAAACAGGGAAACCAACTACATCTACGAATTGGTTGATATCACTTAAGGTGGTTAGCTCTTTCCAACGTGGTTGGTCAATGCCCAATCTATCCAACATAGAAGAGAACTTGTGTCTATCTTCTGCATTATCAATATCTTTGGCTTGTGTTCCAAGTAGTGGTACACCGGATAAATCTAACTTAACAGCTAAGTTATTTGGAATTTGTCCCCCGGTAGAAACAATTACTCCGTGTGGGTTTTCCAGTTGGATAATATCCATCACACGTTCGTAGGTCAACTCGTCAAAATACAGACGGTCGCACATATCATAATCTGTAGAAACAGTTTCCGGGTTGTAGTTAATCATTACTGAACGCCAACCTTCTTTACGAATAGTATTCAACGCATTTACCGAACACCAGTCGAACTCAACCGACGAGCCAATGCGATAAGCACCAGAGCCTAATACAATTACCGATCGTTTATCGCCTAGGTATTTCATATCATGAGCGGTACCGTTGTAGGTAAGATATAGGTAATTGGTTTGTGCCGGATATTCCGCAGCCAAGGTGTCAATTTGTTTAACTACAGGCAGAATGCCGCGTTTGATACGCTCGTTTCGGATGGTATCTTTGTCTACTTTCTTTTTGTAAATTAATTTGGAAATTTGATAATCGGAGAAGCCTATCTTTTTCGCTTTGATAAATAAGTCAGTAGGGAATTCTTCTTTGTTATTATACTTCTCAATTTGATGCGAAGTTTTAATGATATTCTCTAATTTGTATAGGAACCATTTATCAATTTTCGTCAATTCATACAGGCGGTCAACGGTATATCCTTCTTCAAAAGCTTGAGAAAGGAAAGTAACGCGCTTGTCAGTTGGTTCGGATAAATCGTTATCTAATTGGTCGGTGTATAATTCTTTGTTGGCTACAAAACCGTGCATGCCTTGTTGAATCATACGTAAGCCTTTTTGGAAGGCTTCTTCGAAGTTACGACCAATGGACATAATTTCACCAACAGATTTCATGGACGAGCCAATTTCGCGACTTACACCATGGAATTTTGCTAAATCCCAACGAGGAATTTTCACTACACAGTAGTCGAGCGCCGGCTCAAAGAAAGCACAAGTGGTTCGTGTTACCGAGTTTTTCAACTCATACAAACCATATCCTAAACCAAGTTTCGCAGCTACAAAAGCTAGTGGATAACCGGTTGCTTTGGAGGCGAGGGCAGAAGAGCGACTCAAACGAGCGTTTACTTCAATTACACGGTAATCTTCCGAAACCGTATCAAAGGCATATTGTACATTACATTCACCTACGATTCCGATGTGGCGAACGATTTTTATAGCTATCTCACGAAGTTTGTGGTATTCACTGTTGGTAAGTGTTTGCGAAGGAGCTACTACGATACTTTCACCGGTATGAATACCCAGTGGATCGAAGTTTTCCATGTTACAAACTGTAATACAGTTGTCGTATTTGTCGCGAACTACCTCATATTCAACTTCTTTCCATCCTTTTAATGATTTCTCAACCAATAATTGTGTAGAGTAATTAAATGCTTTTTCAGCTAAGGCTTGTAGTTCTTCAGCGTTGTTGCAGAATCCGCTTCCTAGTCCGCCAAGTGCATAAGCCGCACGAACAATAATTGGGAAGCCCAACATGGCAGCTGCTTTTTGTGCATCAGCCATATTCTCAACAGCCACACTTTTGATGGTTTTTACATCAATCTGGTCTAGCTTTTGAACAAAGATATCGCGGTCTTCTGTGTCAATAATCGATTGAACAGGAGTTCCTAATACTTTCAAATTATATTTTTCCAACAAGCCCGATTTAAACAACTGAACCCCACAGTTCAAAGCTGTTTGTCCACCGAAAGAAAGGAATAAGCCATCCGGTTTTTCTTTTTGGATAACCTTTTCAACAAAGTAAGGTGTTACCGGTAAGAAGTAAATGGTATCAGCAATACCTTCGGAGGTTTGTACGGTGGCAATATTTGGATTGATAAGAATGGTTTCAACACCTTCTTCTTTCAATGCTTTTAAAGCTTGTGAACCGGAATAGTCAAACTCACCGGCTTCACCAATTTTCAAAGCGCCCGAACCAAGTACCAATACTTTCTTAGGTATATCGTGTTCTTCGGTTACTTTACCTGATTTTAAATGTAACTGCCCTGTTTCAATGGCATCGATAAAATCGTCGAATAAGAATTCTGTATCGGTTGGTCCCGAAGCTGCTTCCGGGTGGAATTGAGCCGAAAAATATGGTTTTGTTTTATGACGAATACCTTCGTTGGTTCCATCATTTAGATTGATAAATAATGGTTCCCAATCAGCCGAAAGTGTTTTGTTATCAACGGCGTAACCATGGTTTTGTGAGGTGATAAAACAACGGTTTGTTTTATCCATAATCACGGGTTGGTTGTGACTACGGTGTCCGTATTTTAATTTGTAGGTTGATGCTCCACCTGCGCGACAAAGCAATTGGTTACCCATGCATATACCGAAAATTGGTTTGGTACCAATTTCCATGGTTTTTTGAATGTGCTTAACGGTTATATCGCAAAGGGAAGGGTCGCCCGGACCATTCGAGATAAACAAGGCATCGTATTCCAATTGATTGAAGTCGTAATCCCAAGGAACGCGTATCACTTCCACATCACGTTTCAACAAACAACGGATGATGTTGTGTTTTACGCCACAATCGACCAAAATAATTTTATGTTTTCCATTACCGTATCTGATAACTTCCTTACAGCTTACTTCAGCAACCCAATTGGTTTTGGTTGTATCTACAAAATCGATAGCATCATCCGGAAACTCAATCTTGGCTTTCATCGCTCCGGTTTCGCGGATGATTTTGGTTAACTCGCGGGTATCAATACCAAAAATAGCTGGCACCTTTTGCTCTATAAGCCATTCTGATAAGCTTTTAGTTGCGTTCCAATGACTATATTCAAACGAATAATCGGAAATAATCAGCCCTTTGACATGAATTATTTCCGATTCATAAAATGTAGATAAATTATTTTCCTTCTTATCTTCCGGTACTCCGTAATTTCCAACCAGCGGAAAAGTAACGGTTAGAATTTGGCCGGCATAGGAGGGGTCGGTTAAACTTTCAGGGTAACCAACCATAGCCGTGTTAAAAACTATTTCACCTGCCGTAGATTTTTCATATCCAAACGACAATCCTTCAAAAACGGTCCCATTCTCCAGCACCAGTTTAACAGCTTTAAAATCCTTCATTAATAGTATATAGTCGTGTTATTATTCTTGCTATTTTTCCGTTTGCAAAAGTACACAAAATTGCTGTTTATTTCAAATGGAAATTGTTGTTTTGTTGAAAACTTTAACGGAAATTGTTCTGGCTATATTTTATGATTGAAAATTGCTTCAAAAAATCTGTAAATTGTATATTTGTAAATTATTGAAAACTCATATTTTATGTTTTGTAAAAATGGTTGTTTGCTTTTTATTTTTCTGTTCGGATTTCTGGTAAATTTAGTTGGCCAATCGTTTGATCGTGTTTGCATTTTAAATCCAATTGGTATAGATATAATGCAATTAAATCAACAGCATAAAAAAACGCTGGGACGAACAGAGCTATCAGAAGAATTAGATAATTTATTTCATAGTGCAAATAAGGCCCTTAAAGATTCTGTTTTTTCTGTTACTTTTAAAAATCAAGTTCCTCCAAGTGGCGATATGCATGATTATATGAGTTTTGCTCCTTATTGGTGGCCGGATAGCACAAAGGTTGATGGTTTACCTTATATAAGAAAAGATGGTGAATGCAATCCAGAACAGAATAACGTGTCGGATAAAAGACAGTTAAACATGATGGCAAAAAAGGTGCTTTGTCTTTCAGTGGCATATGTAGTTTTTGGACATAGTGTATTTGCAGAGAAGGCCGATCAATTGCTTCGTGTTTGGTTTTTGGATAGTGCAACTCGTATGAACCCAAACTTAAACTACGGACAAGCTGTTCAAGGAAGAAATGTGGGAAAAGCTAGCGGAATTATTGAAACAAGAAGTTTTATTGGTATGTTGGATGCTGTTGAATTGTTGCGAAAAGATTCAATTTTTGAACAACATACCTATCCGGGAATAAAACAATGGTTCAACGAATATTTAACATGGTTGGATACAGCTGATTTGGCTATAAAAGAAAGGAACGCAAGAAACAACCATGGAACTTGGTATACTGCTCAATATGCCCGATATGCTTATTTTGTTGGTAAAGATAGTTTAGCTAAAGATGCCTTGGTGAATATAAAAGAAAGAATTGCAGATCAAATTGACAGGGATGGTAAACAAGCCTTGGAATTAATACGAACTAAATCGCTTTCGTATAGTTTATTTAATATTGAGGCGTATTTTAATTGTTTTTCTATAGCAGATAAAGTTGGCTTGTCTTTATGGTATTATGAAACGGTCGATGGCCGATCGGTTAAAAAGGCCTTTGATTTCTTAATGCCTTATATTCAAACTGAAAATAAATGGCCGTATCAACAAATTTTTGCAATTCCATATAAAGATTATTATTGTTTGTTAAAAACGGCCAATCTGAAGTATGCTAATTCAAATTATGAGAAATATTTAGCCTTGGATATTTTCAAGCAATACGACAAGCATTTTTCAACTATTATCTATTAATGCGAATTAAGGATAGTGCATTTTATTTGTATTTTTATAATCACAGAAAGGGGTAGTTGTTTCTAAACGCTGCTATCAAACCGTAACATGAATAATGAATGAACCTCCACCCCCGAAGTGTGATGAGCTATATATGATAAAATTCAACCATTTTGTGGTGACTTTCTAAGAAATAGGTTTAGTTTTTTTTATCCATAATTCTTATTGTTAACAAAATATGAAACAAAAAGTTTTATTATTAGCATTCACATTTTTTGTATCCCTGTTAGTGCATGCTCAAGTAAAACCGATGCCTTACCTTAAGGTTGCTCCAAACGGTCGTTTTTTGATGACTGAAAAAGGAGCGCCTTTCTTTTGGTTGGGCGATACCGGTTGGTTAATGGCACAAAAGCTAAACCATGAGGATGCGCTTAAGTTTTTGGATGACAGACAGTCAAAGGGTTTTAATGTAATTCAGCTAATGGCCTTGCATAAGCTTGATGATACTAGTTTTTATGGTGACTCGGCTTTGATTCAAGGAAATTTAGTGGCTCCTTATATGACTAACGGTAATGATTTTAACGATCATATTCAATATGATTATTGGGATAATATTGAATGGATTGTTGATGAGGCTGCAAAAAGAAATATTTATGTTGGTGTAGTGCCAATTTGGGGTAGTGTTATTCAAAAATCCAAACTAACTATTGCTATGGGGCGTATTTATATGCACTTGCTTTTGCGAAAGCTGGCAAATAAAAGCAATGTTATTTGGTTAATGGGGGGTGATATTGAGGGAGAGGAGTATCGCGTGGTTTTTAATGAGATGGCTAAAGCGGCAAAAGAGCATAACAGTAAACAATTGATTAGCTTTCATCCTAGAGGAAGAACACAGTCATCCACTTGGTTTCATAAGGAAAATTGGCTTGATTTTAATATGTTTCAATCGGGACATAAAAATTATGAGCAAGATTCTACGGGGTATGGTGAAGATAATTGGAAGTATGTTGAAGTGGATTACAACAAAATACCAGCTAAACCAACCATTGATGGCGAACCATGCTACGAGGGTATTCCTCAGGGCTTGCATGATACTCTTCAGCCTCGGTGGACTGCCGACGATGTTAGACGGTATGCTTACTGGTCGGTTTTTGCAGGGGCGTGTGGGTTTACTTACGGACATAATTCGGTAATGCAATTCTACCGTAAATGGGATAAAAATCCCGCCTATGGGGCAAACGAATATTGGCTTTCAGCCTTACAAGCACAGGGGGCTTCTCAGCTTGTGTATTTAAAAGAATTAATGCTTTCGAAATCGTATTTTAATAGGATTCCAGATCAATCGTTGTTGGTTGGAAAACAAGGAGATAAGTATGATTATGTTGTTGCTACAAGGGGCAATGATTATGCTTTTATATATACTTGTAATGGGAGTAATTTTGTTGTTATTGCAGATAAAATTGATGGCCGGAAGTTAAAAGCTTCGTGGTTTAATCCTAGAAATGGTTCTCTTATATATATTGATACATACGACAATCGGGGAGAGCTTAGTTTTGACCCACCCGGAGAAAAGGTGTTAGGCAATGATTGGGTGCTGATACTCGAAAAGAATTGAAGGTAAAAAACGAGTGATTAGTATTATTCGTACATTTTTTAAATAAGCATAATAAAGAGATTAAAAGGAGGCGATGAGTGAGCCGATTACTTTAGGTTCATCGTCTCACTGAGAAAAAAAAGGAGACCACTTCATTCTCTTCACAATAGAAAAGGGGAGCGTATAAAAAGACTTGCTATTTTTTTTATTCAAATTTCAAAAGCACTACAAGTACAATCAATACTAATCTTGTTTTATAGCTTATAAAGCAGAAGCCCTTGAAAATATTTTCAAGGGCTTCTTAGTGGCTACCAACCTAAAATATATAATTAAAACTAATTATATGCTTTTATCGCTGGCAAATGTATAACTGAATACTACATTCTTCGTGCACATATTGTAAAATGTAGTATCAAAATCACAAAATTACTGGAATGTTACCGTTCTAAAAGAACTATCAGGATTTCTTAGTACAGAGAAATTAATGGTGGCAGTATATGATTCTGTTTGATCATTACTTTCAATTACCCCGGTAACTGTTCCTTCAACCAATCCGCCTACAGGGCCAACTTGTGTTACATGAATTGAGCCTGAAACTAGGTTGTAAGTTTTATCACTTAAAGTTACATAAACGGAGAAACCTTGTTGGTCTTGTTGTGCAGCATAAGTGTAAGTCCCGGTAGAAGTAATATTTTGTAAATAAACCCAGCAGTTATTTCTTGGTTCAATAGTATTGTATTGGTTTTCGAATACTTCTTTTGAGGATTGTGAAATGTTTAAGAAGCTGTACATATCTCCTTCTTGAGATAGTTGAGCTGTTCTTTCTCCGTCTAATACAAATACTTGGTTTACATAAGTGCCTCCTGTTAAGGTAATTTTATTGTTCCCAACAGGAATAGAGGTACATACCTGAATATTTCCTGCATCAATATTTTGACCTGCCGTGCCAAATGCAGACTTTTCGCCATAGTTTCCGCCTCTGTACGCTGTAATATTTATATAGCTAACATTGCTTCCAACAGGAATAGCAAAGCTTCCATTGGTGGTTTTTGTAGCGATTGATACGGTTTTGTAAGCGGTATAATCATAGTAAGAAAGAATAATGTTTGCTTCCTCTCCGGTGGTAGATGTACATGAACTAACAGTTCCAGTTACTTTTGGCATGGTAGGTACGGTGAAGTTAACCGTAGCTTCATCGCCTCCGTTTAGTGCAGCAACATTTTGAGGAGTAATAGATTGATTATAATAATCGGTAGCTTTAATGCTTACTGTTATTGGCGTGTTTGCTGGAACAAATGCGCTGTATTGTCCTTGTTGGTTTGTAATTCTGTTTACCTGTTCAATAATTACTTTTACACCCGATAATGGAGCTCCTGATGCATCTGTTACAGTTCCTTTTACAGTGGCTCTGCTTTCTGGATAATCTAGGTTTACCCAAGAAAAGTGTGTTACGGATCCTTCGTAGTAAGTGCCATCCTGACTTTTTGTAGCTACACCTTCTTCTACCCAAACACCTTTTGTTTGGTCAAAAGACCATAAAGGCATGGTCGCAGGTGCACCAGTTTGTTGTGAAGCAACAATAGGAAATCTAACGGTAGCAGTAGTTCCGTCGGCAATTTGTAGTTTTGTGCCGGCACCGTCAGATAAATTTACATTCATCATTCCGTATGAAATTAAAATAACGCTTTCTTCACTGCTGGTAATAGCTGCAAGGTCTCCTCCGGGCATTAATTCCGAAAAATTTTCGTTTTCAGGCGATAAATAAAATGTTTCCATTGTAGCAGTTCCTGTAAAAGCTTCGCCGGTTGCTGCGTTCTTTAAGCCATTAGCCGGAATAGTTACGGTGGCACCGGATACTGTAGTAACTCCTTCAGTAGAACTTGAGAAAGTTGTGCTTGCTACAGTTCCAGATGTAGATTTGCTTTTTAGCGTTGAATTTAAGATAAGTGATTTTTCGCTAGCGCTTTTTGTGCTGCTTTTAAATACATCAAAATAACCTGTTTTTGTCATTTTAATGGTTACTCGGCTAGAAACAACGGGAGCTTCGTAAAGACAGTAAGCACCATCGTTACCAGTTGAAGTTGTTTCTGTACCCGAACTTACAGAAACTCCGTTCATTGGGTTGCCGTTTTCGTCAGTAACAATACCGGAAATAATAGCTGTGCCTGTTGATGGAGGGTTGGTGTTTTCGCTGTCGGTTGTTGGGTCTGTTTTGTCATTATCTTTACACATAGTAAATGTGCCGATAACAAATAAAAGACTGAATAAGAGTAATGCTAGTTTTTTCATAATTGTTTTGGATTTTTATTGTAAATAATTGAAGTTTTAAAACAAAAAAATTCAAGGTCAAAAGTAAGGTCAATTTTTAAAAATTGTATATCAAATGATAAAAACTATCAGTGCAAATCTGCAATTTTCTGTTTTTGATATAGATATTACACTTGTAGGAAATGTAGTATATATGTTATTAGTTCTTTTTCGTTGGTGTCTTGTTGTAGTGTTTTAAGTGCTTTTATGCGGCTTATTTCAGGAGTCATTTTTTTTCTTAGTAAAAATTGGATGTATTGTTCTGTGTATTCCGGATGTCCTTGTAACGTAATGATATGTTTATTCACTGTTAAACCATCTATTGGGCAAAAAGGACTGGAAACAAAAATTTTGCTTTCGGGCGGAGGTATAACAACTTGTTCCTGATGAAAATAAAATAATTGAAGTGTTTTTTTTCTGAAAAGAGTAGCTACGGAATCGTCAGAAAATGTGGAAGTTCTAACTCCAAGGCCATTTCCGGTTATGGTTTTTTCAACTCTACCGCCTAGAGCCTCTGCTATTACTTGATGCCCAAATCCAAAACCAATTATCTTGGCTTGTTCTCGATGTAATTCTTGTATAAATGTGCGAAGTTCATTTAGCCACGGACTGTCCGACCACGCTTCGAAACGGCTTCCGGGAATAAGATATGTTGCGTTTTCTTCAATGGAGACAGGGAGATCTCTAGCAAATGCCTCAAAAATTTCGTAAGTGATGTTGGGTCTAACAGCATTAAAGGCCGTTTGAATCATACTTACATAACTGATATCTTCAAAAGGCATTATGTCTTCAAAAATATCGCAAAGCAGTATATTAATTTTCATTGGCTTGGCGTATTATGATTCGCGATTGGGTTTTGATTCCATCACCAAAAATACGATTTTTTTTGACAAAAAAAAGCCTTCGAGTTTCCTCGAAGGCTTGGGGTGCAAATTTTCTGCATGTTATGCAGATTGACTATAGGATGTTTTTTTATTTGCAAAAACTTTTACTTCCGCTTCCAACAGTACTTATTGTACTAACTTTTTTGTTGCTAAAACCGCTGTTTTGACGAAAGCCTGAATTGTAAAAAGAGCTACAACTTGCTAATAAAGATAGGCTTACTATTAATAGAAATATGCTTTTTGTTTTCATGATAATTGTTAGCTTTTGAAAAAAGTGTGTATTACAAATGCTTAATTTTTTAATCGTTGTGTCAATAATCAAAAAGCATGCCTTATTTTTTATTAATTTAAAGTTAATAGTGGTTTTTTATCTTTCTTAAAAAAGAATAAACGATAAAGCGTTGCATTTTAGCTTTTTGTGAAAAAAAGTAGTTGAAAGATACTTATTTATTGTGCTATGGATAAAAAATGGTAGCGAATGCTATTGTCAATTTCTAATAACAAATATCCCGCATTAGGCAGACCGTCTTTTAGCGCGTCAACACTAAGGTAAGTTGTATTGCCTAATTGTTCGCTATATTTTTCATGATCGTGTCCGGTTATAACCATATTAACATTGTGTTTGGCAAATAAATCCAATAATATATGCAGTTCCTCTATAGTTGGGTTAGTACTTCCTGTGCGTCGAATACGAAATAAATTAACATGAGTAAATACAAGGCAGTTTCGATAGTTTGCTCTGTTATTCTTGAGTAATGCTTGCAGCCAAGCCAGTTGTTTTTTTCCTAGCGTACCACTACCGGAATCTAGACAAATAAACAGGTCTTTTTGTGTAGGAGTTTGTACGGAAAAGTAATATGATGCACTATTGTATCGTGTAAAATATTCATTCCATCCATCAAAATACAGTTCGTGGTTGCCTACGGTAGTAAAAATGGGTAGGGTGGTGTATTGCTTTATAGTTGTGTCAAACAATTCGTAATCCTTGGCATGTCCGGTGCAAAAATCACCGTTTATTACTACCGCAAGTGCCGAACGGTTTTGGGCGTCTGTTAAAAAATGCGTAAGGTTAATGGTAGTGCCTACATGACTGTCGGCCATTGTCATTATGATATAACTTTCGTTTGAGGTAGTAATGATTTGGGTTGGATGGCTTTCGTTCCATTGCTGCGACTGTTTAAATCGTTCGTTAACCGATGACGGAGAAAATAATATATCCGGTATGTCAATATAATTGCAGGAAGCAAGCAAAATAAGCCATGCTGTAACTAATGCTATTCTTTTCATTTAGTTAAATTTTTACGATCGTGGCTTTTCTTTTTGTTGATGATACAAGAAATACCTGTTCGTATATAATATCCGTAATAGTGTACGCTTCCGTTTAAGGCACCCGCGCTTTTGTATCGTCCGTCTATACTAAGTTTAAGGGCGTTTGTGAGCTTATAATACGAGCTGAGATAAAAATGAGGATTGGTTTCTTGATTATACAGAAAATAATCCATATTGCTCATACCTATACCAATATTCCATACGTTAGGTGTTGCTTTTAGCCAATAGTTTACATCGTACAGCAAATTCCAGTTTTCGAAAATGGCATTCTTACTATTGTTGTGCGCGTACAGTTTGCGAAAATGGGTGCCTATTATTGCAGCTAGTTTTTGGTGTTTAGTCCCAACTAAAAAGGCTAGGTTGTGTTCTCTTATCATAGTACCGGGCTTGTTCCATAAATACACCGTACTTATGTTTATTTTTTTCTTTTTAACTCTGATTTCTTTCTCAGCAAGCAATCGTATGCTAGATAAGGCACTTGGGTAATAGTCAACTATATTACTAACAATACCCGATTGAAAGGTGTAGGAAGCTAGTGTAAAATCGCTTATTAAAGCTGTTTTTAGATACGGAGAAGTAGCGCTTTGGGTTTGCCCAACTTCCGTGTAAAGCTTCGGAATAATAACCGCATAGCTTGTTGTAACCCATAAAAGCAATATGATGTGTATAATTGCAATCCGAAAAACATTCATTTTTCTATAATTTTGGGCGTAAAAATAAATAGAATACTTGAGATTACAAGTTTAATATTTATCTTTACATCGTGTTACTTAATAGTTAAATCGTATTACTTATGTCTGTTACTCGTTTTGGTATATCGATAGAACAAGCTTTGCTGGAGGCCTTAGATGAGTATGTTGTTGAAAATCAATTTAGCAATCGTTCGCAAGCCATTAGGCAATTAATTAGCAAGAATTTGGTTGAAAAAAAATGGCAGTGTAACAATGCTGTTGCAGGTGCAATAACTTTGTTGTATGATCCAAACAAAAGGGATATTCTGAATCAAATTGCAAAAGTACAAGCAGCGTATCATGCAGAAATTCTCTCTACACAACGGTTTATGCTGGCATCTGATAAGTGTATAGAGATTGTTGTTGTAAAAGGAACGGCTCTTCGATTAACACATTTGTCTGATAGTTTGATTGCAATAAAAGGGATTTTTCATGGCAAATTGAGCATGAGTAGGGCTGATTAATTCAATGTGCCAATTTTAAAATAGTATAGAATGAATAATGAAGAATTGAAAGATAAACTTGATGAGTTAGCGAATTGGTTTACGAAAAGAAAGGGTTCTATTGTGGCATTTTCTGGTGGAATTGATTCGGCTTTGGTGTTGTTTTTAGCCCGAAAATTTCAAGGAAAAGAAAATGCTATTGGTGTCATTTCAAATTCCGAAAGTCTTAAGCAAAGGGATTTTAATGAAGCGCAAGCGTTTTGTGCTCAATTTGATATTCACTTGGAAGTAATAAAAACCAAGGAGCTAGAAGATGAACGATACAACCAAAATCCGGTGGATCGTTGTTTTTACTGTAAATCGCATTTGTTTCAGGACTTAAATGAGTTTAGTAAGCAATACCCTGGTTTTGATGTGTTAAGTGGAACAAATATCGATGACTTGGGCGATTATCGTCCGGGTATCAACGCTGCAAATCAAGAGCGCGTACTTTCTCCTTTGGCCGATTGTGCTTTAACAAAAGAAGCATTGCGTCAAATTGCCAAACATTTTGGCTTACCTAATTGGAATAAACCTGCCAGTCCATGTTTAAGTTCCCGTATCCCTTATAATCAATCGGTTACTGCCGAAAAACTAAAACAGGTTGAATTGTCGGAAGACATCTTAAATAGCTATGGTTTTGAAGATGTGCGTGTGCGTCATTATGGCTTAATAGGAAGGATAGAAGTGAAGCCTGCCGATTTTTCGAAACTACGGATGGTAGAAAAGGAAGTTATTGAAAAAATTAAAGCCCTTGGATTTCAAGACTGCGAGATAGATGAAGAAGGGTTGGTTTCCGGTAAGTTGAATCGAGCGATCAACAAATAAACAAATCAACAAATCAACAAATAAACATGAAAATACTCTATTACGATTGCTTTGCCGGCATAAGCGGAGACATGAACCTCGGAGCTATGCTCGAGTTGGGTGTGCCTGAATCGTATTTGGTTTCCGAACTAGAGAAACTCAATATCAAAGGGTTTAGTTTGAAGGTTGAGGCAGACTTACGCAGAGGTATCTCCGGTACCAAAGCACAGGTGCTGGTGAAAAAGAATCTGTTCGAGAAACACCGTCACTTGCGTCATGTAGAAGAAATAGTGAATGGAAGTACCTTGTCTGATAATGTAAAAAAATTATCGATGAAGATATTTACGCTGATTGCAGTTGCCGAAGCCAAGGTGCATCAGATTGATATACAGAAAGTGCATTTTCATGAGGTTGGAGCGCTAGATTCTATTGCTGATATTGTTGGTGCAGCCATTTGTTTAGATTATTTACAGGTCGATAAGGTGATGGCTGCTCCCATACAATTAGGAGGTGGTACCGTAAAATGCGATCATGGCATAATGCCTGTTCCGGCACCCGCAACAGCCGAAATTGTTAAAGCTGTACCTGTGAAAACCGGCTTGGTACAACACGAAGCAACCACGCCAACCGGAGCGGCTATTTTGGTTGCAACGGTTGATGAGTTTACAGAGAAAATTGATTTCCCAATTATAAAAACAGGCTATGGTATTGGTATGCGTGATGTATCGGAAGTGCCCAATGTGTTGCGCGTCTATTTGGCTGAAACTACTACTGATACGAACATGCACGATGTGCTAGTGGAAGAAGCTATTGTTCTTGAGTGTAACATCGACGATATGAATCCGGAACAATATGGCTTTGTATTGGATAAACTTTTTGATGCAGGCGCAAGCGATGCGTGGATGGTGCCAATTATCATGAAAAAATCCCGTCCGGCAATTATGTTATCCGTTTTATGTACAACCGATAAAGCTGCACAGATGAAAGAAATTATCTTTAAACATACTTCCAGTATTGGTTTGCGTGAATCTTTGGTTACAAAAAGCATGTTACACCGTAAAGCAATTACAGTAAGCACTAAGTTTGGTGATGTTCGGGTGAAGCAATGTGTGTATCAAGGAAAAGTTGTTCGTTCAAAGCCTGAATTTGAAGATTGTAAAGTACTAGCAAATCAACATACTATTTCTATTGATGAAGTGGAAAACGAAGTACTTAAGAATATATAAGAACCTACCCCCAGCCATCTCCCAAGGAGGGGGAGTGTAAATGCACAAACTTTATTTTTTAGATAGAATTTGAATTTTTTGATAATTAAACGAATAGTACTAACTTCCGATAGCCGACTCACACTCCCCTTCCTTGGGAGGGGGCGGGGGGGAGGTCGGATATTTAACTTATTATGAAACTAACCGACATTTTCGAAAAGTACAAAAAAGGCGAACTCGACCTACCCGAAGCGCTACAAATGGTATCCAGTCATGGGGTTGAAGAGATGGGTTTTGCAACCATAGATACCGACCGCTTGCAACGAACGGGTTTTCCGGAGGTAATTTATGGTGAGGGAAAAACAACCGAACAGGTAAAATTAATTGCTGAACGGATGTACCAAAAGGGTATAGATGTGTTGGCTACGCGAACTACTCCTGCAATGTATCATGCTGTTAAAGAAATAATTCCCTCGGCACAATACAACGAAATGGCGCGAACAATTACTTATAAACACAGTACAGTAACTAATTTAAAGGGATATATTGTGGTTGTAGCTGCAGGAACATCAGATATGCCTGTGGCTGAAGAAGCGGCAGAAACAGCTCGCTTTTTAGGCAATGAGGTGAAAACCATTTATGATGTCGGAGTGGCAGGTATTCATCGTCTTTTTCATAAACTGGATGTGATACGAGGAGCAAGGGTAGTGATTGTTGTTGCCGGTATGGAAGGGGCTTTAGGTAGTGTGGTTGGAGGATTGGTTGATAAACCCGTTATCGGTGTGCCTACCAGCGTTGGTTACGGAGCAAATTTTCAAGGTTTATCGGCTTTGTTATCTATGTTGAACAGTTGCGCTAGCGGAATATCAGTAGTTAATATTGATAATGGCTTTGGAGCTGCTTGTCAGGCTTCGTTGATAAATAAATTATAAAATAATGAGTGAGTTATATATTATTTTAGGAACGGCTATGTTATTAGGTTTTTCTCATACGATCTTAGGTCCGGATCATTATATACCCTTTATCGTATTAAGTAAGGCTAGAAATTGGAAACTTTCTAAAACGATGTGGATTACTTTCTTCTCTGGAGTCGGACATATTGTTGGTTCTGTAGTTTTAGGTATAATTGGTGTTACTTTAGGTATTAGTGTTGCAAAACTAGAAAGTGTTGAAGCTATTAGGGGAGATATTGCTGCTTGGATGTTGATGATTTTTGGGACATTTTATACTGTTTATGGAATCAATAAAGTGTTAAAGAAAGGTATGCATTCACATTTACCTAAGTTTCTGTTCCCTAAATCGATACGTAATTACAGACATTTTACGGATGAGGAAATCAAGAAAGATATTGTAAATGAGAATAAGTTAACACCATGGGTGTTGTTCTTAATTTTTGTTTTCGGACCATGTGAAGTCTTGATACCAATGTTAATTTATCCTGCAGCAAAACATGATATGATTGGAGTATTTTCTGTTGCAGGATTATTTGGTTTAACCACTATTGCAACCATGATGTCGGCAGTCTTCATAGGGTATAAAGGAGTTTCTTTTGTTGTGTTTAAAGAAGCTCATAAATACTTTCACGTAATTGCGGGACTAATAGTACTCTTTATGGGAGTTGGAATTCTTTTTCTAGGCTTTTAATTAGGATTAAAAGAACAGGTTTTAGGGTCTTTCGTTATTTTATTCTTCATATTTCTCGTAATTTCGTTTTTTATTTCACAACCTGCACAGCCATCGCAAGGGTCATTTTTCCTACGAAGATATTTAACCATAGCGTATATGGCATAAGCTATGGTCAACGCTAAGATGATATAGACTATTAGTAGTTGCATCATTTTAATTTACGATTAGACTATTATTTACAATTAACAATTTTCTTTGTTGTAGTAGTTCGTGTTTTTTATTGAGATACTTCTCTAAATATTTTATTCTATTTTATTAAAAACAAGTAGTTTAACTTCTAAATCAATATTGATTGAGTAATGCCTTTAGCTAGTCAATAATAAATTAAAGCAGCATTCCTACCTGATACACCGCAAAAGCAACCACCCAAGCAACAAGGGTAGTATATACCATGGTGAAGATTGCCCAACCCCAATTGGCTTCTTTTTTTATGGCTGCAATAACTGCAATACAAGGGAAATATATCAATAT
Source organism: Paludibacter jiangxiensis (assembly GCA_945897785.1). Taxonomy (GTDB): domain Bacteria; phylum Bacteroidota; class Bacteroidia; order Bacteroidales; family Paludibacteraceae; genus JAFGVL01. Next base: position 35,914 of record CAMDGD010000017.1, read on the forward strand.
AAATAACATAAAGCCAAAAGCCACTAATGGTGTAAATACTTTTTGTCCTTTTAGTTCACCGGTTTTATGCGTTTGATTTTGGATGTTGGTAATTAATGTTCCGGAAGTCTCATTACTCTCTAATCCGGCATGATAAAGTACTCCCATCGTACTAACTACAATTTCTTTAGCTGCTAATCCGGTAAGAATGCTAACTCCCATTTTCCAATCGTATCCTAAAGGGGCAATTATCGGCTCCATGGCATGCCCTAACTGACCGATATAGGATTTTTCTTGTTCTTCCGATTTTTTTTCAATGGCAAGTGTTTGCAATTGTTGTGCTTTGGCTTTTTCGCTGAGTTGACTACTTTTTTCGATTTTATTTTCTAAGGCAGCATAGTCTTGGCTGTAATTTATGTTACGGGGAAAATAGCCCAAAGCCCATATCAATACAGATGCAACAAGAATTACGGTTCCCATCTTTTTTAAATATTGCTGGGCTTTGTGCCACATATGCAAAGCCGTGTTTTTAAAAGTTGGAATGCGATAAGGAGGCAATTCCATAACAAAAGGAACTTCTTTTTTTGCAAAAACAAGCCGTTTCATTACTAAAGCAACAATAACGGCTAAGAGTATCCCTATTAAGTATATTGAAAAAAGTACTAAGCCTTGATAATGCGGAAAAAAAGCGGATATTAATAATACATACACTGGTAGTCGTGCGCTACATGACATAAAAGGGGCAATAATCATAGTTAATATGCGGTCGCTTTTGTTTTCTAAAGTGCGGGTTGCCATAATCGATGGCACATTACAACCAAAGCCCATAACCAATGGAATAAATGATTTTCCGTGTAAGCCCATTTTATGCATAAGCTTATCCATTATAAATGCAGCACGCGCCATATAACCGGAGTCTTCCATCAGCGATATAAAAAAGAAAAGTATTAATATATTGGGTAAGAACACAATAACGCCACCAACACCACCAATAATGCCATCAACGAGCAGGTCGCGCAAAGCTCCATCAGGCAGTAAATTTCGAATAAAATTGCCCATTTCACTAACCCCTAGTTCTATCCAATCCATAGGGTAACTACCTAGACTAAAGGTTGTTTGAAACATTACCCACATCAACAATAGAAAAATTGGGAAGCCCCAAAACCGATGGGTTAGCAAATCGTCTAGTTCGCGCACTTTACGGTAAATTTGTTTTCCTGTTGAATAGGTCTCTTTTAATGCCCCATCAATAAAACCGTATTTTGCATCTGTAATTATTGTTTCGGAGTGTTCTGCATATTCCAATTCTAGTTTAGCAATAGCTGTATTGCATAGTGCTTGTATTTGTATAAAATTAGGTAAATGCTTAATTTGGTTTTCGGTGCTTTTATCTCTTTCAAGTAATTTCAATGCAATATAACGAGTCGAATATTTATCGGTCAATTCGGCATTTTTTCGTAATTCCTCTTGAATAATACGAATATGTTCTTCTATCATTTCTCCGTAATTGATATGAATGTGTCGCACACTCGAATCACGATCCTCGTAAACATCAATCAGTTTTTTTAATAAAATATCTATCCCTTTTCCTTTCGATGCTACGGTTGGTACAAAGGGAATTCCAATCATTTTTCCCAAGGCTTCGTAATCAAACTGTTCGTTCTTTTTCTCCAATTCATCGTACATATTCAAGGCAACAACGACCTTTATGTTCATGTCGATAAGCTGGGTGGTAAGGTATAGGTTGCGCTCTAAGTTAGAAGCATCAACAACATTAACAACAATGTCGGGCATTTTCTCGGTAATATGGTTGCGCACAAAAAGCTCTTCGGGCGAATATTCGGTAATAGAGTAGGTGCCCGGTAAATCGACAATATTGAATATATATCCGTATTTTTTTAATACAGCTTCTTTGGCATCAACTGTTACTCCGCCATAATTTCCCACCCGCTCATGCGAGCCAGAAGCAAAGTTAAACAAGGTTGTTTTTCCACAGTTGGGATTTCCAACTAAGGCGATATTTATGATTTTCCCTTTTTCAAGCGCAGATACTTTGAGTTTTTCTTCGTCGATAGTGCCTTTGAATTTTTCTTGTGCAAGCAAGGTCGCTTCCTGCTCTGATATTACCTCAATTAATTTAGCCTCGCTTCGCCGTAAGGATATATAATAACCCATTATTTGGTATTCAACAGGATCAAGCAAGGGCGCATTTTTTATCACGGTTACTTTTTTTCCTTTAACAAATCCCATTTCGGTTATTCGTTTACGAAAAGCTCCATGTCCAAGTACCTTGGTTATTATGGCCGATTCGCCTGTTTGTAGGTCGGAGAGAAAAATATTGTTCATTTGATTTTATATTATCTTGAAAAAAGTACAGATTTCAAATTGATAAATGCAATGGCTCTCTAATTTGAAATCTGAAATTAATTACATTTCCATCCCAACCCGCACAATGCCAACCAAGGCATTTTCTAGTTTTGTGCCGGTTCCTGCCGGGTTAATTATATATTGAATATCCGGTTGTATATAGAGATGTTCGTTTAATTGAAATTTATATGTTAGTTCAATGGCTGTTTCGTGTTTGATTAAGGCGTCGTCAATACCAAAATAAGCCACAGCTAAGCCCATTGCATCATTTGC
>CAMDGD010000018.1 GCA_945897785.1 Paludibacter jiangxiensis
TTTGGGTGAAAGAATAATTTCTGTACGGCGGTTAATGGCTTTTCCTTCGGGTGTGTCGTTCGATGCTTTTGGCATAAACTCGCCTCTTCCTGAAGCTGTTATTCGTGTAGGATTAACTTCGTAACCGTTGGTTAGAATGCGCACAATGGCATTTGCACGAGCTGTACTTAAGTCCCAGTTATCTTTAATTACAGCCGTACTAATTGGGTCTGCATCGGTGTGACCTTCAACCAAAATGTCTATATCCGGATTGTTGTTTAATACATCGGCCAACACAGCCAACGCTTCTACTCCTTTCGCTTCAACATCCCAACTTCCCGATTTAAATAAGAGTTTGTTAGACAAGGATACATATACTTTCCCATTTTTAATTTCAACGGATAGCTCATCCGATTTAAATCCAAGCAAGGCTTTTCGAATAATATCGTTTAAGGCTCTTGTTATCGAGTCTTGCTTTGCCATTTTTGCTTGCAAGTCTTTTAAGGCTACTTCTCTTTGAGCAAGCAATTCGTTTTGTTCGGCAAGCAACTCTTCGCGGTTTTTTAGTTCGGCCGATTTTTGTTTTAGTGCCCGGCTATACTGCTCAGCTTGCGAAACATTTTCGTTTAACAAGGCATTGTATTTTCCGTCTAATTCTGCCAAGTTTGCTTCGAGTTCGTTGTTTTTATTGGTTAAATCAATGATGCTAATATTTTGTTCGCTCAGTTTGTTTTTGAGTTCAAAAGTATCTTTCTCTAACTGGGCATTCTCTTGTTGTTCTTTAGATAATTCATGACATAAACCATCTCTTTCTTGAATCACGGCTTTAACTCTTTTAGACCAAAAGAAACTATCCATTTTTTTCTCCGGTTTTGCCTGTCCGCAAGTGTAAATAGGTTTACATCCGCTAAAAAAAGCTATGCCTATAATCAGACAACTTAAGAGTAAGATATTTTTCTTCATAAGGTTAATTTTAAAGGGTTAAAAATCAGCGTAAATTTAACATTCTTGTGTAAATAGCAAGAAGATTGGCTTAAAAACTTTTCAACAACCCCCACATCGTTGCTGCTGCTTTTTTTGCTGCACCGGGTTTGCCAAGTTTCTGACTTATTTCGTTGTATCCGTTTTCTAGTTTTTTTCTGTAAGTAGGGTTTAGTATAAGGGTTAGTTCTTTTTGTAAGTTTTGTGGGGTAAAATAGCCGGCAATTAGTTCTTTAACCAATGGGCCCTCGTATATCAAATTTACCAATGAAATGTACTTAACTTTTAGTACTAGTTGTTGCAAAATATTCATCAAATAACCTAACTTCCATTGGTAAACAACTACTTGTGGTACTTTAAATAAGGCCGTTTCGAGGGTAGCCGTTCCTGAGTTTACAATGGCGGCATGCGCCTGTTGCAGTAAGTCGTACGTTTGTCCGTACACTACTTGTACATTATTGCTTCCTAGTATTTTGCTGTAAAATTGGGGTTCGACAGATGGAGCTCCACCTACTACAAATTGGTATTCGGGAAAAAGCGATGCCATGTTGGCCATTGTAGGTAAACAACCTTTTATTTCTTGCCGTCGGCTTCCTGCCAACAAAGCAATTATGGGTTTCTCGTTTAAGTTATTTCGTTTGGTAAATGAAGCAAAATCTTCCTCTTTATTCAATCGAAAGGCTATTGAGTCAACACTAGGATTGCCTACATAGTGTACAGGGTAATTGTGTTTGGCGTAAAAGTCCGTTTCAAACGGAAGGATAGTAAACATCTTGTCAATGTATTTTTTTATCGATTTGATGCGGTGTTCTTTCCATGCCCATATTTTGGGAGAGATGTAATAGAAAACAGGTATATCTACTTGTTGTTCTTTAACAAACTTAGCTATGCGAAGGTTAAAGCCCGGGTAATCAATTAAAATAAGTACATCGGGTTGGAATTCGATAATCCGTTGTTTGCATATTTTTATATTTTGCAGCACCTTGCGAGCATTCAGTAATACCATAATAAAGCCCATAAAAGCCATATCGCGGTAATGTTTTACCAATGTACCCCCTTGTGCTTGCATCAAATCGCCACCCAAGAACATAAATGTTGCCTGAGTGTCTACTTGCTTTAGTTCTCGCATTAAGTTTGAACCGTGCAAGTCGCCCGATGCTTCGCCTGCAATAATAAAGTATTTCAACTAGGGTAGTGAATAAATGATAGTATTGATAAATTTGTTTGCTAAAAATAGCTACATAAGCCAAAAAGTAATGATTATATAGGGTATGGTGCCAACAAAAGCTCCTGCACTGGCTCGTTCTTTTTTTAATCGATTAAAAATAAATAACAATACAAAGCTTAACATGGTGCTAGTAAGCACATCTTTACCCATATATCCTGTTTTGGAAAAGTTGTACATAGCTTCAAAAAGCGGTTTCTCTGTGGTATATTTACTTTTAAAGATGAGAATGTTTAGAATAAAAGGTAAGATAAATGCAGGGATAAAACCCATCCAAAAATTATCCATTCCTTGTTTTTCTTTTTCTTTATTCCAACTCATAATCAATTTTTTTAAGTTCGTCTAGGTGTTCGTAGGCTGTCATATCTACTTTTACCGGAACAATAGAAATAAAACCATTTTCTAAGGCCCACTCATCAGTTTCGCTATTTTGTTTTTCGGCATTGATAAACTGTCCCGTTAGCCAATAATATCGTTTGCCGGAAGGGTCTTTTCGTTGAACAAACTCTTCGGCCCAATATCCCTCCGATTGGCGACAAATAGAAATTCCTTGTATTTTATCTTCGGGTAAATCAGGAATATTTACATTTAAGCAGATAGTGCGGGGCAAGCCGGTTGCCATGGTTTTTTTTGTGATTTTATAGGCATACGCCATGGCTGTGTCAAAATTGGCTCGTGGGTCGTAGTTGCAAAGTGAAAACCCTATAGAGGGGATGCCATTAACACAGCCTTCTAATGCAGCCCCCATCGTGCCAGAGTAGATAATGCTGATTGAGGAATTCATGCCGTGGTTTATACCAGAGACAATGATATCAGGTTTGCGTGGACACAGTTGGTTAAGGGCTAGTTTTACACAATCGGCAGGGGTGCCGTTGCAAATATATTCAGTTAAGCCGTCTTCTTCTTTAATTTTCTTTACTCGTAAAGGGGTGGTTACAGTCAATGCACTCGATTGTGCCGAGCGAGGTCCGTCCGGTGCTACAACAAATAAATTACCTAAGGGCAATAAACAGCTAATCAAAGACTGTATGCCTTTGGCTATAATCCCATCGTCGTTGGTGATAAGGATAAGGGGCTTGGATATAGGGTTAGAGTCTGACAAGTATATAGTTTTTAGAAATTGCAAATTGTCTAATAGTATTTATCGTCTAATTACCAGCTTAGTACCAAATATAAAAAGTACACTTACGGTGAAAAAATAAACCACATCTCTGCTGTCAACTACGCCCCTGCTCATCGATTCGTAGTGGGCGTTAATGCCGAGGTTCGAAATAGCGGTTATCACCTTTCCCGAAGTGAAAAGTTCAGCAATTAAATCGAAACCGGAGTAGGCAACAAAACACATCAAAACAGCTATTATAAAGGATACTATTTGGTTACTGCTTATGGCTGAACAAAATATGCCGATAGCCACATAAATGCTTGCCAAAAAAAACAAGCCGATAAATGAACCCCAAAAAGCACCGGCGTCGATGCCTTGTTCGGCTAAATAATATACGGTGGCAAAGTAGATAAGGGTAGGTATAAGTGATAGCAAGACCAAAAGTACAGCAGCTAAGTATTTACCTAAAATAATATGTATGCTTCGAATAGGTTTGGTGTATAACAATTCGATGGTTCCGTTACGATTTTCTTCGGCAAACATACGCATGGTAACGGCAGGAACTAAGAATAAAAACAACCAAGGAGCAAGTGAAAATAAGCCGTTTAACTGTGCATACCCAGTGTCTAAAATATTATACTCACCCGGAAAAACCCATAAAAACAAGCCTGTAAAAAGTAAAAATACACCAATAACAATATAGCCTGTTGCCGAACTGAAAAAACTACGCAACTCTTTTTTTAGTAAAACAATCATGATTTAGCAAGTATTTTATATATTTGTGGTTCGTGAAAAATCAGAACAAAGATATACTTTTTTGCCATATTTCGACTTGATAAGTCAAGGCTTTTTATGAACTAAGCTGCTTGATTTTTTTTTGCTACTATAGCTACTGTTGTAATTTCTTATGGTAAAATAGTTATGTTTATGGAATTGAAATTGGTGCTGTTATATTAATGTATTTGTATATTGTTCGTTTTTTAAGTTAAAATGCTTTTTTACCAACCAACTATAAATTTTTATTCTTGTGAAAAAAATTCTTTTTGTACTTCTTTCATTTCTTCTTTTGTTTAGTGTGCATGTAAACGGTCAGTGTTTGGGTGACGACTGTTCTATTAAGGGAAGAAATCAAGCGCGACAAAAAAAATCGGCTAAAATGACGGGTAGTAAGTCGAGTCGAGGCTCTCAGTATTCCATTGGTGGAGGAAAAAAAACATCTCGTAAAGGCTCATCTAAAGGATTTGATCCGTTTTCATCTTCCGGAAAAAAAGGCAAAGATGCCGGTGGTTTTGATCCATTTGCTGAGTACGATAAAAAAAATAAAAAGAAAGGGTCTGGCGGTACAGCTTACGATCCTTTTGAAACCAATAGCAAAAGTAAATATAAAGGACGGACAGCCTCGGGAGGGTACGATCCGTTTGATGATAAACGGAGTAAATCAGGTCGAAAATCTGGCGCTGCTTATGATCCGTTTGACGATAATTCAAAATCGAGACGGCGGAGCAAAGCTTCCGGTGGAACATGGACTGCCAAAGATGGGAAGCGAAAGCTAAATGTTAATTACAGTAGTGCGTATGCCGATTGGGATGGCAGCACGAAAAGAGGATCTGCGCGTGGTGGTAAAGCCAACGACTCCTGGTTGGCCGATAACAATGGGAAGTCTGCTAAGGTTGGCAAAGGTGGCGGAGTATGGAATGATAATTCAGATTCCAAAAGAGGCAGTCGTGGTGGTAAGGCAAACGATTCGTGGGCTAGTGGCAGTGGCAGTAAATCGGCTATAGGTGGTGGTATTTGGGCAGATGGAAATGCTCGCTCCAATAACTCACCCAATAAATATCAGCGAGGCAATGGAAATAGCAATTGGGATAATGCAACTGTTGCAATGACAATGGCTCCTCCTCGCTACGAAAGGGTTGATAATACCCCAAAATCGTATAGTGATTATGAGAATTCGGGTATGTCGGGCGATTTAATTTTTGACAGCCCTCATCAATATAAGTATAACTTAATTGCCGGCAAAATTCTTCAGCACGAAGTAGAGCAAAGTGAATATTTAAAAGGGGCTGCTTTGCGCCCAATATTAGGTGCTGAGTTTGCTGTTGAATGGCCAAGTGTGGGTAGCAAAAACTGGCATCATTACTATAATGTTCCCACTACCGGTTTAGGCTTTACTTACCTAAACCTAGGTAACGAAGCATTGTTGGGGTCGGCTTTTGCTATATATCCGTATGTTGATATGCCTCTTATAAGAACTGATCCTTTCGATTTTAATCTATCGGCCGGTTTTGGATTGGCGGGTGTAACTAAATGGAACAAACAGTCGCTGACGAATAACGATAACTCTCCTGTTGCTGAAATAACACCGATGTTTGGATCTCCTCTCAATGTGTATATAAAGGGTGGGTTAACCATGGTGTTGCGCCCTTTTACAAACATTACCAATCAAAAACAAGACAATCTCTCGCATTACTCATTCTTTTTAGGGGCTTATCTTTCGCATATGTCTAATGGTAATTTTTCTTCACCAAACAACGGGCTCAATATGCTAACTGCCGAAGCTGGAATGAAATACTGCCCGTCGGTACTAACCCCTGTTATTCGTAAACCGGGCGAAGTGTTACCGCATTATTTTTCTTTGGAATTTATGGGTTCGGCTTTTATGCGCGAGTTAGATAGGTTTGATACAAAAAAATACTTGGTAGGTAATTTTAATACGGCTTTGTATTTTCAGGCTAGTAATATTTATCGTATAGGTTTAGGGCTTGATGCTTTTTATGACGATGCTTTTGCTGATACGCATACCAATTACCCAGGGGCATTTACCGACTTTTTCACCAACCGTATGGATGACAAAGTTTTTGAGCAACGGATACGGGGTGGGGCGTGCTTATCGAACGAATTTATACTTGGTAGGGTAACAGCAGCTATTGACGGTGGGTATTATATTTACGATAATATTAAACCGCAGTATAATTATGCCTACGATTTTTTAAATAACACCTATTTTCGTTTTGCCATGAAATACCGTGTAAGCTCAAATTTATTTGGTGTTGTAGCTTTAAAAACGCATATGCTTAGGGCCGAATATGTTACTTTTGGACTAGGATATTCTATATTGTTATAAGTGTTGTGCTGTTTCTTTTAACTTAAAATTATAAGACGATGATTAAAAAAGTGTTTATTTTTCTTTTCGGCATTGTTTGTTTGTCAGTGCTCGTTTCGGCAAATGACCCTACTTTGGTTACAGTTAACGGAAAAGAAATATCAAAATCTGATTTCGAGTACTTGTATCAAAAGAATTTGCAAAATACCGTTTCGGATACAAAATCGGTAAATGAATACCTCGAAATGTTTATTAATTTTAAATTGAAAGTGGCCGAAGCCGAAGCATTAAAAATGGATACAGCAAAAAGCTTTATCAACGAATTGGCCGGTTATCGCAAACAATTGGCCGCTTCTTATTTACTAGATGATTCGTACAAAGAAAGCTTGATGAAAGAGGCTTTTGAACGTATGAAAGAGGAGGTCGAGATAGGGCATATCTTTATCAAACTGCCAACTGCTGCTGGGGTAGATACTGTAGAAGCATATAAAACAGCACAAAAAGTTATGGTTCGGCTAAAAAAGGAAGATTTTGATGTGGTTGCAAAGGAATTGTCTGAGGATGCTAAATCAAAAGAACAAGGTGGGTATATGGGCTATTTATCGGCTTTAAAAACTATTTATCTGTTTGAGTCTATAGCATACAATACTCCGATAGGCAAAATTAGCGGTCCTGTAAAAAGTGCCTACGGGTATCACATAATTAAAGTGTACAGCCGCAGACCATCGCGCGGAAAATTATTGGTGGCTCAGCTGTTGAAAAAAGCTAACGATTCATTGCCGGATCAAAATGTCAAGGCTCAAAATGACATTCAATTGTTGTATTCGAAAATAATGGCTGGCGAAGATTTTGCTGCCTTGGCAAAAGAGAATTCAGATGATTTGTATAGTGCTCCACTAGGCGGACAATTGCCATGGATTGAAGGAGGTACTGTGGTAAAAGCTTTTGAAGATGCTGCGTATGCTATTAAAGAAATTGGACAAGTATCACCTCCGGTTAAAACTTTTTATGGGTGGCATATTATTAAATTACTCGACAAAAAAGACTTGGGAAGTTATGAGGAGGAGAAGGCAGAAATTGCCAAGCATTTTTCTGAAGGAGATAGAGCTGAAATGGTGTTCCGTGGTTTTATTGATAAGCTAAAAAAAGAATATAATTATACCTTTTTTCCAAAAAATTGGAATCAACTTATAAAACTGGCGGAAGCTAATTCCGATAGTGTTTTTTATGAAAATGGATTGCAATTAAATAAAACGGTTTTCTCTTTTGCTGATAAAAATTATACACAACGAGATTTTGTTTTGTTTATGAAAACAAATGCGATTACTGTTAAGCAACTGAATATGGCTATAACAAATTTTTCTACCAGAGAGCTATATCTATATGAAAATACCATGCTTGAAAAAAAATACCCTGCATTTGCTAATTTAATGCAAGAGTACCGAGATGGTATTTTATTGTTTGCTGTTAGTAATGAGATGGTCTGGGAAAAAGCAATGAATGATTCGTTGGGATTGCGTCGTTTCTTTGAGTTGAATAAGGAAAATTATAGCTGGGATGAACCAAGGTTTAAAGGCCGAATAGTGCATTGTAAAAATAAGAAAACGAAAAAGAAAGTGAAGCAAATTTTTCAAACAGCGCATCCTGACTCTATTGATAATGAGCTGTCGAAATTAAATGTAAATGATATTGTAGTGAAATCGGAAATGGGCTTGTTTGCTAAAGGGACCAAAAAAGAAATTGATTATTACGGTTTTAATATAGGTGCATACACTCCATCGGATGATTTTCCTATAGTGTTTTTGGAGGGAAAGCAGCTTATTAAACCAGAGTCTTGTGCCGATTGCCGAGGTCAGGTAATTCAAGATTATCAGGCTTTTTTGGATAAAGAGTGGATAAAAGAATTGCGTAAAAAATATACTATTTTTGTAGATGAAGCAGTTTTATCATCCGTATCTACAAGTAATTAATTGTTTCTTTAGTATTGGTTTATGAAAATATTCCGTTTGTGTTTTGTGCTATTGTTTTTCATTTTTTTTGTTGCTTGTGAAGAGAAAGAAAAGAAAGATGAATCTAGAATTCCTTATCTCGAGGTTGAGGGTAGGTATTTATACTTGGAAGATATAGAATCTGTAATTCCTAACGGAATATCTAAAGAGGACAGCCTTTCTGTTGCTGAAAATTACATAAAAAAGTGGGTTACAGATGTTTTGCTTTATACGCATGCTAATAAAAATATATCGGATAAAGAATCCATTGAAAAGTTAGTTGTTGATTATCGGAAATCATTGGTGATTCATCAATATGAAGAAAACCTAATTACAGAACGGTTGGCCGATGTGCTTTCGGAAAAACGAATGCAAGCTTTTTATGAGCAACATAAAGAAAGATTCCGACTCAATGAATGTGTTATTAAAGGCGTTTTTATTCAAGTGCCTTTAGGTGCGCCAAAATTCAAGCTCTTGCAAAAATGGATGCGTAAGTTGGACCAGAAATCATTGGAGAACATAGAAAAATATAGTATCCAAAATGCAACCAGTTATCAATATTTTGGAGATAAATGGGTGAGATTTGCCGAAATTAGTAAGAATATGCCCTTGCAAGTTGATAATGAAAGTAATTACTTGAGATCGACTAACTATATAGAAACCTCTGATAGTAGTTATCATTTTATATTGCGTGTTGTTGAGGCCGGTTTTGTTGGCGATGTAGAGCCTTTTGATATTGCTAAAGAGAAAATTTACACAATTTTGATGAATAAGGAACGGCTCGATTTTATTCGAAAAATTCAAGAGAAACTATATAAAGAAGCAGTTAATAATCAAGATATTACTTATTTTCCGATACACAATCAGGAAGATATTGCTACTCAACCCTAAACTAATTACACTAAATAATTATGCATTTACATGTTAAAATTACCGTTATTTCTTTTTTTGTTTTTATTTCGTCGGTGCTATTTGCTCAAGGTACCATTATCGATGAAGTGGTTTGGGTAATTGGCGATGCTGCCATATTGCGTTCTGATGTAGAAAAACAATTGCTGCAAATAAAGTACGAAAAGGTGGATGTAGATGGTGACCCATATTGTGTAATTACAGAGCAATTGGCTATTCGTAAGCTTTTTTTGCATCAAGCTAAATTAGACAGTATAGATGTAAACGAGGCGGCTGTTAGTATGCAGGTAGAGCAACGGATAAGTCAGATTATCGCACAGATTGGCTCTGAAGAAAAATTGGAAGAGTATTACGGTAAAAACCTACGTTCCATTAAAGAAGAGTTAAGAGAACAAGCCCGCGAACAGAGTTTGGTGCAACAAGTGCAACAGAAACTTATTGGTGACCAAAAAATTACGCCTTCTATTGTTCGTAAAGAGTTTTTGAAAACTGATTCTACCGAAATACCTTTTGTGCCGGCTAAGGTCGAAGTGCAAATTTTAACGGTTGAACCTCAAATTGCTGTTGAAGAAGTTGAGGCGGTAAAAGCAAAACTACGGGAATTTAAAGAACGGGTTGAAAGTGGTGATGCTACTTTTTCTATGTTGGCTATGTTGTATTCGTCAGATATTGAGTCGGCTAAGCAAGGTGGTGAACTGGGTTTTATGGGCAAAGGTCAACTGGTTAAGCCTTTTGCAGAAGAGGCGTTCTCGCTTACTGATCCTGCCAAAGTGTCGCGCATTATCGAAACAGAGTTTGGTTTTCATATATTGCAGTTAATTGCCAAAAGGGGCGATAAAGTAAATGTGCGCCATATCTTATTGAAACCTAAAGCACAACTTGCCGATCAGAATAAGGCATTGGCAAAGTTAGATAGTGTTGTTGCTTTGGTACGGGAAGAAAAGCTGTTGTTCGAGGTAGCGGTAAAGCAATTCTCTGATGATAAAGACACCAGAATGAGCGCAGGACTGATGGTTAATCCATACGACGGAACTTCGAAATTTGAATACCAACACCTTTCGCCCGAGATAGCTAAACTGGCTAATAACATGCAAGTAGGTGCTGTTTCTAAGCCTTTTGTTATGACAAATCAAGCCGGAAAACAAGTGAGTGCGGTTATAAGAGTTAAATCCAAAACTATAGCGCATAAAGCGAATTTAGAAGATGATTATCAGTTGTTAAGAACTTTTGTGCAAAATAGACTAAACGCCGAGAAACTAGATGAATGGATAAATGGTAAAATTAAAGAAACCTATATTCATGTAAATGAAGAGTGGCAAGCGTGTGAATTTCAGTACAAGGGTTGGCTAGAAAAAAAGTAGCTTATAATGAATAAATATTTTTTGTTTTGAAGATAGTGGTGCACAGAATTTTTTTCAAGCATAGGGCTTTGTTTTTAGTCTTATGCTTGCTTTTTGTTGGGTTACAAGCGGCAAAAAAACCTACTACCATCTTTTTAGAACAATCGGAGACCCTATCGTTTGATAAACATCAAAAGGCCGACTGCCAAGTGCTTCGTGGAAATGTTATTTTTAGACACGACGATGCGTATATGTATTGCGATAGTGCCTATTTTTATGATCAAAACAATACCATTGATGCATTTAGTAATATTCGTATGGAACAGGGTGATACGCTATTTGTTTACAGCGATTTTTTGCATTACGATGGAAATACGCGAATTGCAAACCTAAAAGGGAATGTGCAAATGGTTAATAGAGAAACGATTCTGGAGACCGATAGCTTTGATTATGATAGAAACCAAAACAAAGGGTATTATTATACCGGTGGAAAAATCTATGATGGTAAAAATACAATGACTTCTATATGGGGTGAATATTCTCCGGATACAAAATTGGCCGTATTTAGGGATAAAGTTAGGTTGATAAACGAAGAGTTTGCTTTGGCGTCAAACAACTTGCATTACAATACGGCATCGAAAACGGCAACTATTGTTGGTCCTTCGGTAATTTTGTATAAAGAAAAAACAACTATCTACTCAGAAAAAGGCTCGTATGATACGGCCAACGAACAAGCAACGCTTTACAATCGGTCTTATATAGAACAAAACGATGGTAAAAGACTTACGGCTGATACTATTTTTTATAACCGAAGCATTGGCGAAGGTACGGCTTGGGGTAATACGGAGTTGTTAGATACGGCACAGCATATTGTGGTTTACGGAAATAATGCATTTTACCGTGAGTTAGATAGTTATGGCTTGGTATATAATTCGGCTTATGCAGTAGAGTATTCTACGGCTAATGATAGCTTGTTTTTACATGCTGACACCTTGCGGACTTATGCCGATTCTGTTTACCAAGTGCTAAAGGCGGTAAGTAATGTTCGTTTTTATAGAAGTGATTTGCAAGGTAAATGTGATACCCTCGTGTATAGCACTCGCGACTCGGTGTTAAATATGTATGAGAGTCCGGTGTTATGGTCAGACTCAGCCCAACTTGCCGGCGATTTTATTCAGGTGTTTCAACAAGCCAACGATTCTAATATGGTGTTTGTTCAAGGCCTAGCTTTAGCCATTACACAACACGATTCTCTTCGCTTTAATCAGCTCTCCGGTAAAACCTTAAAGGCCTATATTGCCAACCGTAAATTACACGAAATTCTTGTCGAAGGGAATGCCGAATCCATTTATTATCCAATAGAGGATGATGGAAGTATTGTTGGTATTAATCGTACCGAAAGTAGCGTATTGGAAGTTTTTCTGAATAACCGAAAAATTAATAAGATAGTCATGTCTCCTGCTTCATCGGGAACGCTGTACCCCGAAGAGCAAATGCCCAAAGAAAAAAAACAACTTACCCATTTTGCTTGGTACGAAACTATTCGTCCAAAAAACAAAGCGGATATTTTTACCCGTTATCCTTTATCAACGAAAATAAAATCGCGCAGACGAACACAAAAATAGTTGGCAACGGTCTTACTTTCTCGTGTTTTTCTATTTGATACAGCTGGTCTTTTTCTTGATAGCTAAATGTTTAATTAAAAGTAACTTGTAAAATTTTGTTTCGTCATATAAGATGGCTTTTTGCCTGTTCTGGAAAAGGTGAGTTTTGTAATAAAAATTATTCTAGTCTTGTTCTATTATTATTCAGGCTTTATTAATCTACTAATATCTATCGACTAGATTTATTTTTATTTGCAGTCGTATCATTCTTTTTTATTTTTTTTTATCCTGATTGGCTCATGTAAGGAAAAACAGGATTGTGCGTTTTTTCAAAAACTCAACAGAAAAGAGAAAAGCTTATATTTTTATTTAGGGTAAAGGAATTTCTTTTGAGACCGTACACTTTTGTTAAAATGTATTTAAGAAAGATAATAACATATTTTATTTTGGTGTTGTAGCTCATTATGAGTGTGATTCAACCAACTGATACTGCACTAATATTATCGAATTAATGCTTAATAAAGATTCTATTTCAAGAAGAAAGATGGGCGGTATGTATATATAATTGAAATAGTAAGTACTGTTTTTAAATTAAAAATTAAGATAAAAGTCTTTAGTTAATTGCTTGTATGCTGCTGAGTATGCATGTCTTTCTGCTGTTTCTATAATCAATTCGTTTTCGTAACAGATGCCCGCTCCTTGTTTAAGAGCTATTAATGCGCGCTTTGCTTGACTGCCTATTCTAGGTATAACGGCCGTTTTTTGTTCGCAGTACCATCCGTTTTCTTTTCCTAATAACAGAAATTTCTCTGCTTCTTTTACCGGTAATATCAGGCATAATCGCCCGTTTTTTGATAGTAGTGTTTTGCTTCTGTGTAGAATTTCTTCAGGGCTTAGCGAGTCCGTATGTCGGGCTTTATTTTTTTTGTCGTTGGCCGATTTTAGACTGTTTTCAAAATAAGGCGGGTTGCTCACAAGTAAGTCGTATTGTTTTTTGCAATTTGATGAAAAGTCTTGAAACGACTGCGCTAGGATGTTTATTCGGTTTGCCCACGGACTGTTTTCTACATTCTCTTTAGCTTGTAGTGCGGCTGTTTCATCGATTTCTATGGCATCAATTATAGCCTTTGAACGTTGCGCAAGCTGCAAGGCAATTAGTCCCGTGCCTGTACCAATATCCAATATGCTTTCTGCATTCTCGCAAGTAGCCCACGCGCCAAGTAAAACACCATCGGTGCCTACTTTCATGGCGCAGCAATCTTGTTTTATAGCAAATTGTTTGAATTGAAACATGCAAAGGAAATTCGTGTTTGCTAAAAGATTAAGCTTATTTATTGAAGTTTCGTAGTTTGATTTTCGTAAATATTTGTTTGGTATGTAGGCTGAAATCGGCATTCATAATCCATCCATAGTAGCCGGGGTCTTTTTCCAATACTGTGTTAACCAATTGTCCCTTGTATTTACCAAAATTAATTACTTCTTCATTGTTATCATTGTAAATAATTCTTCCAGAAAAATCAGCATTGCGGTTAAATGACGAGAAATCTGATAAAAAAACAACATCATTTTCTAGGTCGGGGTATTTGTCGAGTTGTGCTTTTAAAACTTCATAAGTAGCTAGGGTATCTGCTTCTGCCGAATGTGCATTTTCAATTTCTTTTTGGCAATAAAACTTATAGGCAGCCCCAAGTGTTCGTTGTTCTTTTTTATGGAAAATCGTTTGTACATCGATAAATTTTCGTTTGGTCATATCGATATCAATGTCTGCGCGAATAAATTCTTCAGCTAATAGCGGCACATCAAAACGATTTGAATTGAATCCTGCTAAGTCGGCTCCTTCAAAATCGCGTGCAATTAGTTTGGCTACTTCTTTAAAGTTAGGCGCATCAACTACATCTTTGTCAAAAATACCGTGTATAGCTGAACTTTCGGCTGGAATTGGAACACCCGGATTAATTTTCATGGTTTTAGACTCCTCCATGCCGTTTGGGTGTACTTTTAAATATGAAATTTCCACAATGCGGTCGTTAATAATATCGGTGCCTGTTGTTTCTAAATCGAAAAAAATTAGGGGGTTTTTTAAAGCAAGTTGCATAGTATAATTTTTTGCAAGGGTTAAAAGAAAAAAAGTGAAGCTGTTGTAAACTTCACTTTTAGTTGTTGTTGTATTAAAAACCTAATCGTTAAGAAGCATTGGCATAAGCAACATGAGCAATTCTTCGTTTTCTTCGTTTTCAAAAGGAAGAATTAGTCCGGCACGCGAAGGGTCTGCTAATTCCAATACTACATCGCTCGAGTGGATATTGTTCAAGATATCAATTAGGAAAGTTGATTTGAACCCTATACTCATAAGATCTCCGGTATATTGACAAGAAATTTTTTCTTCGGCCGAAACAGAAAAATCTATGTCTTGTGCTGTAATGTGAATTTCATTTTCACTTAATTGCAATTTAATTAAATTGCTGGCTTGGTTCGAGAAAACGGAAACCCGTTTTAAAGCATTCATAAATGCTAAACGGTCAATAATCAGTTTGTGCGGATTGTTTTGAGGAATTACGCCGTTGTAGTTTGGATAACGCCCTTCCACTTGTCTGCATATCATCTGATAGTTTGACAAAGTAATAATGGCATTTTTATCATCAAAAGCGATACTTACTTCGCCACTTTCTTTCGGAAGAATGTTTTTCAAAAGGGTAGCAGGTTTTTTTGCTAAAATAAAAGCAGCATTTGCGGAGCCTTTCGTTGTATTCGATTTTACCCGAACCAATTTATGTGCATCGGTAGCAACCAAGGTAATGCTTTCGGTAGTGATATCAAAATAAATACCATTCATTACCGGACGAAGCTCATCGTCGGCAGTAGCAAAAATCGATTTGGCTATCCCTGAGTTTAAAGTGTAAGCATCAATAGTGAGTGAATTTTTTTCGGCTCCAAGTTCAGGCATCTTCGGGTATTCATCTCCCGGTTGTCCGATGAAATTGTAAGTTCCTGTTTCATATTTAATGGTCATGGCCAAGTTATCGTTATTGATTTCGAAAGCCAAGGGTTGTTCGGGGAGTTCGCGCAAGGAATCCAATAATATTTTTGCAGAAACTGCTACCATTCCATCTTCTTCAGCCTTGTCTAATTCAAGCGAAGTGATTAATGTTGTTTCTAAATCGGAAGTGGTTAAGGTAAGTACTTTCCCTTTCAGATTTAATAAGAAGCACTCTAAAATTGGAAGGGTGCTTTTGGTTGAGATAACACGGTTAATTGCTTGTAAGTGACTAGATAGCTTTGTGCTTGATACCGTAAATTTCATACGAATAAAATTTAATTAAGGATGTGTGTAACCCAGGTGAAAAAGCTTTTGTTGTAGCGTTTTCCCGACACTTCGGGAGGTGGGTTTCATCGGTTTATATTACTAAAATTCTGAACGACCAAAGGTATATAAAAGTTTGCTATTTGCAAATTTTCAAATTGTTTCTTATCGTTTGTATGCTCTTCTGCGAATAAGGGTGTATATAAGCGCAAATACAAGTAACAACAACACAGGTATTGCCACATTTATTATTTGCCAATATCGCTTGCCAGAGACAATAAGTTTTTTGTTTAATAACCGCAAAGTAAAATCGCGCGATCGTAATTCGAGCCAGCCGTCATCATCGGCTAAGTAAAGCATGGAATTTACAATAAAACTCCGGTTGCCGTAAGTTCTTTGCGAATATCTATCAAAACCCATAGGTAAAACTTGCATCTGTTGTCCGTTGCCTTCAATATCGTTTCTTATAATGTCGCCGTTTGCTACAAAAACCATTCGGTTGGGCACACTCTCTATTTTAATTTTTTCGTTATAAATAATTCCTTCGGGCACTAATCGGTTAGCGAAAACAGAAGGAAATTTTCCCTCCAACACAGCTCCAACCGGAAGGTGTTGTGTGTTAAAGTAGCTTTCGCTATCCATGTCGTACATGGTATTTAAGTTAATTCGGCTAGGTGCCATATCTGTGTGTGAGCCATTGGAACTGATTAAAAGCACTGTTTTCTGTATGTTTGGGTTTTTGCTTACAGACAAATCAAGTACGCTCGGAAAGTCTGCTTTAACCTCAAGCAAATTGCGTGAGATTGGATGGAATGGAGCCGTTAGCAAAAGAGGTGAATAATACCAGGGCATGGCCTCAAATCGAGCTTCCTCATCGCTTCGTGCAACATTCATCGGTATTTGGGTGCATTGCATGTCTTGCAAAACAGCCGGTATAATACGAATGCCGTATGTAAACAGCTGATCGTTTAGGTTTAAGTCAAGCGGTATTACCGGAGATATTCCTGTAGATGAAAGGCTGTCCATAGAAATTCGTACGCCATCTATCAACCACAAAACTCGTCCGCCACGCATAATGTATTGGTCGAGGATAAATTTTTCTTGCTCGCTAAAGGCTTGCATTGGTTTCGCTATGATAATTGCTTTGTAATCGTGTAGTATGGTTGGGTCATTGCCTAAGGCGCCTCTATCTACCTGAAAATAATGACTTAAGGCTACAGATGCGTCATAGACCAATTCAGGAGGTAGTTCGTTATGACCTTCTAAAAAGGCAATTTTATGAACAGTTTTCATCGAACGGATACGAATGGCGTCGGTTATTTCAAATTCCAAGTTTTCGATAGAGTGGTTTAAGTTTTCACTCCCCGATAACCGAGGGTTGTTTTTTAAAAGGTTAACAAAGGCCGTATCTTTTCCGTAAATAATTTCAGCCCAAGGAAACACTACTTTTTGAATAGATTTTCCTTCGTCGTCTTTTTCAAACACAGTAAATGCACGCATTCCTTTTCGTTCCATAGCAATGTAATTTTTGTTGCGTTCTTCTTGTGATTCAGCTGCTGATGGATTAACGAAACGGTATGTGAAATCGTTCGAGGCATATACTTTAAATTCGTCGAGCAATTCGCGCGTAGCTTTTTTTAGTTGTAAAAATCCCGCATTTAAATCTCCATCTAAATAAATTGTGATTTGGGTTTTTTTGTCTAAATCGCCCAACATCTTTTTTGTATTTTGGGATATACTATATCTTTTCTCGGATGTTAAATCTATCCGGAAAAAGAAAAAGACAGAAAGTATATTTAGTAAAATAATACCTCCCAGTGCTAGGATAAAAGTGCGAATGTTGTTCTTTCTCATCTGTATAAGTAGGCTTTTGAAAAGGCTAATTTTAACGCACAAAAATAGGAAAAAATATCCTACAAACAGACAAGTAGCATAATTCTTTTTGATTGCCTGTTGCAGCTTAGATTTCCTTCTTTGTGTCAAATAATAAAAAAGCGAATCATCTTGCATCAGACCTTTCTTAATCTTCTGAATTTTATGCAAGTAATTGATTTTAAGTTATCAACAAATTACTGTTAATAACTTAAAAGCAAGAATTGGCTCTTTTTTATTTTTTTGCTTCCATACCCAAGATATTATTGATATTTTTGCTTCTTTTATAACACTAAGCTTCGTTTAAAATGGGAAAAATTATCGCTCTAGCCAATCAAAAAGGTGGGGTGGGTAAAACCACTACTACCATTAATTTGGCTGCATCTTTAGCTACATTGAAAAAGAAGGTGTTGATAGTAGATGCTGATCCACAGGCAAATGCGTCTTCCGGATTGGGTATCGATGTGCGTAAACACGGCATGGGTATTTATCAGTGTTTATTAAATAATATTGACCCCACAACAGCGATTTGTTCCACTGAGATTAAAAACTTGGACATTATTCCTTCGCATATCGATTTAGTAGGTGCAGAAATTGAATTGGTGAATATGAAAGATCGTGATGTGGTGTTGCGTTCGGTGCTAACACCGCTAAAAGCCCATTACGATTATATTTTTATCGATTGCTCTCCTTCGTTGGGTTTAATTACGGTAAATTCATTGACGGCGGCCGACTCGGTTATTATTCCTGTTCAGTGCGAGTATTTTGCCTTGGAGGGAATTAGTAAGTTGCTTAATACCATTAAAATCATAAAGAGCAAGTTGAACCCTGATTTAGCCATAGAAGGTTTCTTGCTTACCATGTTCGATTCTCGTTTGCGTTTAGCCAATCAGGTGTATATGGAAGTAAAAAGGCATTTTGAAGCTATGGTTTTTGATACCGTTATTCAACGCAATGTGAAATTGTGTGAAGCGCCTAGTTACGGTAAACCGGTATTGTTATATGATGCCGAATCTAAGGGCACGCTCAATTATATGCAATTGGCTAAAGAGTTGATTAAGAAAAACAAAGAGTAAAATCTCTGATAATTATAAATTTGGAATTTGAAATAGTATGGCAAAATCAGTACTTGGTCGTGGTATGGGCGCTTTGCTCGAAATGGAAGAAGTCTCTACAGCAGGCTCTTCTTCTTTTGGCGAAATCGAACTTGAAAAGATACACCCCAATCCCAATCAGCCTCGAGCTCATTTTGATGAGGATGCCCTATGTGAATTAGCTGCTTCTATCAAGTCGGTTGGTGTGATTCAGCCTATCACTGTTCGAAAACAAAGCGATGATTCTTATCAAATTATTGCCGGAGAAAGACGTTTTAGGGCTTCCAAAAAAGCTGGGTTGTTGAAAATTCCTGCTTACATCAAAACAGCAGAAGATGAACAGGTAATGCAGATGGCTTTGGTTGAAAATATCCAACGAGAAGATTTAAATGCCATTGAAGTTGCCCTTAGTTATCATCGGTTGGTTGAAGAATATAAATTGACGCAAGAAAAATTAAGCGAGCTGGTTGGAAAAAAACGAGCTACTGTTGCCAATTACATACGCTTACTTAAATTACCGGCCGAAATTCAGTTGGGTATTACTGTAAATAAAATTGATATGGGGCATGCCCGAGCGTTGATTAATATTGACGACCCGGAATTGCAATTACAAGTGTATAACGATATTGTAAAGCATCAATATACTGTTCGTGAAGTAGAAGATATTGTTCGGGCAATTAAAAATGCTGATGGAGTAGGGCTTGCTACAAAACAAGACAGAACGCAAAAAGTGACGAACGATGCCTATGAATTGGCTAGAAAAGAGCTGACTGCCATCTTACAAACTAAGGTGGATGTGGTTTATAATGAAACAGGAAAAGGAAAATTGATTTTGCCATTTAATTCTGAACAGGAGCTTAATCGGTTGATGGTTCTTTTGAGTGATAAAAAATAATAATAATAATTTACTTGACTAGCCGCATATTTATAGTTGTTTGCTGTCTGTTGTTTTCATTGCAACAGGTGTTTGCTCAGGATGCATCTCTTGTGTTAACAGATAGTAGCACTACATCGCCATCAACCAATAATTTTGCTAACGAGCAAGCCGTTGCCCCTTTTGTTTTTAAACCCAACCCTAAACGGGCGGTGTTATATGCGACTTTTATTCCCGGATTAGGGCAGATGTATAATAGAAAGTATTGGAAAGTGCCCTTTGTGTATGCCGGTTATGCTGCTTTAATTTATGCTATTAGCTGGAATGGGTTGTATTATGCGCAATACAAAAAGGCCTATATTTCAATTGCAGATACCAATCCGAATACGAATGATTATTTGCAATACATTCCTGTCGGATATGATGAAAACACCTTTGATATGGCTTGGTTATCACAGGTAATACAACAAAAGTATTTAGGGTACAGGTACAATAGAGATTTAGCTATAATTGGTATAGTAGCTTTTTACGGAATAACCATATTGGATGCTTTTGTGGATGCGCAATTGTACGATTTTGATATAAGCCAGGACCTATCAATGCGTCTAGAACCTTATATGAATAATAGTTTTAATATTAAAGAAACAACGGTTGGGTTGCGTTGTCAATTCACCTTTTAAAATATTATGATGAATAAAAAAAGAAGAGTTTCCTTATTGATAATTTCGTTTTTTTGTGTTAAATGGTTAGTTGCTTCAGAAGCAGATCTAAATCCTCAACCCGAAAATATTATTGATTCAGTACCAGTTATTCGGAGCTCTTTTGCTGTTCCCGATGCCTTTAATTCAGTCTTAGATAGTTTATCTTACAGTTATTTTGCTAAACATGCCCGTAAGGGAAAATGTAAGAAATATGGTTCCGAAAATATTGATTATCCGGATAGTATTTATGCCCTGAAATTAGAGAGCTTGCCCAATGTAATTCCTATGAACTATAATAGTAAAGTGAAGAGCTTTATTAATTTTTATTTAGATAGAAGGCGCGATCATGTGGAGAAAATCATTGGCTTGAGCAAGTATTATTTTCCATTGTTTGAAGATGTGCTTGAAGAGAATAAACTTCCGCTAGAGTTTAAGGTTTTACCCGTTATTGAATCTGCTTTACATACTACGGTAGCATCGAAAGCCGGTGCTCGTGGCTTGTGGCAGTTTATGCCTTCTACCGGCCGAATGTATGGTTTAACGGTAAATAGCTTGGTTGATGAACGGTGTGACCCTGTTAAATCGACATATGCTGCCGTGCGTTATTTGAAAGATTTGTACCGTATCTATGGTGATTGGCAAATGGCAATTGCTGCGTATAACTGCGGACCGGGAACGGTTAATCGTGCCATTCGTCGTTCGGGGGGTAAGCGCGATTTTTGGAGTATTAGCTCGTATTTACCTGCCGAAACCAGAAGTTATGTGCCTATTTTTATTGCAGCTAATTATGTAATGACTTATTATAACGACCATAACTTGTGTCCGGCAGAAATACAAATGCCCGTGTACACAGATACCGTTGTAGTAGATCAACGTTTGAGTTTTCTTAAAGTGTCCAAAATTCTACGAATACCTGAAGAAGAATTGCGCATACTAAATCCTCAATACCGCAAAGATATTATTCCTGGAACATCTCTTAAAAAATATGTATTGCGCTTGCCAACGCATTATGCTGCAAAATTTGACGAACTAAGAGATTCAATCTATACCCCATCAGCTATTGACTCTGATGTTTTAGCTGAAGTAGAGGATGTAAAGCCAGAAAAAACTATTCAACAGGAAAGAGTAACCCATCGAGTTAAAAGAGGAGATACGTTAAGTAGTATTGCAAATAGATATAGGGTTAAGGTGTCAGATATTAAACGTTGGAATGGCTTGCGTAGTAACAATATTAAAATTGGTCAACGGCTTACTATTCGACGATAAATTATGTCAAAGTTGTATTATTCAATTGCCGAAGTTGCCGAAATGCTCCAAGTAAACCAGTCTTTGTTACGGTTTTGGGAGAAGGCTTTTGCTCCGTTGATTAATCCACATAAAAATGCCAAAGGAACTCGTTCGTATAAAGAAGAGGATATTCTTGTGTTAAAACAAATTTATTATTTGGTTCGTGTTCAGGGTCTTACCTTAGCCGGTGCTCAAAAAAAAATGAGCGATAGCAAGTCGCAAGTGGCTACAACACAAGAAATTTATACTCGTTTAACACAAGTAAAGCAAGAATTACTTGCCCTGAAAAATGGCTTAACACTGCCTACCGATATTCCGGATATTGAATAAATGTGTGTTTATATTATGAAGAAGAGAGTCTGCTACATATCGCTAATATTTTTTCTATTTCTTGTATCTAGTAATTCCTATGCTCAGGCTAATCGCTGTAAGAACATTGTATTTATGATTGGCGATGGTATGGGTATTAATCAGGTGTATGCTGCCATGAGCACGCAAACTTCTCCAATGCATATTGAGCGTTTTGATGTAATAGGAATGGTAAAAACTTATTCGGCAAACGAATATACTACTGATTCCGGTGCAGCAGGTACTGCATTGGCTTGTGGTGTGAAAACAAATAACGGTATGATTGGCCTTGCTGCCGATTCTATTGCGCAGCCTTCAATAATGCATATTGCCCATAAAAATGGCCTTGCAACTGGTTTAGTAGTTACGTGTAATGTAACGCATGCAACACCGGCATCTTTTGTAGCCCATCAGGTGAGTAGAAAAATGACTGAGGATATAGCTGCTGATTACCTGTTGTCGGGTATTGATGTTTTTATTGGTGGTGGAAGAAACGATTTCGAGCAACGAACGGATAATATTAATTTAGCTAAACAGCTAAAAGATAAGGGCTATAGCCTTTGCTATTCCTTAGCAGAAATTGAAGCGGTGAAGGCTGGAAAAATCGCCGGACTCTTAGCCGATAACCACCTGCCTAAAGCTAAAGAAAGAGGGGGTGTATTGTATAAAGCTACAGCAAAGGCATTAGATTTGCTTAACCAAAACGCTACGGGCTTTTTTTTGATGATAGAGGGCTCACAAATTGATTGGGCAGGACATGATAACGATTTGGATTATTTACTGGATGAAGTAAGGGATTTTGATAAAACAATTGGACTTGTGCTCGATTTTGCAAAGAAAGACGGAAACACCTTGGTTATTGTAACAGCCGACCATGAAACGGGTGGCTTGGTTTTGAATGACGGAGACCTAAAAGCGGGTCAAGTCAAAGCATCCTTTACTAGCTTAGAACACACAGGAATGCCTGTGCCGGTTTTTGCTTATGGACCTGGTGCAAATTCGTTTGGTGGGTTCATGGAAAATACTTCATTTTTTCGTAAATGCGTCGATTTGTGGCAGTTTAATATTAGGTAGTTTATTTCTTAATTATAATTAAATCATTCTGTATGAATGAACTAAACTTCCGTTGGGTTTGTTTGTAAGTTAGATTAAAAAAGAATGACCAAAAAGTGAATTTCGGTCATTCTAAATACATAATTTCTTTGAAAGCCTTATTTTACAGCTTCAGCTAGTTCTTTTGCAACAGAAAATTTTGCTACCGTTTTTGCAGGGATATTAATTACTGCTTTGGTCGACGGAATTATTCCTTTTCTGGCAGCCCGATGACTAGTTTTAAACGTACCTAAACCCGAAATTCTAACATTATTTCCTTGAGCCAATTGTTTGGTTACAATTTGAATAAATGAGTCGATAACATTTTTCGAAGCTGTTTTGCTTAGGTTTGTTTTGCTACTAAGCACATTTACTAAGTCTGTTTTGTTCATAAGCAAATACTAATTTAATATTATTAAAAAGAAAGTAATTTATTTATTCGATAATATACGAGAGAAGTTTAATATAAGCCCAGCTCATGGAGCACATAATTAGTGCTACTAGTAACCAAGTTATTATACATAAAAGTGAAGATTGACTTTGTTCCTGACTAGTTTTTGATGTGTAGAAAACTACCATAATGTGTGTTTTTTTTGTAGAGGTTCGTATTAGATAATTTGTTGCACTTTTTTAAGGTGTGGTAAAAATAACATAAAATATCTAAAATAAAAACTATAATGTAAAATATTATTGGGCTTTTTATGCAATTTTATGAAACATAAGAGTGTAGAATTAACTAGTTTTAAAAATACATTTGTTATATAATATTCTTATTAAAATAACCAACCAACTGGAAATGATTCACATCGGTCAAAAAATTGAAGAGATTGTGCGTACTAAGCGCTTTCCTATAGTGGAGTTTGCGCGAAAAATTAATACCACAAGAAATAATGTATATAATATTTTCTCCAGAGAATCTATTGATACTGAGCTTTTACGAAAAATTGGAGATATACTGGAGTTCGATTTTTTTCAGTTACTTTCTAGAGTGAGTAACGTTTCGAATGGAATAATGCCTGATGTTATGCAGGTTTATTCGGTAAAATACAAAACAAAGGAGATTGAATTGAAAGACATGATTTTGCTGTTGCAAAAAGAAAACGAACAACTAAAAGAACATTTAGCAGATAAAGATGAAATTATTTCTTTGATGAAAAATAAGGTTGAGTTTTGTAGTTGTGATAAGTGACTAGTCGTCAGAGAATTGCTCCAATAATATTTGTCGGTACGAATTAAATAGACTCGATTTGGATACATACCCGATATACATTCCCTCGTCATCTACAACAGGTAAATTCCATGCATTGGTCTTGTCGAAGGTCTCCATTACTTTTTCCATCGAATCAGAGTGTTTAATGATAGCCGGAGGTGTTATCATTAAACGCCTTACGGTAAATCGTTCGTATAGTTCTGTTCTAAACATGATGTTGCGCACCTCATCTAAATGTAAAATACCTAAAAATAATCCTTCTGCATTAACAACAGGATAAATATTTCGGTTTGAACTAGCTATAATCTTCACTACTTCACCTAGATTAGTATCCGGATTTACGCAAACTAAATCTGTTTCAATTTCATCTTTTGTATTCAAAAAGGTAAGTACTGCTTTGTCTTTGTGGTGTGTAATTAACTCGCCTTTTTTGGCTAAGCGCATGGAGTAGATGCTGTGTTTTTCAAATACAATTATGGTAAGATAGGCTACTGTCGAGGTTATCATAAGCGACATAAATAAACTGTACCCACCAGTAAGTTCTGCAATTAGGAAAATGCCCGTAAGAGGTGCATGCATAACAGCAGACATTACTCCCGCCATACCTGCAAAAGCAAAATTTCGCTCCGGAATACCTAAATCGAAATAATTTAAGCCAATGGCAACCATATATCCCGTAATGGATCCAATGAATAAACTTGGTGCAAATATCCCTCCGGTACCTCCTGCGCCATTCGTTGCACTAGTGGCAACTACCTTAAACAAGACTGTTAAGCCTAAGTATACAAAAAGTATCCAAGCATTATTTTTAAACTGATAAAATAAACTTCCTTGCATTACTTCGTCAGGATTGCCACTTAACAATAGTTCAATGGTATCATATCCTTCACCATATAATGCCGGTAAAAAGAATATTAGTCCGCTTAAAGTAATTCCTCCTATAGTGATTTTGATATAAGGACTTTTTAATCGTTGAAAAAATGATTCCAGTCGGTTAATAGCACGCGTAAAATACAAGGCTATTAATCCACAAACAATACCTAGTAAAAGCAGATAGGGTATTCTACCTAAGGAGAAAGACTCTACTGCACTAAAGTGAAACATGGCTTTGGATCCCATAAAGAAGAACGATGTGGCTGTTGCTGTAACCGAAGATATTAGTAAGGGAACGATGGATGTCATAGTTAAATCGACCATCAATACTTCTAGCGTAAAGACTACTCCTGCAATAGGGGCGTTAAAAATTCCTCCAATAGCACCGGAAGCTCCACAGCCAATCATCATCATCAGTGTTTTTTGGTCCATTTTAAAGAATCGCGCCAAATTTGATCCGATAGCAGATCCGGTTAGTACAATTGGTGCTTCTGCCCCAACCGAACCTCCAAACCCTATGGTTAAGGTACTAGCAACCATAGATGACCACATATTGTGTCGTTTAATACGGGCTTTACGGCGCGATATGGCGTATAAAATTTTGGTAACCCCATGGCTGATGTCATCTTTTACTATTTTTCGCACATATAAACTGGCTAAGAAAATACCTGTTGCGGGTGCTGCTAGGTATAAAAAATTTACACCGCTCATGCTGTCGCTTACCAATTCTTTCATAAAGAGTAAGGCGCTTTTCAAAAGAATTGCGGCTATAGCTGTCGAAAATCCAACAAAAAGACTTAGTATAAGTATAAAGTGGTGGTGCTTGATGTTTTTTTCACGCCACAAAATTATTTTTTCGTAAAGCGCTAATAGATAAGGGTTGTTAAACAATAAAGAGGGGGTTTCTTTAATATAAGCAAAGTTATCCTTTATAAAAAGTAGTGTTTTTTTGAAATAGAAATATCCGTTCTTTTCTGCTGTCATTTTAAATTCCTTTTCCTGTTAGCAAAATTTTAATGGTGTAAATTAAAATCTTAAAATCGACAAAAAGTGACATGTTTTCGAGGTATAAGATGTCGAAATCTAACCGTTCTAACATCTTATCTACCGAGTCGGCATACCCAAATTTCACCATACCCCAAGACGTAATGCCGGGTTTTATCTTGTGTAATAAACTGTAATGTGGGGCTTTTACTATTAACTGATCGGCAAAAAACTTTCGTTCCGGTCGCGGACCAACAATCGACATTTCGCCCTTTAATACATTCCAAAATTGTGGAATCTCATCCAAACGGTATTTGCGCATAATTCTGCCCCAAGGGGTAACTCGTTCGTCATTTACACTGGCAAGTAGTGGAGTTTCATCTTCGGCATTTTGCCACATCGAACGAAATTTATACATGTTAAAGGGTTTGCCTCGTTTGCCAAGTCGTTCTTGCGCAAAGAAAATAGACCCTTTCGAATCAATTTTTACGCGCAGGGCTGTGTAAATGTATAAAGGGGAAAATAATAGCAATACTGAAAATGAAAAGACAATGTCGATTACCCGTTTGGTGTTTTGTTGCCAAAAAGGCATGGCGCTTTCCGAAACACTTACTAAGGGCGTTGCGTAAATGGTATTGATGCGAACACTACCTATTAAAATCTCGTATAGGTTAGGTAAAAATTTTATTTCAAGTTTGTGTTTGTATAGTTTTTTTAAGATGTTAAAAATAGCGTCCTTTTTGCTATCGTCTATGGCAATAATAACTTCTTCTATTGCATTTTCATTAATAATAAAATCTAAATCTTTTAGCTCGCCCAACATCCTTTCTTTGCCAACTTTGCATTCTTCTCCAATCGATAGGAAACCAACAATGTGATAACCTAAGGATTGTTTCATGCTCAATAATTCATCCGAGGTTTTACGGGCATTCAATCCACTGCCAATGATTAGTGTGTTAAATCCCCATAGTTTGTTGTGTATTTTGATAGTTGCCGATTGAGTAATAATTAACCGTGAAATATAGGTGATGGTAAATTGTAAACCGAAAAGCGTGAATATCGATTCCATATACATTGCCGATGTGCGCATATGGTCATCTATCAGCATGATAAAAAATAATATGGTGGAGCCTAAAAGCGTTGTCAAAAAGGTGGTAAAAAATTCATCAAGGCGTGATTTACGAAAAGGAACATTGTAGTAGCCGGATAAAAAATGCAAGAATATCCATCCAAAAGAATAGGTGATTAGTAGAACAAAAAACCTACTGTCAGGAGTTAAGTAATCAGTTTCAACTATCCCTACATATACACGGAAGGCATAAAACAAAATCCAAACCAGTAAGGCCGATAAAAAATCAGCCAACACATATTTTGTTGTTTGTATCCTTTTTTTCATAGTTTTTTACGCCCGTATTATTTCTATTACATTGCCTTTTTTTACTCTTATAATCGACGATGGGTTGGCTGTTGTTGTTTCGTTTTGGCGGTAATTTACCACAAAATCAACCGAATCAATAATTTCCCTGCTTATTTCGCCAAAGTGCTGTGGGGATTTTTCTCCGCTAATATTTGCTGAGGTCGAAACAATCGGCCGTTTAAATTCCTTGCATAGGGTTTTCGAAAATGCTTCGGTTGTTATCCGTATGCCAATACTTCTGTCTTCTCCTAGTAAATTCGAAGCTAGGTTTTTGGCCTCAGGGTATATAATGGTCAATGGTTTGTCGGTGCATTCAATTAATTCCCATGCAATATCTGGTACAGTGTCAATGTATTGTTCCAGTTTTCCCGGATTATCAAGTAACACCAACACGGCTTTGGTATCTATTCTTTTTTTTATTTCAAACAATCGTTTTACGGCTGCCTCATTTGTGGCGTCACATCCAAGTCCCCAAATGGTATCGGTAGGGTACAAAATAACTCCTCCTGCTTGCAGTATCGAAATGGCTTTTCTTATATCTTCAATCATCTTTACTCGTTGTTTCTTTTTTCTAAAAAACGGGTAAATGTACATAAAATATACGCTTTATTTGGCAAGAATTTGTTAAAAATATAGTTTTATGTTTATGGATTGCGTAAAGAAATAATGTTTTATAAATATATTTTATCAATACAATACTATGGTTTTTTTGTTAGCTTTACAGCGCAATAGAATTGTGCAGAATGGTTTTGTATGTGCTTATTAATAAGCATAATGTTTCTTTTACTTCTTCTCCTAGAAAAATAAAAACAGCTATATAATGATTAATACATGGAAAATTAATACCCTTACCAATGCACAAGAAAAACAAAAAAATAAGCTCGCAGAAGATTTAGGAATTAGTCCTATTCTTACGCAACTTCTTGTTCAAAGGGGTATTACAACTTTTGAAGATGCCAAGAATTTTTTTCGTCCACAATTAAGTCAGCTACACGACCCTTTTTTAATGCAGGATATGGATAAGGCTGTAGATCGCTTAAACCAAGCCTTGCAACAAAAAGAACGAATTCTTATTTACGGCGATTATGATGTGGATGGCACTACCGCAGTAGCCTTGGTATATAAGTTTATAAAACAGTTTTATGCTGATGTAGATTTCTATCTTCCTGATAGATACAATGAAGGATACGGTATCTCGTATGCCGGAATCGACTTTGCAGCCAACAATAACTACTCACTGATTATTGCCCTCGATTGTGGTATTAAAGCTATTGAAAGGGTATCGTATGCCTTAGAAAAGGGTATCGATTTTATTATTTGCGACCACCATACGCCTGATGTCGTGCTCCCTAATGCGGTTGCTGTTTTGGATGCTAAACGCTCCGATTGTAATTATCCGTATAAGCATTTGTCGGGTTGTGGTGTTGGCTTTAAACTAATGCAGGCTTTTGCCATAAACAATGGTATCGAGTCATTGCATTTGCTTCCTTTATTAGACTTGGTTGCGGTAAGTATTGCATCGGATATTGTACCCATTACCGGCGAGAATAGGGTATTGGCTTATTTTGGGTTGAAACAGCTAAATAGTAATCCTAGCATGGGGTTAAAAACTATTATAGATATTTCAGGTATTGGCGAAAAGGAAATTACCATTAGTGATATTGTTTTTAAAATAGGGCCACGCATTAATGCTGCAGGGCGTATTCAGCAAGCTAAAGAAGCCGTAGAGTTGCTTGTTTCTAACGAATTAGAACAGGCAAAAAGACGCTGCGAAGAAATAGACCAGCACAATCAGATTCGTAAGGACCTGGATAAATCGATTACCGATGATGCTTTTAAGATGTTGGATGATAATGATGCCCTGAAAAAGAAATTGTCAATAGTGGTATATAATCCTGAATGGCACAAGGGTGTTATTGGTATTGTTGCTTCTCGTTTAACCGAAATGTATTACCGTCCGGCTGTAGTGCTTACTAAAAATAGCGGTGTAGAAAATAACCTGGTAGGTGGGTCTGCTCGTTCAGTTCCGGGGTTCGATATTTATAAGGCTATTGAATCGTGCCGCGATATTCTTGAAAACTTTGGGGGGCATATGTATGCTGCCGGATTGGCATTGAAAGAAGAGAATGTAGAAGAATTTACTCGTCGTTTTGATGCTTTCGTTACCGAAAATATATTGCCCGAACAGATGTATCCGCAAATTGAAATTGATGCTGTGCTTGAGTTTAAAGATATTACGCCTAAGTTTTTTAGGGTGTTAAAGCAATTTAATCCTTTCGGGCCTGATAATATGAAACCAATTTTCTGCTCAAAACGGGTGTTCGATTATGGTACTAGTCGCCTAGTAGGTAAAGATCAGGAGCACATAAAAATGGAACTGCTCGATAAAAGTTGCGAAAATGTGATGAACGGAATTGCCTTTAGAATGTTCGAGTTTAACGATCACCTTAAAGCACTAAATCCACTGGATATTTGTTATACACTCGAAGAGAATAATTTTAACGGTAATACTTCAATACAGCTTTTAATCAAAGATATTAAGGTTGATGAGATTGCTGAATTAGAATTATCTAAGAGCAAGGATAACAAAGCATCTTAACTTTTTTTTTGCCCTGTTTCTATGGAATCGGAAAATCGTTCATATGCCGATATTATTTTGCCTCTTCCCTTGGCAAATGTGTATTCGTATGCTATTCCGCCCGATTATCAAGCCATCTTAATGCCCGGTATGCGCGTTACTGTGCCTTTTCGTAAAAAGATTTATACAGGTATTGTGTATGCGCTACACCAAATTAAACCGCTTGGCTACGACTTGAAGAATATATTCTCTGTTCTTGATGATTACCCTATAGTCACTCCCTTACAGCTAAAGTTTTGGGAGTGGTTGGCGCATTATTATCAGGCTTTTTTGGGCGATGTGTATAAGGCAGCCCTACCTTCTGGACTTAAACTGGATAGCGAGACTTTTGTAGAGTTAAACGGGAATGACGAATGGATGGACTTGCCTCTCTCCGAACAACAACAACAGGCGCTGGCTGTGTTGATGCGCGATAAGCAAATGAGAGTGAGTGATTTAGCTAAAGAGATTGGGCTAAAAGAACCTTATCTATTACTTAAGGCCTTACTACAAAAGGAGCTTGTTGTGATTTCCGAACAGCTCCGTACTTCCTATAAACCAAAAAAAGAATTGTTTGTTCGTTTAGCAAAGCGCTTATCGAACGAAGAGCAAATTCATGCTTGTTTAGACGAGCTAAAGAAAGCAAAAAAACAACAGGCTTTGTTAAGCGATTTTTTGCGTCTTACTCTAAATACTAACGGTGAAATTAGTAAAAAACAATTGTTAGAGCAAGCTGTTTCTTCGGATGCTGTTCTAAAGGCTTTGATGCAAAAAGAATGCTTGGATTGTTTTGAGAAGAAAATAAGCCGACTCGATTTATCGGATATAAGCACAAGTGTTCGTTCTACACTTAACGAATTTCAAGAAAAAGCGTATCAAGAAATGAAGGCTGCTTTTAAAACCAACAAGGTGGTCTTACTGCACGGCGTTACTTCTAGCGGAAAAACAGAACTATATATCCGTCTTATCGAAGAGCAACTAAAGGCTGGTAAACAAGTGTTGTATTTGTTGCCCGAAATTGCTCTTACCTCACAGCTCACTGCTAGGCTAAAACGGATTTTTGGTAATAAATTAGGGGTATACCATTCTAAATTTCCTGATGCCGAAAGGGTAGAGATATGGGATAACTTATTGTTGGAAAAAGGGTTTCAACTTATTTTGGGCGTTCGTTCGTCGGTGTTCTTGCCTTTTAAGAAACTCGGATTGGTTATTGTGGACGAAGAACACGAAAATTCATACAAGCAATATGACCCTGCTCCCCGGTATCATGCTCGTAATGCGGCAATAGTATTGGCTGGTATGCATGGGGCTCAAACACTATTGGGTACTGCAACGCCATCTGTAGAGAGTTATAATAATGCACAGAATGGAAAATATGGGTTGGTGGAACTCTTTAAGCGACACGAAGAAATTGCCTTGCCCAAAATTATTGCTGTAGATACCAAAGAGCTACGCCGAAAAAAGCAAATGAATTCCTTCTTTTCTCCCTTGCTTATTGAACATATTGCCCTTGCATTGGCTAAAAAAGAACAGGTTATTTTGTTTCAAAATCGCCGTGGGTATTCACCTTTCGTAGAGTGTTCGCAGTGTTCTTTTGTGCCAAAATGTAAAAATTGCGATGTAAGCCTTACTTTGCATAAAGCCTTTAATGCGCTTACATGTCATTATTGTGGCTATACCGAACGAATACCGGCGCTTTGTCCGAGTTGCAATAGCGGAAAGCTAGAATCTAAAGGCTTTGGTACCGAAAAGATTGAAGATGAAGTACAACTGCTTTTTCCCGAAGCGCGTATTTCTCGACTTGATTTAGATACCGCCAAATCAAAAGCAGCATACGAAAAAATTATCGATGATTTTCAAGAGTATAAGGTAGATATTTTAGTGGGTACACAAATGGTTTCTAAGGGACTCGATTTTGAAAAGGTAAGCTTGGTAGGTATTTTACATGCCGATAATATGCTAAACTTCCCCGATTTTAGAGCTCACGAAAGGGCTTTTCAGTTAATGGCTCAAGTTAGTGGTAGGGCAGGGCGTAAAAATAAACAAGGTTTGGTTATTTTGCAAACCGCCGATACTACGCATCCAATTATTCAACAAGTTATTTTGAATGACTATAGGGCTATGTACACACAACAAATGATAGAACGAGAAGCATTTAAGTATCCGCCTTATTATCGTTTAATATACATTTTGATGAAACACCGAACTTTAGATACGGTTATTAAGGCATCGAATAAAATGGCGAAAGACTTGCGGGCTGTTTTTGGCGATAGGGTGCTAGGACCCGATAATCCTCCTGTACTCCGTATTCAAAATATGTTTCTAAAAAGAATTGTGCTGAAAATTGAAGCAAGTGCTTCGAACGAAAAGGCTAAGGAGCTTATTCAGGTTGTTTCTGAGCGATTGTTGAGCGAAGATCTGTTTAAATCAGTGCTTATTCATTTGGATGTTGATCCGATGTGATGTTATTTGTTTTTGTCCAATACCAAATCAAAGAATCCTCTTTATTACACGCAAACGGTGCGTGTATTTTCCGGTTGTTTCGTGGATAATTCCTTGAGCGTCTATCGACTCAATTTTCACTCTGCCCGAAGCATGTATTAATTGGTTATTGTTGATTAGAATACCTACATGCGAAATATTTCCTGATGTGTTTTCAAAGAAAGCCAAATCGCCTGAACGGGCCTCAGGAAGAAAGCTGATTAGCGATCCTTCATTTACTTGTTGTGTTGTGTCGCGTGGAAATTTTATGCCACATATTGATAGTACAACTTGCACAAATCCCGAACAATCGATTCCCAAAGCATTTCTTCCACCCCAGAGGTATGGTGTATTCAAATACATAAAGGCTACAGATAGTAGTTCATCGCCCGTAAAAATTTTTGTTAAGGGCAAGTTTACTTGCGAAAGGTCAATGTGGTACGTGTTATCGCCCAATGCAAACGATTCTTTTTTCTTGTTGTAAAATGGTAGCGAACTACCTCCCGATAAAAGAATATTTTCGTTTTTCGACTCAATAAAACAGCTTGCAATAGGTCGGTTTATTTGTGGGTGTTCTTCTTCTTTTATTGCTAATGCTATGGCGTCAGAGATGGGTGTGAGCATTTTTTTGTCAACCCATCCTTGATAGTTGTCAAACGTGTTTGCAATACGATAAAAGTTGGTGTCTTCTTCAATAATCTCTACCAAATCGCCAAACAATAACTGGTTGCACATTTCGCTTTGTTCTTTTGATTCGCTACGCATCGGAACAATACTGTTAAGGGTTATGGCAAACATATTACAATGGTTTTTTATAATTGATAAAGGATTTAATGCAAAAGTAAGCAAACTTCACACTTTTTCTGTATTTTTGAAAATAATTTAGGTTGTTCTTATTGATTCAAACCCTTGCTTGTATTTCTTGTTAAAAATTTTGCACTCATGAAACTCAAAATTACGCCAACAAGTCTTCAAAATATGCTTAAGGTAGCTATCTTCCTTTTTGCTATTGCCATTATTATTCAGCTATTTCCAAAAAAAGAATCGTTCGAGTATAAGTTCAATGTGGGTAAACCATGGTCGCACGAACTTATTACAGCTCCTTTTGATTATCCTATTTATAAAGATAAATCGGTTTACGAAGCAGAAAAAATGGACCTTATACGCTCCCTGGCTCCGTATTATGATATTGATTATAAGGTTTACAGCAAAGTACTAAGTGAGTTTGTAAATAGCACAACAGTTACTGATGATAAGGGGGAAGAGGCTATTCCTTTTGCATATAAAAAACACATTGGTACCCAACTTAAAACGGTGTACAGTCTTGGTATTATTCAAACCGACGAATTGAAAGCTATTATGCAAAAGGGCCAGACAAAAATTAAGCTGGTAGACAGCGATAAATATGCGCATACTTTTGCGTTAGACGATTTGTTTACCGTAAAATCGGCATACGAATATATTGTCAATAACCGACCGGTATGGATGGATGAGGATGTGCTTAAGTCTTTAAATCTAAATAAATATATTCAACCCAACCTTAGTTACAACAAAATCTTATCGGATAGGGAAGAAATCGAAGTGTTGAAAATGATTTCGCTAACCTCCGGAATGGTGCAAGCCGGCGAACGAATTGTGGATAGAGGCGAAATTGTTACTAAACGAACCAATAACTTGCTGAATTCCTTAAATGTAGAACTGAAAAAACAGCAAAAAATAACTAATCAACAGTACAATTGGATGTTAGTTGGCGAACTGTTGATTATTTTTAGTTTGATGTTATTGTTGTTTTTGTATTTATACCTCTTTCGTAAACAAATTTACGATAGGAATAGAGATTTAGTTTTTCTATTGTTGATGATATTGTTGATGCTGCTACTCGCAGTGATATCGTTAAAGGTCGATGGATTAAGTATTTATGTTGTTCCTTTTGCCTTATTGCCCATTATTATACGTACTTTTTTTGATACTCGAACTGCTTTTTTTATTCACATTATAACGATATTGAAAATTTCGCTTATCGTGCCTAATGCTTTTGAGTTTATTTTAATTCAGCTAGTGGTAGGTATGACTGTTGTTTCTAGTTTGAAGGATTTAACTCAGCGGGCTCAGTTGTTTCGTACTTCCGTGTTGGTGTTCTTAACTTATGCTGTTATATACATCGGAAATTGCTTGTTAGTAGAGGGAGATTTTGCCAAATTGGTAGGGGTAAACTTCTTGTATTTTGGTATCAATGCCTTGCTTTTGTTGTTTGCTTATGGCTTAATTTATATCTTTGAAAAGGCCTTTGGCTTTTTGTCTAATGTAACTTTGGTCGAGTTATCGAATGTAAATACTCCCTTGCTTTTACAACTGTCGGAAACGGCTCCGGGTACTTTCCAACATTCCTTGCAATTGGCAAATTTAGTAACCGAAGCAGGAAAAAAAATCAATGCCAACACTTTATTGCTTCGTATTGGGGCCTTGTATCATGATATTGGCAAGATTAAAAATCCCACTTTTTACACCGAGAACCAGCTTTCCGGTATAAATCCGTTGGCTGAGTTAGACTACGAAACTGCTGCACAACGAATTATAGAACATGTAAAAGAGGGTGTTCGTTTGGCAGAAAAGCATGGTATCCCGGAACGGGTAATTGATTTTATTCGTACCCATCATGGCATTAGCCGTACCCGTTATTTTTATAACTCGTTTGTTAATAAATATCCCAATATGCCGGTAAACGAAAAGGCCTTTATGTATGAAGGTCCTTCGCCTACAACAAAAGAACAGGCTTTATTAATGATGGCCGATGCCGTTGAGGCTTCTTCTCGTAGCTTAAATGAATATTCTGACGAAACAATCAATATGTTGGTCGAAACTATTATCAATAAACAAATTACCGACGGGTTATTTAAGGAGGCAAAAATTACTTTTGTTAATGTGGAAACCGTAAAAGAGGTGTTTAAAGAGAAACTTAAAACCATTTACCATACACGGGTTAGTTATCCGGAATTAAATAAGGATAAAAATCCTACTTTCGATGGTAATATATCTCAAATAGGTGACGAGTGAAAAAATGAGTAAGCTACTATCGCCGAAGGCTATTAACGCGAAGCTACTATCAAGCTAATAAATGTGAAAGGGTAGCGAATGCCGGTTGTATTTTTTAATCCCTGAAAGGGATATACATTAGTAACCGCGGGTGTTAACCCGTGGCATGGATAACGAAAGAACCTCCAGCCCCGAAGTGGGCTGAACTATATATGCTGAGATTAACAACATTAGAGATAGCGTATCGTTTTAAGGCAATGCAATATCACGACTAACAGGAGTAACTATCGCCGAAGGCTAATAACGCGAAGCAAATATCAAACTAATAATGTGAATTAAGGGTAGAAATTCTAGTTGTATTTTTTATCCATGGAGGGGATACATATTAGTAACCGCGGGTGTTAACCCGTGGCATGGATAACGAAAGAACCTCCAGCCCCGAAGTGGGCTGAACTATATATGCTAAAATTAACCACATTGTGGCTGTCTTTATTAGAACTAAAGGGAGAAAGGACTAGAATTGCATTTTCTCA
>CAMDGD010000019.1 GCA_945897785.1 Paludibacter jiangxiensis
GTTTCCATCATTTCCGCCACATAGTTGATGGAACGATGGCACATAACTGCATTTAAATCGGCTGTATGCGAGTATTCAAATTGCTCCATGGTAGAGTTTCCACTGAAAGAAGCTACCAAGGTAATACCACATTTTTCTAAGATACGTTCTAATTCAAAAGCATCTCCCCCAATGTTGTACTCACCCAACATATTGATTTTGAATTTACCTTCAGGTCCTTTTTCGGTAAGTCCGATAACATGTTTCACCAAAGCATTGTTAGCGATATGGTGACCGGCAGATTGCGAAACTCCTTTGTAGCCTTCGCAAGAGAAACCGAAGATATTGATCCCTAGCTCAGCTTTCATTTCGCGGGCAACGGCATGTACATCATCTCCAATTAAACCAACCGGACAAGTTGAAAATATACCGATGCTTTTAGGTTTAAATAGTTCGAAGGCTTCACGACAAGCTTGTTTTAGTTTTTCTTCTCCACCGAATACGATGTTTGCATCTTGCATATCCGTAGAGAAGCAGTAAGTCATGTAGTTAGGTGCATCTTCTGTAGCTGGTAAGGTTTGGTTTCTACGTGTTAACCAGGCGTAAAAACTACAACCAATTGGTCCGTGTACCAAGTTCACAATGTCTCTAGTTGGACCAAGCACTACCCCTTTACATCCTGCGTAGGTACAACCACGTTGGGTAATAATACCCGGAATGGTACGCACGTTGGCTTGAATGGTAGGAATTGCTTCCGGATCCGAAAGCACAATGGATTTGGCTCTCTT
Organism: Paludibacter jiangxiensis; assembly: GCA_945897785.1. Lineage (GTDB taxonomy): Bacteria > Bacteroidota > Bacteroidia > Bacteroidales > Paludibacteraceae > JAFGVL01. Next base: position 768 of record CAMDGD010000019.1, read on the forward strand.
CTTTGCCACTTTGGCCGGGTATTTTTTCAATACCTCCTCTTTCCAAATGGTGGTGTCTATTTTTGAAAATCTATCTTTTGGCATAATCTTAATTTTTAAATAAAGTCTACTCTTAATCCAGTGTTATATCACCCGATTCTGCTGTACGAACCCGAATGGAATCAACAGCATCAATAACGATAATCTTTCCATCGCCACTATTCCCTGATTGATTTACTTTGATAATGGTCTCCACTGCCAAATCTTTTTTGTCATCTGTAACAACCAAAGTAATCATGCGTTTCGATTTCATTCGTGGCATATCCAGCACGGCTGAAGATGCTAATAAATCAGGATGATTTTTGGTGGCTTGGATATTCGGACCTATGGCTCGTCCGGCTCCTCTCCCTATGATAGGCATGGCTGTAAAAGAGGGAAGGTCGACTGCAGAAAGAGCTACTTTCGTTTCATTCATTTTAGCAATACGAATGATTGCAAGAATTAGTTTCATAATCTTATTTTTATTAGCTAGTTTTATTATGATGCATTTATGAATTGTGCATTATAAATTTAATACAAGCATTTTGTTATACTTCTTTATTCCCTGTTGAAATCGTGTAAGTCTCTATTACCGGTGTAACAAATATTTTACCGTCACCAAACTGTCCTGATTCACCCGAACGTGCTGAACTTAAGATGGTTTCCACCACATAATCTTTGTCCTTTTCATTGATAACAATCAGCAATAAATCTTTGGGAAGTTCATCGTAAGTTACATTACCCACTTTTAAACCGCGTTGTTTACCGCGACCAAACACCGACATTTTCGTTACAGCCGGGAAACCGTTATCAAACAATGCTTTCATTACAACGGCCGACTTCTCTGGACGTACAATAGCTCTTAACAAATACATAATATTTCCTCCTATTTTAATTAGTTCATAATTCCAAAATTCACCAACAAATCTTCCAATTCTTGCATTTCCAAGGGTGTTGGAATCACCAACATCTTATTTTCATCAATTTTCTTTGCCAAAGCGCGGTATTCATCAGCTTGGGTGTGCGTAGGATCAAATTCAATCACGGTCATGCGGTTAATTTCTGCACGTTGAACCATATTATCTCGTGGTACAAAGTGAATCAATTGCGTACCCAGTTTTTTAGCCAACTCTTCAATCATTTGGTATTCGTTATCTACCTTACGTGAGTTACAAATCAAACCTCCTAAACGAACAGTTCCTGCTTGGGCAAATTTCACAATCCCTTTACAGATATTGTTTGCAGCATACATAGCCATCATCTCTCCCGAACAAACAATGTAAATTTCTTCGGCTTTTCCATCACGAATTGGCATCGCAAAACCACCACATACCACGTCACCTAATACATCATAAAAAACGTAATCTAAGGCTTTGTCTTCATCATATGCACCTAATTGCTCCAATAAGTTGATGGAAGTGATAATACCACGACCGGCACAACCTACACCTGGCTCAGGACCTCCTGATTCAACACAACTAGTATTGCTGAAACCCAATTTCATCACATCATCCAACTCAACATCTTCACCTTCATCACGCAGCGTGTCCAATACTGTATTTTGTGCTAAGCCACCAAGAAGTAAACGAGTGGAATCCGCTTTTGGATCGCATCCCACAACCATAATCTTCTTTCCCATTTCTGCCAAACCGGCTACGGTGTTTTGTGTAGTTGTACTTTTTCCAATTCCACCTTTTCCATAAATCGCTACTTTTCTCATTTTCGTAAAATTTTAATGTTAAACTTGAAACCACCCCTTTTAATTACCGTGCCAAAACTTTTTTGAGGCTTGTTTTGCATAGTAAATTATGTACAATAAACAGCTGATAATAAAACAATTACATTCATATTAAAATTTATTTTTAATCCAGCATTATAAACTAAAAAATATATAATAGTAAAACCTATTTGTTACCAAAATGTGGGGTATATCACTTAAATGTAGGAAATAGATAGGCGTAGAAATCGAATAAAACCGTTTATTGATAAGCTATTGAAAGATGAAACATCCCTCCTATATGTTGGTTATTGATAAAAGGTCTAACCAAAATGTAGTATTTCATGAATAAAAGGAGTATAAATATTGAGTATCTACCACATAATGTGATAGATAAAGTACTGGCATAGTTTATGAAAAACAGGTAGTAGAATAATCACCTTAAAAAGAAACGAAGATGGATGATGTAGCAAAATTGGCCATAGATGCCTACCAAGAGAGTCTTAATTACCTCAAAATATTAGAAAAAGCCCTTGAGAAAAGAAGCAAGTTTAACAACGATTTACTGTACGGTTTGGCAGTAATGTGTTTCGAGAAACAATTTGTTGGATTGATAGCGCATCATGGATTTATGGCTGCTCACCACATGCCGTTGGCTTTATATAAGGATGCACATCAATATGAGCCAGCCTTAACACCTGAAATGAAGGATACCGCACGTTTGGTGGGGAAATTTGAATCCATTTGTTCGCTGGATGGATTTGGGTATAAAACCCCTACGGATGAAGAATTAAAAAAAATGATTAGAGGGATGTTGGAAATAAATAAGTTAATAGCTACTCGAATTGTTTTAATCTAAGTCTAAGTGAATAAAATATATTAGAACACAAATTACACAGATTACACAGATTTTCACAAGTTTAAATTCATAATTACAAATTTTCTTTTTGTGTTAATTTGTGTAATCTGTGTAATTTGTGTTCAACTTGCTTCTTCTTATAAGAATGCACCTAAATCTCATACAACTTCAGTTCAAACTCATCCTCTCCCTCTTTTTGGTTCATTTCAAATTTTCCCTTATAGTACAATTTGATGCCGTTTAAATCAGCCACATCTGTTAATGTAGTTTGAATTTGCATTTGTTTATCAGCAATACAATCTTTATTAAAATAACAGTATAGAATATTTTCGTCATCGTCATTAAAACGAATAATAAACAGTCCGTGCTCCGAAAAAACTAAATCTTCGTAGGCATAAGCTACATCCAATTTTGTAGCTTCTTGTATGATAAAACGCACCTTATCCAGGTTTCTAAAAATCACAACTTCTTCCATACATTCATTTTTAAATTATTAAAGCAAGCTATACCAAAGCTCAACTTGCTTTATACTATTAGCTTGTTCGTAAGTTTGACATCTAAAAAGCAAAATATTTATAGCTTCCTGAAAATCATATGCATCAAACGGCAATTCTTTTTCTATCAACATCTCATGCATAACTTCTTTTGAAAGACACTTGTTACAAGAAGCTCGAAAGTCAGCATTTTCATCTATTGTTTTTATAAACTGTATGGCATTGGAAATTGACATAAAAGCCTGTATTAATAAATGTAAAATTGATCAAGACTAAAATTGCAAAGGGTGATAGTTTGAAAGATTCTATGATCTTGTATTCTTTGTAAATACTTTGTGTCCTTTAGAGAGAGATATTAACCACGAGGATCACAAATAAATTTAAACAGTTTCTTAAACCGTACAATTGCTCTTCGAACTACATGAGGCACATGAGTCTCCGCATAAGCTTGCAGTTGCAAATGCATCAAAGGCTGTGTATGTATGTAGTTCATCTTGTTCAAAACTTTGAATATTACCAATTAAATCTATACTATCCGATTTATAAACTTGTATGCCCAGTTTAGTAAATAAGCTTAATGCCATTGGTTGCATAATAGATGTGATAATAGCACTGAGGTTCATTTTCTGAAAAAAAGATGAAATATTTTCCTCATTGGATATAAAGTCTTTAGTATGCATCCAACTATACTCTCCTATACAACTATCATAAATACAGATAGCAGTATTTTCATTAAACCTTGGTGCAATAGTATACTTGTTTTCGTTGGTATTTTCTACCGGAATAGCAACTTTCATTTTTCAATATAGTATTTACATATTAATACTTCTACATAATTTAATAATGTAATTGCTAATTTAATGCCAAATAAATAATATTCTGATTATTAATATGTTATAAAAAAAAGCAGGTGTTTTTAACATATAAATACTTACATTTTTGTAAGGTATTTTTTTAAAAATTGCCTAAAATGAATGAATTTCAAAGGGGAATATCGGGGTTATTACTAACAAAAAAAACCGCCTCTTCCAAAAGGAGAAAGAGACGGTTTTTGGTTTGCAGTTTTTTTATTATTTAAAGCCGCTAATTAAAATAGACATATGCATTGGCGAAAAACTATTTTTTGTTCGTATGCTTGCTCCGTATAAGCCTAAATTGTATTGAATTATCAGTGTGTTAGTTTCTGATATTGTTACTGGTATTAAGCTTAATGAATCGAAATCAACCATATTTTCATCCTTTAGTTCTGCAGCTAAATAACCGGCTAAATTGAAATCGTAAGATGCTGTCGTTTCATTATAAACAGCTACAGTTGATGAAATGTCATCGGGCGAATTTTCATTTTTGAAAAAATTATCAACAGCATCTTTTTTAATTAGTAAAAGATATGGCGGTGCAGGTAAGGAAGTCTTTTCGAATTGAGTAAGTTCTACCCTTAATACACAATGACTTACACTAATCTTTTTATTTTCAAAATAAGTTATTCCATTTATCGTATTTATGGCAAATCGTTCTTTAATTCTTTTTAAAGGAATGGTAATATTAGCATGTTTTCCTGCTGGAGAGTTTACATAAACAATACTGTCTGTTACTGGAACTTTTCCATCATAAGAATGGCTTATTCTATTCATTTGCCGTACCTCTCTGTTTGCCGGAAATACTTTAGCTTCTTGAATAACAGAATTTCCTGCATTTTTATAGGCATATTTCAAACTCATCTCTAAAGAATTTACCTTCATCATGGCTGTTTCGCCTTGTAGAACGAGACTTCCTATGGTTTTACTGGAGCTTAAAGTAATGTACATACCTTTGAACAGATTATTAATAAAATCCGTTTCTTTTGCAAAAAAGCCAATATTATTTTTACTTGCCGTTAAAAATTTATCTTTTAAAGCATCACTTAAAGGTATTTCTATATTGGTTGATTTAAGTAAATTATCTACCCGTTTAGTTATTGAGCCCAATAAAATTGATTCATCGGTATAGCTACTTGGGTTTATATTGGAATAATAAGTCTGGCTTAATGGTGATGGAATTTCAAAACTACCTAAATTCATTTCGTAAGCTGATATAGTTATATCTTCATAGCTATCTATAGGAGCAAATTCAGTAAATTTTATTAAAAGTACTAATCTAGTAGAATCGGCTATTAGAATAGACTCAGGTGGGTAATTGCTCCAATCTGAGGGACAAGAAAATTGGGAAAAAATGGATGCTTGTGTTTTACCAAACAATGAATCTATGTAAGTTCCTAAAAGTAAAGAACTGCTATTACTTTTTAGCGGAATAAAATCGGTGTGTATAGTAACTGCATCGACATGAAAAGTATCTGTCTTCAGAATAATTCGTTCATCTTCAGGAAGTATGGCCTGTATTAAATCAATTTCATCATCTTTACACGAAAAAGTTAAGATGGCTAGAAGCAACAAGAAAAATAGCTTGATTTTTTTCACAATATGCAGCTTATCAGGATTTATTTAAAAAGACTATCGTAAAAATCGGCATAAGGCACAGCATAGTTTTCTTCGTCAGTATAAGTTAAACAAGCTATTCCTTTTTGTTCGATGTGTTTATGTAATTCGGGGTTAACATTTTTGTGCGTAACAATTACACCGTCAGCATGGTCGATAGCTAATTTTGTTACTGCATTGTAATCAATATCCCCTTTCGAAATTGAGGTTAAATCAGAAGCTTCAATACCGTCTAATAAAAGGTGTTCGGAAAAATGAGGATTAAAAGGCTGCGTAAAAGCATCATCATAAATAGAATATACCACTTTAGAATCTTTAAAAAACGGATCTTCGTTAAATGCTTTTTTAACATATAACGGTGTTAATGATGTCATCCATCCGTGGCAATGAATAACATCCGGTGCCCAACGGAGTTTTTTTACCGTTTCCATTACGCCACGAACAAAAAATATGGTTCGTACGTCGTTGTCGTCATATTCTTTTCCACTTTCGTCAGCAGTAGTAAATTTTCGTTGAAAGAAATCTTCGTTATCAATAAAATATACTTGCATTCTTGCAGCCTGAATAGAAGCAACCTTAATAATTAAGGGATGATCTGTATCATCAATAATTAAGTTCATTCCCGAAAGGCGTATTACTTCGTGTAATTGGTTTCGTCTTTCATTTATACAGCCAAATCTTGGCATAAACGCACGCATTTCTCGACCCTTCTCTTGTATTGATTGCGGCATTTGACGACTGATATTCGCGATAGTTGATTCGGGTAAATAGGGAGTGATTTCTTGCGAAATAAATAAAATTTTGGAAGCCTCTTTCATTCGAAATGATATCTGTTCTTACTAGAATTAGTTTGCAAAGATATAAAAAAAAAATGTGACATTACCCAATGTTACTTATTAAAAATCAATTCTGTTAGCTTCTTTTATCATATTATTTTTGATTTTTATGTTCGTCCTTGTTGTATTTTTTGTTCTTTTGCATATTATTTTAACAACCCTACATGAAAACAATAGCTTCTGTTGCACAGATGCAACATGCAGTTGCCGATTTGCATTTGGCTGGTAAACGAATTGGTTTTGTGCCTACCATGGGTGCTTTACACGAAGGACACTTGTCGTTAGTTAAGCAGTGTAAGGCTGAGAACGATTGTTGTGTGGTAAGCATTTTTGTAAATCCAACACAGTTTAACGATAAACGGGATTTATCCAATTACCCCAGAAATTTATCCAAAGACGAAGCAATGCTACAGTCGGCCGGTTGTGATTTTGTGTTCGCCCCTACTACCGATGAAATCTATGCAGATGTAGAAATTGACAAGCCTTTTGAATTTGATTTCAACGGGTTGGATAAAGTTATGGAGGGGAAATTCAGACCCAATCATTTTAACGGTGTAGTGCAAATTGTGAGTAAGTTGTTTTCTATTGTATTGCCAAATAAGGCGTATTTTGGCGAAAAAGATTTTCAACAGCTTGCGGTAATAAAATACATGACAAGCACAATGCGATTTGATACGGAGATTGTTCCTTGCCCAATAGTTAGAGAACCCTTGGGGTTAGCAATGAGTAGCAGAAATGAGCTATTAAGCACAGAAGAAAGGAAAATTGCACAAAATATATCCAAAGTTTTATTCGAAAGTCGTAACTTTGTAAACCAAAAATCGCCTGCCGATATTCAGCGTGAAGTAATCGAACAAATAAATGGAATTGCTGCATTGCAGGTAGAGTATTTTGAAATCGTTAACGGAGATAGTCTGCAATCAATACAAAACTGGACCGATGCACCGTATATAGTTGGATGTATAACTGTTTTTTGCGGAAAAGTGCGGTTAATAGACAACATCCGTTACATATAAAAATTACTAATGATGCATATAGAAGTACTTAAATCAAAAATTCATCGGGTTACCGTTACCGAATCGAATTTAAACTATATAGGGAGTATTACCATTGATGAAGAGTTGATGGATGCGGCCAATATTATTGCTAACGAAAAGGTGCATGTAGTTAATAACAATAATGGCGAACGGATAGAAACTTATGTTATTAAAGGTGCTAGAGGAAGTGGTCAGATTTGCTTAAACGGAGCAGCAGCGCATAAGTTTTCGCCGGGCGATATTATTATTATTATGGGATACGCACACATGGATTTTGAGGAAGCCAAACACTTTACACCCAGCATTGTTTTTCCGGATACAGCAACAAACAGGCTTGTTTAGTTATATTCTAGGACCAAAAATGCGGCTCCCAATACGCACCATGGTACTCCCCGCTTCTATCGCTATCGGGTAATCGTCAGACATCCCCATAGATAATTCACAAAACGCATCGTTATTTACAAAGATGCTTCTTTTTAGCTGTTCAAAAAGCTGTTGCAAGCCGGCAAATTCTGTGCGTATTTGCTCTGTATTTGTTGTATAAGTGGCCATGCCCATTAATCCACATATCCTTGTGTTTTGAAGTACTTTTAGTGCATTGGATTGCAGAAAACCTAGTAATTCATCTTCCGAAAACCCGAACTTACTATCTTCTTGTGCAATATGTACTTGCAAAAGGCAAGAAACTACTTTTCCCGTTTTTTTTGCTTCGCTGTCAATTGCCAGTAAATGATTTACACTATCAACACCATGTATAAAAGAAACAAGCGGTAAAAGCTGTTTTATTTTATTGGTTTGGATATGCCCTATATAATGCCAAACAATATCTTGAGGTAATTGCGCTTGCTTTTTCACCAACTCTTGTACTCGGCTTTCGCCAAAATGGCGTTGACCGGCATTGTAAGCTTCTTTAATTGCTTCTATCGGATGATACTTTGAAACACAAATAAGCGTTACTCTTGCCGGTAATTGATTCGAAATAGCTGCTATGTTGTGTGCAATAACCAAATTGAGAGGGATGTGTTAAGAGGAAATAAGTTCACTCTATTCTTGAATAGTTAACTCTTGTTGAAAAACATCCATAATAGCTGTTTCTACAATTGATGCTATTTCAAAATCAGCCATGGTGCCTTTCATGCCTTCTTGTAAATTGGCTAGGGCTTCTTTGATGTCAGTAGCTTTGATATACATCGTATTAGGCACTTTCTTCTCTATACCTTTATCTTCATCCAACGCAACAAAATTCACTTTTGATCTATACCATTTATCGGCACTAGGTAGTTGAGAGTCAAATAATTCAGCTATTTTAACCCGTTTAATATTAGCAACAACCCATTCGCCACTAATAAATGGCTCCATTTCTGCATTAATTCGTGTTTCTGCTTCTGTAAAAGAAAGTGCATCAACAAGATAGGCTTCGGTAACTTGTTTTATTAATCCGTCTTCGCCTGTTTTATCGTATTTAATTTTGCATTCAAACCAGTTCATATTGTTCTATTTAAAATTTGAAATGCAAATATAGCGAAAAGAAGTTTGATATGTACGGCATAAACCTGCCAACTTGTCTGAAAGAAAGAAAACTTTTCAACCATTAAAATAGCTTAATTTAAAGAGGGGTCTTTAGGGAATTTTGTCCACTTTTTGTATTTCTCACCTAAAGAGGCTAGGGCTTTTTCCCACACTTTAACGGTATTTGTTTGCAGTGTATCAATTTCCGGAATCGATCCTACCAACCAGGCATTTTCTTTTAACTCTTCTGTAAGCTGGTTTTGATTCCACCCCGAATAACCAAAAAAGAATTTTATTTTTCCGTCAATTTCTCCACCTGCATTAATATAATCTTTTAAAAAATCAAAATCGCCATTTAAAAATAAGGTATCTGAAATTGGATGACTTTGAGGAATAAAAGGCAAATTATGTAGAAAGAATAAGGTGTCAACATTTACCGGGCCACCTAAAAAAACAGGAATGTGCTGCTTAACAGTAAGGTCTTTTATTAGTTCGGAAAGACTAATATCGAGGTTTTTATTTAACACAAAACCCATACTTCCTTCTGTAGAATGTTCGGCTAAAAAAACCACCGCTCGTTGAAAGTACGAATCGATTAAAAATGGTTCGGATATTAATATACTACCCTTAGCCGGAACTACATTGTTGTATTTAATTTTAAAGGAGTCTTCATCAAATGGCATAGGCATATTTTTTTTGTGGAAATATACGTTTTTTAAAAGTAAAAAAATAATATGAAATAGGTATAAAAAATAATATGTTATTAAACTCTTATTACAATTTTGTACCTTTGCTTGCAATTAATGTTATGGGAAGAATTTTAGCTATAGATTACGGACAAAAACGGGTTGGAATAGCCGTTACTGATTCGTTACAGTTAATTGCAAACGGTCTTACAACGGTTTCATCAGATACCATATTTGCTTTTATTAGCGCCTATATTGATAAGGAAACAGTAGATAAAATTATTGTTGGCTTACCAAAGCAAATGAATAACGAAGCTTCGGAATCGATGCGTTTTATTGCTCCTTTTGTTACAGCTTTGCAAAAAAAACACCCAACAATTCCTGTGTTAATGGTAGATGAAAGGTTTACTTCTAAACTAGCACAACAAACGATGTTGGCTAGTGGTATTAGTAAAAAAAAACGACAGGATAAAGCCTTGGTCGATCAAATTAGTGCAACTATTTTACTGCAATCGTACCTAGAAAGCATTAGATAATAATCGTTTAACTTTTTACCAATTAAAACAACTCAACAAAAAGAAACAAAAATGATATACCCTATTCACCTTTACGGACATCCGGTATTACGAAAAGTTGCCACTCCCATATCAAAAGATTATCCAGGCTTAAGTCAGTTTATTGCCGATATGTTTGAAACCATGTATAAATCAGAAGATGGTATTGGTTTGGCAGCTCCACAGGTTGGCATTTCAGTACGCCTTTTTATAATTGACTTAACTATATTGGCCGATGACGATGCTTCGTTTTCCGGTTTTAAAAAAGTATTTATCAATGCTGAGATTGTGGAACGAATTGGCAATGATGTGTCAAAAGAAGAAGGTTGCTTAAGTATTCCGGGAATTAACGAAACTGTTACACGCAAAGATAAAATACGCATACAATATGTTGACGAAAATTTTGTGGCGCACGATGAAGTTTACGAAGGATTTGCTGCAAGAGTTATTCAACACGAATATGATCATATTGAAGGGCATGTATTTATAGACAGTATATCACCTATTCGCAGGCAATTAATAAAATCTAAACTAACAAATATCGTTAAAGGAAAAGTAAACTGCAAGTATAAGCACAAAACGGCATAATATGTTATTTATTAATGCATTAACTTGAAAACTAACTCCTTAAGTAATTCTCCATCTTCTGCTTTTGAGCCTATTCCTTTGCATTTTGCATCATATTCCCGTATCAAGGCAATGCTTTGCATACATTTTAATGCATTGTAATAGCGAGCGGCTTGTACATAGTCTTTAACAAAATACGGATTTACTCCCAGTTCTTTTGCTATACTGGCTTGTGATTTATCTTCGGTATAATGGTATTGCAATAAGGCTGTGAATAAGTTAAAAAGCACCGAAAGGGTTACCACTAAAGGATTGCTTTTGGGGTTTTGCTGAAAATAATGAATAATTTTATTGGCCTTTAGCACATTGTAATTCATAAATGCATTTTGCAACTCAAAATTATTGTAATCTTTGCTTATGCCAATATTTTTCTCTATCAATTTATCGGTAATTTGATTAGAGTCGGCGGGCTTAGTAATAATAAGTTTGTCAATTTCGTTAACAATCTTACTTAAATCGGTACCTAAAAATTCGGCTAATAAAATTGCGGCCTTTTCGTCAATAGATAAGTTTTTCATTTTTACATAATTCTTTATCCATGCTACAATCTGGTACTCTCGCAAGGCATTTGACTGAAATACCACGCCAATTTTCTTAATATCATTAATTACTTTTAATCGTTTATCCAGCGTACCGTATTTATAGCAAAAAACAAGAATGGTTGATTGTTGTGGGTTTTGTAAATAATGACTAAGCAAATCGTAGTCTTTGATATGTTGAGCCTCTTTTACTAACACTACTTGGTATGGAGCCATCATCGGAAACCTTTTAGCTGCATTGATAACCGTACTCATTTCTACTTCTTTACCATACAAAACAGACAGATTGAACTCCTGCTCCATTTCTGTTAGTAACTCTCGTTGAACATAATCAGATAGTAAATCAATATAATATGGCTCATCTCCCATCAAAAGATAAACAGGTTTATATATCTTTTGTTTAAGCGAATGCAATATTTCCGTATAGCTAATACCCTCTTTGGCCATGTTAAAATGATGTCTTTATTATTCGAAACGAAGATGTCTAATCGTTTCACTCTTATTAATAATGCTTTCTAATGCTTTAATTCCAATGCTTAAGTGTTGATTTACATAATTTTCGGTTACTTTTTTATCACTTTCGGCTGTTTTAATTCCTGTAACATGTAAAGGCATATCAGACACCAACAATAAAGCTCCGGTAGGAATATGATTGGCAAAACCGGCTGTAAAAAGGGTGGCTGTTTCCATATCAATGGCCATTGTTCTAATACGCACTAAATAATTTCGAAACGACTCGTCGTGCTCCCACACCCGCCTGTTTGTAGTGTAAACTGTTCCTGTCCAATAGTCTCTTCCTATATCCCTTACGGTAGACGATACAGCTCTTTGCAAAGCGAAAGCGGGTAATGCAGGTATTTCTGGTGGATAATAATCATTTGATGTGCCTTCGCCACGTATAGCCGCACTAGGTAAAATATAATCGCCTACAACATTGCGGTCTTTTAACCCCCCACATTTACCTAAAAAGAGTACAGCTTCGGGTTTGATAGCCGAGAGTATGTCCATTATTATGGCAGCATTCGGACTCCCCATACCAAAGTTAATTATAGTAACTCCATTTGCAGAAGCATTTATCATATTCGCATCGCGCCCCATTACTTCTACGCCAAATTTTTCGGCAAAAAGGTACACATAATTACTAAAATTGGTTAGCAATATATGTTTGGTAAATTTTTCGAGTGCTCTGCCGGTATAACGAGGCAACCAATTAGCAACTATTTCTTCTTTTGTTTTCATACTAAAAGGAATTTTGGCTTTGTAAATAAATGCAAGACAGATAAACTATGGTTTTTGCCGTAATAGCATTGAAAAATTTTGCTAATTATTTAATTTTTCATCCGTAATACTTTGGTTTTTCGTATTATATTTGCATAACCAATGGGTTATATCTACGGTCTTTATAGCACAAAAATAGCAAAAAATGACACAACTCAACTTTCCGGCATACGCATTTAGCATAAAAGTTATAAACGACAAACCACATATCTTTGATCAATTACGAAAAAAATTTGTAGCACTACAGCCCGAAGAATGGGTTAGACAACACATGATTCAGTATTTGATAGAAGAAAAAAAATACCCTGCATCTTTGATGAATAACGAAATATCACTTAGCTATAATGGGATGCAAAAACGCTGTGATTCGGTTGTATATGACAGAAACGGAAAGGCACTTATGATTATTGAATACAAGGCACCAACAGAAAAAATAAGCCAAAAAACCTTCGATCAGATAGTGCTCTATAACTCACAGCTACTAGTTAACTATTTGCTTATAAGCAATGGGCTTAGCCATTATTGTTGCCAAATAAACCCTGACAATAGTTGTTCTTTTTTGAAAGATATTCCGCTTTACGAAAACTTATAAAAGTATATGCTATGTAATACAAGTCTGTCCTCTTTAATAAAGGAAGAGATTGCTTGTTTCAATTATGCGCCAAATGTACTGCTTGTTATTTATTAACAAGCTGGAATACAAACACATCAATGTAATTATCCTGCTGTCTAAGCCAGCTTTTTAGCACACCGGTTTGTTCAAATCCGTGTTTCTCAAAAAGACTTACGCTCGATTTATTTTCAGGGAGTATATGCGCATACAATACTTTTACATGTAAGTGTTCAAAAGCATATACTTTTAGTAATTCTAAGGCTTTTGCAGCATAGCCTTTTTGCTGAAAAGGGTTATCAACTACAATGCCTACTCCTGCTCGTTGATGGTGTGGGTCAAAATCGTATAAATCGATCATTCCAATGGTTTGTGCGTTTTCTTTTATCGTAATCATCAAACGCAACTGTTTATTTTCATATATGCTTTTATCGGAGTTTACAATATATTCGCGTAATATATATTTTGAATATGGATTAATGGTATTGCCAACCTGCCACCATTCGGTATTATTTTCCCATTGGTATAGCAATGCCAGGTCTTCCGGTTCTAAAGCGCGTAACTTAATGGTGTTGTTTTCGAGCAAGGGCATAGTGTTGTTTATTTGATTATATTCAGCTATCTATATTCGTTTGTGTTTCCAAAAAAAATAGAGCAATGCACAAAGGTGTTTTCGACTTAAGGCCGACCACCATTTGCTTCGTGTTATTTGTTGGTAATGATGAATGATTCGTAAGGTAGGAATATACACTACTTTCCATTCTGCCTGATGTACACGCAAGCAAAAATCAGCATCTTCGGGTCCGTAAAATATTTGTTCATCAAGTAAGCCAACATCATTTAGTGTTTCTCTTCGTATTAACTGGCAGGCTCCTATTACATAATCGACTTCAATGGGATTCTCTTTGTAAATTTGATCAATATAAAATTGTGTTTTATTGATTTTTAAATTCGGATTATTCGAAGCCAGTAAATTGACTATTTTATAGCGAATGCTTGGATATTTACGGCAGCTATATTGTACTTCGCCACCAGAAGAAACTAATTTACAGGCACATAAACCTACATCAATATGTTTCTCCATATAGTGTATTAGTCCTAAAATAGCCTGCTGATTTACAACAGTATCAATATCTAAAATAAGCACAAACTCGCCACTTGCAAGTTTTAAGGCCTGATTGCGCGCTTTTGCTACACCAAAATTCCGACTGTTTTTTATGAATTGAATACCCGAAGTACGATAATACTCGAGTATAGCTAAACTATCGTCGGTCGAACCGTTATCAACAACAATAACCTCAGCGTCGAGTGTTTTAATAGAAGCTAACAAGCTGTCTATACAGGGCTTAAGATATGCCTGAGCATTCCAACTTAATAATACCACCGATATTTTCTTTGCCATACCTATATGCTTGTTCTAACTTTTTTTGCCGTTGTTATTTATTGCAAGTTTTACCCAAAAAGCTTAATTTTTAAGGCTCTTAACGCAATAAAGAATTCTTGAAACGATCGAAAACGACTTAAATGAAACCAAATTAATGAAGGACGAAAAAAGAAATAAATATTATTCCAAAACAGCAATCGCTCCATTTGTTTTGAACTTAAATTGGGGTATTGTAATATGGAGTTGCGTTGCACATCGGTTGGTATATAATCGCCCCCAAGAATCCATCCGTTTTTTTTAGCCAACTCGTAAAATTCAGTACCTGGAAAAGGAGCTACAATATTAAACATAACCTGACTTACCTTTAGTTTCTTAGCAGTTCGAAGGGTTTCTTTTACTGTTGTTGATGTTTCTAAAGGACTAGTACCTATTAAGATATTTAACTTTATGGGCACTGCCTGTTTTTTTAAAGCATCAATGGCCTGGTAAATTTGTTCGGAACTTATACCCTTTTTTATGTAGTTAAGAATATCGTCGTTAAATGATTCTACCCCTAAATCGACATATTGACAGCCCGTATCGCTTAAAATCTGAGCTATTTCATCGTTTATAGCATCTGCTCTAGCCTGACATCCCCAAGAAAAACCATATTGTTTTAAGGCATTACCTATTTCTCGTAACCGTTTGGCTGAAACAATAAAATTATCATCCATAAACCCAATAGAGCGATATCCTTGTTTATGCAACAATGATAATTCTTCTAGTATATTTTCTACAGACCTACTGTAAACAGGAGGTTTTTTGTGGTGTTCTTTTTTATATTCTATTTCGCGGGCAAATGTTAAGGAACTTGGTACGCAATAAATACATTTAAAAGGACAATTGCGTGAAGTAATAATCGTTGTATACGGTGAATCCTTTAATTTCGGATTTGAAAACTGATATTTCTCTATAAAATGACGAGCCGGAAAAGGCAGTTCATCGACGTTTTTTAGTAAGGGTCTGGAGGGGTTGTGTTTTATTTTACCACCTTCAACATACGAGATGCCTTGTATATCATTAATCGGTTGATTATTATCTAAGGCATAAACCAATGCTTTGGCCGTAAATTCTGGTTCTCCCCTTACAACATAAATATTTTCGTCGAGCAAAAAGTTTTTGATATAATAAGTCGGTGCCGGACCCATAAAGAGTACTTTGACCTTAGGACGGGCATTTCGTATCTGCTCTAACGCAAATAAATCCGCTTCCATCGATAGATTAACCGACCAAATACAATAACACTCACTGGCATCATTTAGTAAAAAGTCTGCGAAATGAGCACTCGTTTGTTGCTCCAATACAAAATCAATGCAATCAACAAAATGACCTTCTTGCTCAAAAACTGCGGCAACAGTCAACTCGTAAATATTAGGCATGGCATACACCACACGAGTACATCCGGCTGTTCTTTCGGCCGGTTTTAATTGATTAATAGAAGGTGGCGTTATAAAAGTAATGTGCATTTATTTTTGGAATAATTTGGCAAAAAAGCCTTTTCTGGGTTTCAGATACTCATTTTCAATGCTTTGTGAGGCTTGTTCAAAAGCTTTTCCCGATTTTATCATTTGGTAAATAATACCCCAATCGAGCATACCACCTAGGTTACGGTCGTCGATAAACAAATCAGCTGTAACTTTTCGTGACATAAACTTGGCATCAATCTTATCGGGCATACTTTCGTTAATAGCATAAAACTCTAGACCTTTAGCGCGACAAAAATCTACGGCTTCTTGCAACAAATCATCCTCTCTTACTGTCCATAATATCAACTGATGCTTATCTTTTTGCAAGAGTTTTAGCGTATCAATAGCAAAAGGAATTTCCTTTCCGATTTTCGGATATGCATGCTCTACAATGGTGCCGTCAAAATCTACTGCTATTATCATATTATTGCTTATTATTTTTTTTGTAAAAAAATGTAAAGTCCTTTAATACAGAGTTTTTTAATCTTCTATCTCGACAATAGGATTAAGTTCTCGTTCAATACTATTTTTATTGGGTTTGCAAAAAATCATACCAACAGCACCAATAGCTGCAGCGTATAAAAACGAATTTGAATGCAGTAAATACAGTAGTATAATATTGCCAACAAAACTAGCTCCTATCACTATTTGTCGAAACAACACCCAATACATGTATTTAGCATACCGTTCGTCCGTATTTTCTATAGTAGCTACAACCGCAATTTTTTTGCTATACCACCATAAGGCAAAAGGAATAGAGCTAAGCAGATATACATAAGCAAAGCTACTGATAATGGTTATGGTATTATCCGAAAAATACAACAATCCGGGGTATTGCATATTAAACATATACCCTATAAGAGCAAAAAATAGGGCTTTTGCAAAAATTGTGTAGTAGTAAAACCGTGACTTCTTATATGCTTTTTCAATTAATTCGTCCATTTATCTAGTTTTATTTTTTAGTTAGTTGATTTTGAGAAAGATACTCTATTAATTATCGATCGACCTAAGGTTACCTCATCAGCATATTCCAATTCGTCGCCAATGGCTATTCCTCGAGCAATGGTAGTTATTTCTATATCAAATGAAGCAATTTTTCTGAAAATATAAAAGTTGGTGGTATCACCTTCCATCGTTGGACTAAGTGCTAATATCACTTCTTTAACATTGGTAGAATTGATCCGTTCTACCAAGCTGTCTATTTCTAAATCAGTAGGTCCTATCCCATCCATTGGCGATATTATGCCACCCAATACATGGTATAAACCTTTGTATTGTTGGGTGTTTTCAATAGACATAACATCTTTAATACTCTCCACCACACATATTACCTGACTGTCTCTTCGGTTATCACTACATATTTCACAACAATCCGAGTCGGAAATATTATGACATATAGAACATTGTTTTATTTCTTTTTTTAAGCGAATAATGGTGTTTCCAAATAAATCAACATCATTCTCATCTTGCTTAAGCAGATGCAATACCAATCGAAGAGCAGTCTTTCGTCCTATACCAGGAAGTTTAGCAAATTCGCTTACCGCATTTTCGAGTAAAATAGAAGGGTATTGTTGGTGAAACATTTTTAGCTTATTTTTATTGCAAAGTTAAAATTAAATGGCAAATAGTTGATATAACTGTCTTATGGAATTGAAAGATTTGGATTGTTTTCGATACATTTGCAACAAAATACCGTTTATTTTTACTTACAGTTGATGTATACAACTATAGCCAACCCAACTTGTTTTTATGTCTGAATTAAATATCCTTCTCTTTATACTGGCTTATTTTAGCTTACTGTTACTGATATCCTATTTTACAGGAAAAAAATCGAATAACGAGGCCTTTTTCTTAGGAAATCGTAAATCACCCTGGTATATTGTCGCCTTCGGAATGATTGGCACTTCGATTTCAGGCGTTACTTTTATTTCTGTACCGGGTATGGTGCAACATAGTCAGTTTGGTTACATGCAAATGGTATTGGGGTTTTTTGTTGGCTATTTACTTATTGCCGGTGTGTTATTACCCCTTTACTACCGTTTAAACCTTACCAGTATTTATACCTATCTTCAAAAACGATTTGGTAATAAAGCCTATAAAACGGGAGCATCCTTCTTTTTACTATCAAAACTCATTGGCGCCGCTGCTCGTTTGTATGTGGTTGCCATTTTGCTCCAAACCTTTGTTTTTAAAGCTTGGGGCATTCCCTTTGAGTTAGGTGTTAGCGTATTAATCTTTTTCATTTGGTTATATACCCATCGAGGAGGAATAAAAACCATTATCTGGACCGATGCTTTGCAAACCTTATTTTTACTAACCGCCCTAGTCTTAATTGTATTTGCTGTGTATCGAAACTTAGCCCTACCACTCGATTCCTTGTTGGTACAATTGCAAGAGCAAACATGGACGAAGGTATTTGAATTTGATGATTGGATTAGCGATCAGCATTTTTTCAAACAATTTTTTAGTGGGGTATTTATAACGATTGTAATGACAGGATTGGATCAAGATATGATGCAAAAGAACCTGTCGTGTAAAAATATTCACGAAGCCAAAAAGAATATGTATAGTTACGGGTTTATGTTTATCCCCATCAACCTGCTTTTTCTATTTATTGGCGCCATGTTGTTGTTGCTTGCCAAACAAAAGGGCATCGATTTACCCCAAAATCCGGATGCCTTGCTTCCATTGTTTGCAAACGGATATTTAGGTCAAGCTGTTACGGTATTCTTTTTTATAGGCATTATTGCTGCAGCTTTTTCGAGTGCCGATTCTGCCCTAGCCTCTCTAACAACCTCTTTCTCTGTAGATATCTTGGGCGTTAAAAAAGAAAATACTGCCGCAGCAAAAAAACACCGCATGCTCGTACATATAGTGTTTTCTGCCGTTTTTGCCTGTGTTATTATACTTATATATGCCTTAGGAAATACCGAAAGTATTATTACAATAATTTATAAAATAGCATCATACACCTACGGTCCTTTGTTGGGTCTTTTTGCTTTTGGTTTATTTACTTCGTTCAAACCGGTCGATACATATATTCCTGTAATTGCTATAGCTGCACCGCTACTGATAGGCTTATTAGAGTATGTATTGAGTTATTACTATAACTACCACTCTGGAGCAGAATTGTTAATTATCAACGGTGGTGTCTGTTTTATCGGACTATGGTTTATTTCCTCAAAGAAACGCTTTGTTACCAATAGTAAACTACATATAACAAAATAATTATGCAAATTAAAACAGCCAACTTTGTCATTAGTAATACGGATGTTAGTAAATGTCCTTCGTCTAACCTACCTGAATTTGGCTTTATTGGCAGATCAAATGTGGGCAAGTCGTCATTAATCAATATGCTTGTAGGAAAAAAAGATTTGGCTATGACCTCATCAAAACCCGGAAAAACGCTTTTAATAAATCATTTTCTTATAAATGATAATTGGCATTTAGTTGATTTACCGGGCTATGGATATGCAAAAATAAGTAAGGATTATCGCCATAAAATGCGCGAAATGATTGAATCATATATCCTCAAAAGAGAACAGTTAATTAATCTTTTTTTATTGATTGACAGCCGATTAGAACCACAAAAAATTGATTTAGATTTTATAAACTGGCTGGGTGAAAACGGCATCCCTTTTTCTATCGTTTTTACAAAAATTGATAAACTATCGAAAAAAGCGGTGGAAGTAAATTTGACGGCGTATAAAGAAAAATTAAACGAGATTTGGGATGAGCTGCCACCAATTTTTGTTACCTCCTCCGAAAAACAAGTGGGTAAAGAAGAAATACTACTCTATTTAGGAGAAATAATGGAAAACCTGAATGAACAGTAAATGGTTTTACCTTACAATGGGTAAGTTATGCAATCTTTTTTTTGTATCCGTATCAAAAAGCATCAGCAAAGAATCTTCTTTTGCAGGGAGAGTAATTTTCAACTTCTTCGAAAGATAATCAACTGTAGGCAATAAATAGTATTGAAATTTCTCCTCTATTTCTCCTTTGTGCACATAAAACGGTAAATATCCACAGGTTACTATACTTCGCGTATTTACATTTACGGTTACTTTTGCCATGATTCCTCCATTGGTATTTCTTTTTCGTTGATTAGAAACAAAATTCCCTAAAGAGTAATATACAGGCATTTTTGTGCTATCGTTTGTATTGATATATTCGAAATTCTGCACTACATGTGGGTGGCTCCCAACAACTAAATCGATACCAATGCGTGCAAAAAAACGGGCCAATTTAGCTTGATAATCATTGGCATTAACCTTATACTCGTCTCCCCAATGAATGTTCATTATGAGTAAATCGGCATGTTGTTTCTGAGCTTTCAATACATCTTGTTTAATTTGCACGGTATCAATTAGATTGACCATTTGCGGGAGATAAACCGGATTAAAATTGGTACCGTAAGTGCAATTTAACAAGGCAATTTGCACTCCCTTTATATTGATAATAAGTGGATACAACGAATCTCGTGCAGCAGCATCGGCATACACACCTGCATATTGAGCTTGTTTCTCTATGGTTTGGATGGTTTTTGTTATACCCCTTCGGCCTTTATCCGCCACATGATTATTAGCCAATAAAACTACATCAAAGCCCGCCCAAACCAATCCGTCAAATAATGCATCAGGTGAAGAAAAATTCGGATAACCGCTATATGGTTCTCCGGCTAAAGAAACTTCGAGATTAGCAACAGCAAGGTCAGCTGATTCAATGTAGGGTTTCAAATACTGAAAACAGGGTCTAAAATCGTATTCATTTCGTTCTTTATTATACGCAACCCGCACTTGAGGCATATGTCCCATTACATCTCCTGCGAATAGAATATCTACAAATTCACTACTACTCTCTTCGCAAACCCTATTTGACTCATTAACAGATAAATAGGATTTAGTATGCAAGGATGATAAATATACAACTGTAAACAGTAGAATAAGTCCGATTTTTTTCATTTTACAGTTGTATTATATACTAAACTTCTAGCTTTCCGATAATATCAGTAATCGATTTATAACCATTAGCATCCAAGTAAGATGTTATCCCATCTATTACCTTTACAGTTGTAGTTGGATCAATAAAATTAGCCGTGCCAATTTGTATAGCTGTAGCCCCGGCCAGAAAAAATTCAATGGCATCAGTAGCATTCATTATCCCTCCTAAGCCAACAACAGGTATCGAAACTGCACGCGATACTTGCCAAACCATGCGTAAAGCGATTGGTTTAACGCAGGGTCCGGATAAGCCTCCGGTAACGGTAGAAAGTACCGGTTTTCTAGTATTGGCATTTATTGCCATACCCAACAGCGTATTAATTAGCGAAACAGAATCGGCCCCTGCTCCTTCTGCAGCACGAGCTATCTCGGTAATGTCTGTAACATTAGGCGACAATTTAACCATTAAGTGTTTGGGGTACACCTTTCGCACTGCATCGACTACTTCGTAGGCAGAAGCAGCACATGTACCAAAAGCCATTCCTCCTTGTTTTACATTCGGACAAGAAATATTTAACTCAATAGCCGGAATATGTTCTAGGTCGGCTATTTTTTCGGCAGTAGCTACATAATCATCAATGGTTGATCCAGAAACATTTACCAATACAGCCGTATCAATAGCACTAGTTTTGGGATAAATATGCTCAATAAAATAATCAACCCCTTTGTTTTGTAAGCCAACAGCATTTATCATTCCAGAGGCCGTTTCTGCCATTCGAGGATAAGCATTTCCTTCGCGATGATGCAGTGTAGTGCCTTTTACAATGATACCACCAATAGCAGCAATATCAATAAAATCGGCAAACTCATCACCGTAGCCAAAAGTTCCGGATGCAGTCATTACCGGATTTTTTAATTGTAAACTGCCTAGCATAGTCGTTAAATCTGCCATTTTAAATCTTTTATGTTAAAAACCGGACCGTCAGTACATACACAACGATGCCCATCTGTAGTATCTTGTACACAACACAAACAAACGCCAATACCGCAAGCCATAGTGTTTTCGAGCGAAGCTTCGCACGAAATGTTGTTTTTTAAACTATAAGCCGCAACGGCTTTCATCATTGGTGTTGGACCACAAGTATAGATTTTATCAAATTTTTGTTGTAAGATGGAATGCTGAGTAACAAAGCCCTTTTCACCATACGTACCATCTTCAGTCGTAGTATAAACAGTACCGTATTTGGCAAATTCCTCAAGCATCAATAAATCTGATTTACTTCTTGCTCCAAGCAAAAAAACAGGAACAATAGCCTTGTTTTTAAGATAATCACCTAATAGTAATAAAGGAGCTACCCCAACGCCACCACCAATTAAAAGTACAGAAGATTGCTTCTCTGGAACAGAAAAGGAATTGCCAAGCGGATACAACACATTGACCAGTTGGCCAGCTTGCCAGGTGCTCATTTTTTCGGTACCTTTTCCAATACGCTGCACCAAAAGCCATAGCTCGTTACTTGTTTTGTCTACAAAATGTACGGATAATGGTCGGCGCAAAAAAACATTGCTACAATCGTCAATTAACACCTCTACAAATTGTCCGGGGAGCATTGCTGGTAAGGTCTCTTTTGACGTTAGTTTAAGCAAAAAATACTGATTATTAAGCGGAGTATTAGCTGTAACAATCAAATCAGACATGTATTTTTTCATCGAATTATTATTTGAAAGACAAAGATAGGCATTTAGGGCAGAAAAAAACGAGGAAGAAAAAAAATGCCGTAAAAAAGGCTAAGTAGTAGTAGAAAGAAACTCCTCAAAACTATTATCTGAATAATAAACAATAATTTTTTTGAGCATTTTAATAGATGCGCTATTTTTTTCAGGCTCAATAAGTACTTCATTAGCAGGTATTTCTTGCATACCCTTTGAAGATGATACATATACTGCCGGAGAGTCCGATTGAACCACTGAAACTGGAGCGTCAAGAACAGTATCAAAGAGTGATGTAGTTTGACTTGAAACTGCCGGTTTGCTTATTTCATTTCGATACATAGAACCTATCCCTAAAATAAGCCAATCTGCATTCACTAATCGATATGTATTAAGAATTTTAATAATGATATCAGTACTGGGTTTATTTCTATCGTTTAAAATATGAGAAATAGCCGACGGGTTTACTTGAATTGCTTTTGCAAATGAAGCAGGATTCAATTGTTCTAACTCCATTAATTTCTGAATACGATTTTTGATAGAATTCTCCATAAAAAATGATATAATTATTGATTGCAAATGTAAACAAGAAAAATTACATATGCAAACATATCAACACTGAAATTTAAATACATATGTAATCTTTAATTGTTACAATTGTATTCGTATCGAAAGTTAACAATTGTATCAAGTAATAGCAGGGCAGATAATCTGAAAACAAGTATGGATAGCCTATACGTACAGTACTATAGTATTTATAAACAGATATAATACAAAATGCTTAACTAAGCAATTACTTGTTTATATGCCCCTAAAATTACCAATAAAGGTATTATTGTTATATATATATTATTACTTTAAATAACATATATAAATAATTGAATTAAAGTGTTGTAGTTATGTATTTAACACAATAACAGGTCAAGTGTTAACAAATGAGGGACTATTCTATTAATTGATTAAACCTCTACTTTAACATTAACATTTATATTTCTGATTTACAAGTATTTATACAACAAAAACAAAGCACCTTTGCTTGATTACAAAAGTATAATTATCTATTTGTAAACAAGTTACATAAGTAAATATATTTTGTTGTATTGCTTGATAAAATAGTATAGTTACAATAGTAATCATGTGATAATTGTACTGTATTAATGAATGATTAATTACATCTGTAATTAGAATGAACTGATTTAGGCTACAAACTATAATTTGAATCTATCCTTACAGATGTAGTTTAGTAAGAATACTAAAATATTGGCTTATTTAAATGATTATAAAGGAGTTACATGAAAATTAAGCCTTCTAGAGTAAGCTATTTGTTACTATGGGTAGAAATTTGTACAAATACTATAAAAAAAAGGCAGTCTGAATTTAATCAGACTGCCTCTCTCCTATATTGGAAAATAAATCTATTGTTTTTCGATACCTGCTAATTCGCTATCAACTAAAATGCGTCCACAATATTCGCAAACAATAATTTTTTTGCGTAAACGGATATCCAATTGTCTTTGTGCCGGAATCTTATTAAAACAACCTCCACAAGCATCTCGTTGCACATAAACAACTGCTAAGCCATTACGTGCATTTTTACGGATTCTTTTAAATGCAGTTAATAAGCGAGGTTCAATAAGCTCTTCAATGGCTTTAGCTCGTTCGCGCATCTTTTCTTCTTCTTGCTTTGTTTCAGAAACAATCTCGTCTAGCTCTGCCTTTTTTGCGGTAAGATCATCTTTTCTTTCATCTATAAAAACCACAGCCTGCTCCAATTCTTCTTTTTTCTGTTTTGCACTAGCCGTAAACTCACCTATTTTCTTTTCTGCAAGTTCGATTTCCAATTTTTTAAATTCAATTTCTTTAGATAAAAAATCAAATTCTCTATTATTTCTGACATTATTTTGTTGCTCTTCGTACTTTACTATAAGCATTTTAGCTTCATCTATCTCAATTTTCTTTCCGGCAATTTCAGCATCAACTTGAGCAATATCTGCTTTATTTTTTACTATACGAGTATCCAGACCGGCTATTTCATCTTCAAGATCTTGTACCTCTAAAGGCAACTCACCCCGTAGTATTTTAATCTTATCTATCTCTGAAGCAACTAATTGTAATTCGTACAACGCTTTTAATTTTTCCTCAATAGAAATTTCCTTAGTTTCTGTTGCTTTTTCCATATGCATTTAAAAATAATTTATCGGATTTGTATTAATCTCTGAAAATAGGAGTGCAAATTTAGGTAATTTTTTTGTTAGTTGGTCAAAAATTATCTCTTTTGTATATTGTTCTGATTCAAAATGGCCAATATCGGCTATTAGCAGCTTACCTTCGGCTAAAAAATAATCGTGGTATTTGAAGTCGGCAGAAATATATACATCAGCATTTGAGGCTATAGCCAACGAAAGTAAATCGGCACCACTACCGCCACATAAAGCTACTCGGCGCACTTTCTTACCCAATAGTGCGGTATGTTTTATTCGTTGTGAACCAAAAATAGTTTTAAGTTTCAGCAAGAAGGCATTTTCATCAAGCTCTTCGGGCAAATCGCCAATCATACCGTAACCCACACCACTCCATGTATTTGCTAAGGCAATAAAATCAAAAGCCGGCTCTTCGTACGGATGATTGTCTAGTAACGCTTTAGTGACTTTTGCTTTAAGGTATGCAGGTATAATAATTTCTACCCGTTGTTCTGCTTCTGTATGCAACTTGCCAATATTACCTACAAATGGTTTTGTAGCGTCTCCGGCACGAAAAGTACCTTCGCCTGCCGTACTATAACTACAGCAATCATAGTTGCCTATTTGTCCGCCGCCAGCCTCAAATATAGCCATACGCAGTTTGTCTGCATAAGCAGTTGGCACAAAGGCAATAAGTTTAACTAAAGCATCTGTTTTGGTTTGCAACACGCGGGTGTTTAGTAAGCCAATCTTTTCTGCCATTCGGAAGCTAACACCACCCTTTGCACAGTCCAAATTAGTATGAGCAGCGTAAATGGCAATTTTATTTTCTATGGCTAATATAACACATCGTTCAACAGCATTGCGTCCGGTAACTGATTTTAATCCTTTAAATACTAAGGGATGGTGCGACACAATCATATTGCACGATTTATCCAACGCCTCTTGTATAATTTCTTCGGTAATATCAATGGTTAGTAAAGCACCACTTACTTCCATTGTTCGTTTGCCAATAAGTAATCCTGAATTGTCGTAACTTTCTTGCAGCGCTAATGGAGCTAATGCTTCTATTGCATGACAAATATCGTGTACGGTAATTTTTTTCATTGAAAGATATTGTTTTTTAAAACACAAATATATAAAAATACTAGTAATTAAGTAATTGTGCGGCTTCTTTGTCAAAATAATAGTCCAATGCTCCCTTCGTATCTAGTATTTTAGTTACCGGATAGTTCGCTGATGCTGGCGAAAGATGAACGAGTTCTACAAGTTTTTTTGCTTTACTGCTTCCGGTTACAAGCAAGACAATATGCTTACTGTTACAAATGGTTTTAAGGGTTAGCGTAATTCGTTTCTGCCCAGTTATAGGATGTTCTGATGGTTCACAAAGTTTTCTCGATTGCATTATATCCTGTTGATTTGGAAAGATACTAGCAGTATGACCGTCATCACCCATTCCCAATACAATTAAGTCGAAGGTGGGTATACCATCTTTTTTAGGTAACTGATTATTAATTAGTTGTGCATATCGAACAGCTTCATCGGCAGGATTATTTTCGCCACGAATCCGTTCTATTTGTGTTTCTGATAAAGCAATATAATCGAACAGTAGTGCCTTTGCCGTGCCATAATTACTTTCGGTATCACCAATAGGAACACACCGTTCATCTACCCAATAAAACCTAAATACACCCCAGGGCATAATTTTTTGGTATTTATTAACGAGAATTGCGAATAACAAATTTGGGGTGCTTCCTCCCGATATAGCAATAAAAAGCTGTTGTTTAAGTTTTTGTTTTTCTACAGCCATCGTGTATAGCTGTAAAGCTAATGCTTCTGCTGTTTGTTCGTTTGTTGAAAAAATGTGTAAGTTAGCTTGCGTCATCATTCTTTGGTTTAAATATTGGACTCCATTTTACCAGTTTGTTTCCATATAGAGCTTCAGCTGCTACAGGCCCCCAGCTACCACAGTCGTACAAATACAAGGGCAAATCTACTTCATTTTTAAAGGCATCCAAAATGGGGTCGATAAACTTCCAACTAAGCATTAAGGCATCTGTACGGGGGTATAGGGTTGAATCGCCAAGCATGCAATCTAACAACAAACGCTCATAAGCTTCGGGTATTTTTGATTCACTAAGGTTGGCATAGTTAAAATTCATCAATACATTTTGTACTTTATATCCGCCTCCGGGTTTTTTCATACCAAAACAAATACTTACACTTTCGTTGGGCTGAATGCGAAGAATAATCATATTAGCCGATTTTTCTAAACAACGCTGTTTAAAAAGCTGCAATGGTGCTGGTTTTAAATGTAAAACAACTTCAGTTACTCTTTCCGGCAACTGTTTTCCTGTACTTAAATAAAAAGGGACATCGCTCCATCGCCAGTTATCGATAAAAAGTTTTAAAGCACAAAAGGTTTCTGTTTTCGAATTTTCCGGCACACCCTCTTCTTGTAAATAGCCTTTAATTATCTCTCCGTTTACTACTGTTTCTTGGTATTGTCCTCTAACCACATAGTTTTTTACTTCTTGAGTGGCTATTGGTCGCAATGCCCTAAAAACTTTAGCCTTTTCTTCGTGTATTGATTCCGGGTCAAAGTTAACCGGAGGTTCCATAGCTACAACGGCTAATAGTTGCAACAAATGGTTTTGTATCATATCACGAATGGCACCCGAAGTATCGTAATATCCTCCACGACTGCCTACTCCAATGTCTTCGGCAGATATTATCTCAACTTTTTCTATATATTTTCGGTTCCATAAGGGTTCAAAAAAACTATTTGCAAAACGAGTAACGGTAATATTTTGTACCGTTTCCTTACCTAAGTAGTGATCTATTCTAAAAATCTGTGCTTCTTTGTATGCTTGATGCAACTTGCTGTCAAGGTCTAAAGCTGTTTGATAGCTATAGCCAAAGGGTTTTTCTACAATCACTCTTTTCCATCCATGGGCTTCTTTTGTTAATCCATAAGCATATAGATTTGTCGAAACTGTATCGTATAAAAAAGGTGGAATGGAATAATAGTAGATATAATTATGGGGTATTTGCAAGGTATCGGCTAAACCGTTTAATCGTTGCTTGAGTAGTTCAAAATCATCTTTCTGTTGATTATTAACTCGCTGATAGTATGTTTTCTGAATAAAAGCGGCTGCTTTTTCTTCCATTAAAGCATTGCTAATTTTTTTTGACTTACGAAGCATCTCGTCAACACTATCTCTAAAGCTCATGTCATCAACAGCCTTACTTCCTATTCCTAAAACAGCAAACTCTTGTGGCAAAAGATTATCAACATATAGCTCAAAAAGCGCCGGCATAAGCTTTCGTTTGCATAAATCTCCATTTGATCCAAAGATTACAATAATTTGAGGGTCAATTTTATTACTAATAAAACTGTTTTGATTGGCACTGTTCATAGTAGATACATTGAGTTTTAACGATGATTTTGGTTTACAACAATAGTCTCTTGCAAGTATAATGCTTTATATCCGATGTAGTGATCTTCAGAATTGTTTTTACAAAAATAGCTCAAAAATATTTGGTTGTAACAAAAAAGTGATTACTTTTGCATCCGATTTACACGGGGTGTAGCGCAGTCCGGTTAGCGCACCTGCTTTGGGAGCAGGGGGTCGTGGGTTCGAATCCCGCTACCCCGACAATAAAAAGGATGTCATCACGGCATCCTTTTTTTGTTTTATTACATATAATACAATCCATGGCTGGAATTTACATACATATTCCATTTTGCAAAAGCCGATGTACTTATTGCAACTTCTACTCTACCACTAATTTATCTCTTTTGGATGAGTTGGTTAATGCCATTTGTAAGGAAATGTGTACACAGATGCCTTATATTGTTAACGAAACTATCGAAACCATCTATTTTGGTGGTGGAACGCCTTCCCTTTTGAAAGAAAAGCATTTTATTGCTCTTTTTGAACAACTATCAAAATTATACAATATCAGCAATAAGGCTGAGATTACCTTGGAGGCAAATCCGGATGATTTGTCTATCGACTATATTCAACTGCTAAAGCGCTTTCCTTTTAATAGAATTAGTATCGGAATTCAGAGTTTTATCAACAAAGAACTCAAACTTATCAACAGAAGACATTCCGCAATTCAAGCCTTGGAAGCCGTTAGTCTTTGTCAACAACATGGTTTTGAGAATATTAGTGTTGATTTAATTTATGGATACCCTTCGCAACTTACCAACAACTTATCAACAAGCATAGATAAACTACTGTCTATCAGACCTAAACATATTTCAGCATACCTGCTTTCTTACGAAAAAAGCACTGCGTTGTATCAGCAACTGATTCGACATGAAATTTCAGAAATTAATGAAGAAACAGCTCGAGAAATGTACAAAATGTTGCATAATAAACTTACAAAGGCAGGGTATATTGCTTATGAAATATCAAACTTTGCACTTCCTGGTTTCGAATCCAAACACAATAGTGCTTATTGGGCAGGAAAGCATTATTTAGGTCTGGGTCCAGCGGCGCACTCCTATAATGGAAGTACCAGAAAATGGAATGTGTCCAATCTAAATACTTACCTTAATGGCATAAAGCATAATACAGAAATCGCTACCCTAGAAACTTTAACTGAAAAAGAAAAGTATAACGAATATTTGCTTACAGCTTTACGAACAAATCAAGGCATATCAATAGAGTTTCTCGTGCAACATTTTGGACAAGAAAGGATGCAATTATTAAAGAATCAATCCCTTAGATATATTAATAATGGTTTGTTAGCCGTTTCAGGAAACTCTCTCCGTTTAACACTTGATGGGTTTTTGATTTCAGATAACATCATTGCTGATTTAATGTGGATTGATTAACAATTTTTATCCCTCATAATATTGGTCCTGAATTTTTCGGTAAAAAAAAGTATCTTTGTTGCCGGTAGAAAAACGATATTTCAATGCGAATTAGAATACTCATATTAATTAC
Source organism: Paludibacter jiangxiensis (assembly GCA_945897785.1). Classification (GTDB taxonomy): domain Bacteria; phylum Bacteroidota; class Bacteroidia; order Bacteroidales; family Paludibacteraceae; genus JAFGVL01. Next base: position 30,686 of record CAMDGD010000019.1, read on the forward strand.
ACTATTACTCAGCATGTTGGCGCTTTCTTCCTGCAGCCTTTCTCGTCGCTTAAAAAAGGCTGACATGAAATATGAGATTGGCGAATATGCAACTGCTGCTGTTATTTACAAAAGAATTTTACCTAGAATTCCCCTTAAAGAAAAAGACCTTATTGCTGATGTTTCGGCAAAAATGGGTAACTGCTATCGTTTAATCAATCTAAATGTTAAGGCTGAGGGAGCATATCGCAAAGCCCTTCGTGGAAACATTGCCGACAGTACTGCATATCTTTACTACGGCGAGGTGCTACGAAAAACTAAACGGTACAGTGAAGCCCGGAATTTATACCAGAAATTTTTAAGCTACGATGCCGAAAATGATTGGGCAAAAAACGGCATCTTTTCTTCAGAAAACGCTAAAAAATGGGAAAAGGCAAAAAGTCCTTTTGTGGTAAAAGTTGCCAGTGAACTAAATTCCAGACGAAGCGAATTTTGTCCTGTAGTTGACGAAGACGGCAGTACCGTTTATTTCAGTTCATCGCGCGAAAATCCTGCAACAGGAAACAAAACAAGTAAAATCACGGGACTAAGAAACAACGATATATTTATTGCAAAAAAGAATATTTCCGGCAAATGGGAGAAGCCTATTCCTTTAGGAGAAGAGATTAATACTGAATTTGACGAGGGTTGTTGCTGTTTCTCTTCCGACGGTAAAACGATGTTTTTTACTCGTGCACGCTATGTTCCGGGAGTAAGTTTAGGTGCCGAAATCTATTATTCTCAACGGGTGGGTGGCGAATGGACAGAGCCAAAAAAAATCACTATCATCAACGATAGCTCAAAGTCGGTTGCGCATCCAGCTATCTCGCCCGATAATCGGTATCTGTATTTTGTTTCGGATATGCGTGGCGGTTTTGGAGGCAAAGACCTATGGCGCTCAATGCGTATTAATGATGCAGAATGGGGTCCGCCGGAGAACTTAGGTAGTGATGTAAACACTTCAGGAGACGAAATGTTTCCTTCGTTTAAGAGCGATGGCTCCTTGTATTTTTCATCGAATGGATTACCGGGTTTTGGTGGATTAGATATCTTTAAAGCCAACATAATAGAAAACAACTATGCAGATACGCTTGCCTGGACGGTGAAGAATATGCTCATGCCTATCAACTCTAGCGAGGATGATTTTGGTATTAGTTTTAAAGGAAATACCGATAACGGTTATTTTTCATCTAACCGAAATGAACCTAAAGGGTACGATAAAATTTATTCCTTTGAGGTTCCAGTTGTTGAGTACACGGTTGAAGGTAAAGTAATTGATAGTAATAAAGAGCCTATATCTGATGCAATTATCCGAATAATTGGCGATAATGGTTCTAATGCCAAAATAAGGGTAAAAAAAGATGGTTCGTACTCATACAAGCTTGAAAAAGAAGTTAATTATATTATGCAAGCTACAGCTCGTGGACATATTAACGAAAAAAATAATATTGCTACTTTTGACAGTAAAAACACCAAAATAACAAATCTGAACTTTAGACTTGCTGCAATAGGAAAACCTGTTAATATCGACAATATCTTTTACGAATTTGGAAAGTTTACTCTCTCCCCTCAATCCGAAGAGGCTTTAAAAGGATTGGTTAAAATGCTAGAAGATAATCCACATATCACTATAGAAATTGGCGCACATACCGATATGGTTGGTACAACTGAATCGAATGCTATTTTATCAACCAAACGAGCAGAATCGGTGGTTGAGTTCTTAGTATCTTCAGGCATTGAAAGAGAACGACTTGATGCCAAGGGCTATGGCAAATCGAAACCGGTTGTTGTAGATGCTGAAATGGCTCTACTACACGATTTTATGAAAGAAGGGGATGTATTAAACGAACCGTTTATATTAAAACTTACTGAACCACAAAAAGAGATTGCCAATAAGATCAACCGTCGTACCGAGTTTATGGTACTTAAAACTACTTATAAGATGTATTAATTTTTTATCAATAGATTTGCTTATTTCTTATAATAGAAATCGATAGTAATTTTCATAAAACACTCGCCATGCAACAATATTTAGATCTTTTACAACGAATTCTTACCGAAGGACAAAAAAAAGAAGATCGTACCGGAACTGGTACTATTAGTGTATTTGGACATCAAATGCGATTTAATTTAAGTGAGGGTTTCCCTGTGCTTACGACTAAGAAACTTCATTTAAAATCGATAATTTACGAATTATTGTGGTTTATTCAAGGTGATACTAACACAAAGTATTTACAAGATAATGGGGTGCGCATTTGGAACGAATGGGCTGATGAAAACGGTGATCTTGGTCATATATATGGTTATCAGTGGCGTTCATGGCCCGATTATACAGGTGGCTCAATTGATCAACTAACCGAAGTTATCAATACAATAAAACAAAATCCTGATTCACGAAGAATGATTGTAAGTTCATGGAATGTTGCCGATTTGCCAAATATGAACCTCCCTCCTTGTCATGCTTTTTTTCAATTCTATGTGGCAAATGGTAAAGTAAGTTTGCAGTTATACCAACGAAGTGCCGATGTTTTTTTGGGAGTTCCTTTTAATATTGCTTCCTATGCATTATTGTTACAAATGGTAGCTCAAGTAACTAACTTACAGGCTGGCGATTTTATTCATACCCTTGGCGATGCTCATATCTACCTAAACCATATAGAACAAGTTAAGCTTCAACTAAGTAGAAATACCTTGAACTTACCCAAAATGCATATTAATCCGAATAAAAAATCAATCTTCGATTTTGAATATGCTGATTTTGATTTACAAAACTACGATGCTCATCCACACATTAAAGGGGATGTATCTATTTAATGCGTGTTTTATAAATGTTAAACTTTGTTTAGAAATGCAATTTCTTATACTGCGAAATCGTCTTTCAAGTTACCTTTAATTTTTAATTATTCATTTATTATATTGTATTATGTGTAAAACTTCAATTATTGCGGCGGTGGCTAAAAATCAGGCTATTGGAAAAAACAATGGGCTTTTATGTCACATCCCGGGTGATTTAAAAAGGTTCAAAGAACTAACAACAAATCATGCTGTTATTATGGGGCGTCATACATTCGAATCTTTACCCAAAAGACCTTTGCCAAATCGAAAAAACATTATTATCACAACCCTTCCGGAACATATTGTTGATGGTTGTTTTCCGGCTGACTCAGTTGAAGATGCCTTGGAATTAGCAGGTAAAGAAGATGAGGTTTTTATTATAGGAGGAGGTTCTATATACAAACAAACCATCAATATAGCAGATAAGATGTACCTTACCTTAATTCATCAAGACATGGAAGGCGATACTTTTTTTCCTGATATTGATTATACACAATGGAAAGAGGTATTTAGAGAAGATCATAAGGCATCCGATGACTGTCCTTATGATTTTTCATTTGTCAATTACGAACGAATATAACAAATCGGCAATAGTTAAACAAAAAAGGAGAAGTTTTATGCTTCTCCTTTTTTTATCCATATCAAGACAACTATCTTTTACTCTTTTACAATAACATCATGTGCACCACCTTCAATAATACTGGTTGATGATACTAAAGTGATTTTTGCATGTGCCTTAAGGTCGTTAAGATTGGTTACGCCACAACTGCACATTGTCGATTTAATTTTTCCGATAGTTAAATCCATATTGTCTTTTAGCTTTCCGGCATACGGTACAAAACTATCAACGCCTTCTTCAAATTTTAGTCCGTCATTGTCACCCATATCATACCGTTGCCAGTTGCGAGCACGGTTAGATCCTTCGCCCCAATATTCTTTTACGTAATTACCGCCAACCATCATTTTGCGTGTAGGGCTCTCGTCGAAACGAGCAAAATAGCGACCCATCATAATAAAATCGGCTCCCATAGATAAAGCTAATACCATATGATAATCTTGCACAATACCGCCATCAGAGCATATAGGAATGTAAACGCCTGTTTTTTTAAAATAAGCATCACGAGCTTCGGCTACTTCAATCAAAGCGGTTGCTTGTCCGCGACCAATTCCCTTCTGTTCGCGAGTAATACAAATAGAACCACCGCCAACGCCTACTTTTATAAAATCTGCTCCGGCTTCGGCTAAGTACAAAAAACCGGCTGCATCAACAACATTTCCGGCGCCAATTTTTAGGGTATGTCCATAAGTAGCACGAACATAATCGAGGGTTTCTTTTTGCCAAACAGAAAAACCGTCGGAGGAATCTATGCATAATACATCTACTCCAGCCTCTACCAATTGTGGTATTCGCTCTCTGTAATCATGGGTATTAATACCGGCACCTACAATTAGTCTTTTCCGTTCGTCCGAGACTTCATTGGGGTACTCTTTGTGACTTTCATAATCTTTTCTGAATACAAAAAAGCACAAATTTTTATTTTTGTCTATTATAGGTAAAGCATTTAATTTATGATTCCAAATAATATCATTGGCTTCGTTTAAGCTTATTCCCTGCTCGCCACATATAAGTTTATCAAAGGGAGTCATAAATTCTTTCACCTTTTTTGTTGGCAAATCACGGGTAGCCCTATAATCGCGTCCGGTAACAATACCTAACAGTTTTCCGTTTGAGCTACCATCATCTGTAATTCCAATGGTAGAAAAGCCAGTTCTTTCTTTCAATGCTATTACATCTGCCAACGTACTTTCAGGTGTTAGGTTCGCATTACTTGTTACAAAACCCGACTTATAATTCTTAACTTTTCGAACCATTTCTACCTGACTTTCGATAGTTTGCGAACCAAAAACAAAGGATAAACCTCCATTTTTCGCTAAAGCAATAGCCATGTTCGAGTCTGAAACAGACTGCATAATGGCCGAAACAAAGGGAATATTTATTTGGATTGATGACTCCTCTCCTTTAGAAAATTTCACCAAAGGAGTATGTAAAGACACCTTGTTGGGTACACATTCTTTTGTTGTTAACCCGGGTATTAATAGGTATTCACTAAATGTGCGTGATGCTTCGGGAAGAAATTGTGCCATAATAAAGTAGTTTTACGAAAATAAATTTGGCAAAAATAGTAAAAATATAAGACTTTAAAGGCATTACAGCAATAAAAAATAAAAAAGAAGCTAATCTCCTTTCTTCGGAAACCAGCCTTTTTCTACTCGTCTTTTTTGTTCAAATA
>CAMDGD010000020.1 GCA_945897785.1 Paludibacter jiangxiensis
TCTATTTTTTTAGACGAAAACAAAGATTGAACTTTTACTTTAAGAGAGAAAATGCTTTAGAGCTTTTCTCTCTTTCCTTCATTTCGCTACGCTGCATGAAGGAAAGAGAGAAAAATCAAAACTGTTGCATTTACTAATTGAATTTTTCCCCTAGTTTTAAGGTTTTTTTTACTAAAAAAAGCAAAAAATTATTTTACACCAGTGCGAATAAGCAAGGCATCGATAGCCGGCTCTTGCCCCCTAAACCGTTTGTATAAAACCATGGGGTCTTCTGTACCGCCTTTGGAAAGCACTTCTTTTCTGAATTTTTGAGCTGTTTCTTTATCAAAAATTCCTTGTTTTTTAAAAACGAAAAATGCATCTGCGTCAAGCACTTCTGCCCATTTATAACTATAATACCCCGCAGCATAACCACCGGCAAAAATATGAGAAAACTGTGTACTCATACAAATACCATCCACCGCAGGAAGGAGTTGAGCTTTTGCCCAAGCATTTATTTCAAAAGCGCGTACATCTCCACTATACGGTTGGTCAATTGTATGCCAAGCCATATCCAAATACCCAAAGCTTAACTGACGCAAACATTGGTAACCAACAGTAAAATTCTCTGAGGCCTTAATTTTTTCGATATATGCTTGTGGAATTTGCTCGCCGGTTTCATAATGTACGGCAAAACCATCAAGATATTCTTTTTCTGTTCCCCAATTTTCCATCAGTTGCGAGGGCAACTCTACAAAATCGCGGTACACATTTGTACCGGAAAGGCTCTCGTAAGTACATTCGGATAGAATACCATGCAAGGCATGCCCAAACTCATGTAAAAAAGTAAGCAACTCATCAAAACTCAACAAGGCAGGCTTCGAAGCCGTTGGTCGCGTAAAATTCATCACTATCGAAATATGCGGTCTGCTATCTACCCCATTTTCAGTGTATTGCCCTTTAAATTCTGTCATCCAAGCGCCGTTTCTTTTGCTTTCGCGTGGATGAAAATCGGTGTATAAAATGGCCATAAATTTACCCTTATCATCGTACACTTCAAAAGCCTCAACTTCTGGGTTATACACAGGTATCGCTTCGTTTTTCTCGAAACGAAGCCCATACAAGCGATCAGCCAAACCAAAAACACCTTTTTTTACTTGTTCCAATTCAAAATAAGGCTTTAACAACTCATCGTTAACACTATATTCCGCTTCTTTTAGCTTTTCTGAATAATAGCTCCAATCCCAAGGCATTATATCAAAATCGGCACCCATCTGGTGAGCATAGGCTTGTACTGCGTTTAGCTCTTGGGTTGCCTTCGGACTATAAGCCACTAAGAGCTGGTCTAATAGCTGATAAACATTGCTAGCATTTTTTGCCATCCGATGATGCAAAGCATAGGCTGCATAGTTTTCAAAGCCTAACAACTGAGCTATTTTTAATCGGAGGTCAATTATCTCTCTCACGACCATTTGATTATCATTATCGCCGCCTACCGCTTTTTTGTTGTATGCCATATATAGTTCTTTGCGTAATTGCCTATTATCAGCATATTTCATAAAAGGCACATAGCTTGGGTACGACAAATCGAACAGCCACCCTTTTTCCCCTTTGGTTTCTGCTTTTGCGTTGGCCGCATCCAACAAATCGGCAGGCAATCCCTCCAACTCCGATTTATCTGTAATCAACAAACGGTAACTGTTGGTTTCTTTTAATACGTGCTGGCTAAATTGCAAGCTGGCTAAACTTAAGGCCTGACTGTATGTTCGGTATTTTTCTTTGGCATCATCGGTTAAATTTGCCCCTTTTTGCACAAAAGCATCGTATGTTTTTTGCAACAAGGTAGCCTGCTCGGCACTCAACGACAAACTTTCCTTTTGTTGGTAAACGGCTTTTACCCGTTCAAATAACGCCGCATTTAAATAGATGGCATTGGCATGCGCCGTTTCCTCCGGAGATATTTCTTCGGCAATGCTATCCATGGCTTCGCTAGTTTCGGCATGTAATAAATTATAAAAAGCCTGCTGCACCTTACTCAATACCTTACCCGATTTTTCTAAGCCTTCAATGGTATTCTCAAAACTTGGGGCTTGGGCATCGGTTGTAATTGCATCAATTTCAAGCTGATGCAAACGAATTCCTTCTCTAAATGCCGGCAAATAATGCGCAATAGTAATTTTATCAAAAGGGATAGTTTCAAAAGGAGTAGCGTACTTTTGTAATAACGGATTATTGGTAAGTTGTGCCATACTGTTTACACAAAAAATTAAGGTGATTATACTTAAAAAAAACTGTTTCATATCGGTTCTGAGTTGGACAATTGAAGTCAATATTTAGCATTATTATCAAAGGTTCTCTTACTTAAAAGGAGAATTTTTCAGCAACAATGGCTGTAATAATTATCAAAACCCCTAACTTATTTCAAGCCCAAGTTCGGAAACCATTTTTTTGAGGTGCTCATTTTTTTGTATCAGCAAATCAAACTTCTCTTTTGCTAATAATGCTCTATGCTCGCTTACCGGGGCATCTTCTATTATTAGCTTCATTTCTAAACAATCGTTGCTAAGTTTTTCGGCTAAAAACGAAAGTAATTTTGAGCGAATATCATTCATTTCCTTCGCCTGAAAAGAGTTCTGCACACGAATTTCAAAACAGGTATTCTCAGTTAAAAGGGGCTGGTTTGCTATAATTGTTCGTGCCAGGTGAATTTGATCGGGAATTTGATCAACAAAGGCATTCCATGCTGTATGTAGTTGGTCTTGTGTAAAGGGTGTATTTCTGCTCGAGACAATAATTTCCTCCCTAATTTTTTCCGGCTCGCTCGCTGTTGTTTTTTTTATCGAAATACCTTTGGGCATGGTAGGCAACACCGATTGTTTTGATTCCGTTACTTGTGGTTGCACTTGTACTACCGGGGTAGCAACGGCAGGTTGAATAGTTGCTGGTTGACCTTTGGAAGCTTCAATAGTTGCCGCTTGAGCAACTGCTTGAACAGTTGATTCAGCGTTAAAAATTTTCTCAAGCCTTACATTCGATTCGGTATCATCTATGCTATTTTTTTTTTTATCCGAGAGTTGACACAATCGAATAAGCATAATCTCTATCAATAATCGTTTGTTTTTACTTTGCCGGTAGTTCAAATCGCATTCGTTAGCAATTTCCAAGGCCTTATATAAAAATACAATGTCGCATTGTAACGCTTGGTTTTTATACGAGTCGCCAATGGTAGCTCCAACCTCCAACAAATATACCGTTTGTGGGTCTTTACACACCAACACATCGCGTAAATGAGCACTCAACCCGCTTACAAAGTGATTTCCGTCAAAACCTTTGCTTAGTATTTCATTAAAAAGCACTAAAGCTTGTGGCACATCAGCAGCCAAAAAGGCATGCACTAAACGAAAATAATAATCGTAATCGAGCACATTTAAATTCTCAATAACGGCTTCATAAGTAACATTATCTCCACAAAAACTAACCACCTGATCAAATATCGACAAGGCATCACGCATACCGCCGTCACTTTTCTGCGCAATCACATTTAATGCTTCGGGGGCTACCGTTACTTTTTCTTGTAAGGCTACAAATTGCAAATGTGCCACGGTATCGGCTACGGTAATTCGATTAAAATCGTAAATTTGGCAACGGGATAAAATGGTTGGAATAATTTTATGCTTCTCTGTGGTTGCCAAAATAAAAATGGCGTGTGCAGGCGGCTCTTCCAATGTTTTTAAAAAAGCATTAAAAGCACTTGAAGACAGCATGTGTACCTCATCAATAATATATACGCTATACTTACCTATTTGAGGAGGAACGCGCACCTGATCAATAAGGTTTTTTATTTCATCTATACCGTTATTCGAGGCAGCATCTAATTCGTGAATATTAAATGAGCGTTGACCGTTATACGACACGCACGATTCACATGCGTTACAAGCATCACCCTCGGGCGAGAGGTTTTGGCAATTAATCGTTTTGGCAAAAATACGGGCACAAGTTGTTTTACCTACACCACGCGGCCCACAAAACAAATAAGCATGGGCTAAATGATTACTAACAATTGCATTTTTAAGGGTTGTAACCAATGCATTTTGCCCTACTACCGACTGAAAAGTGGCAGGTCTATATTTTCTAGCTGAAACAATAAAATTATCCATACACAAATTTTGATAGGCAAATATAAGTAAATTGATGAAAAAAAATAGGGGCTGTTGATAACTATGTAGCAACGATGCCAAATTCTTATTTTGGCTATTTACACAAAAATAAAAAGGGTAAAAACATGCCTCTGGGGCTTTTTTTCCTTATTACTTTTTATGTACATTTGCATACGCTAGCACGAACCGCATTATGGAAAAAATCAAAGTATTTTACAGGCTCATTAAGCCTTACATCAACAAATACACTATCACCCTTACTGTATTTATTATCTTTATGTTTTGCGGCAAACACAGCATTATTGAGCGAGTTAAGCTGCACAAAAGTGTTACCCAACTGGAAAAAGAAAAATCACAATACGAAAAAGATATTATCAAAGCGCGTAAAGAATTACATCAACTTAATACAATGAAAGACAATTTGGAACGGATGTCGCGCGAAAAACACTTGATGCGTAAAAAAAACGAGGAGGTATTTATCATCAACGAAGATGCGTTGTTGATTGAGTAAGCATTTGCTGATTTAACCCGTAGTGCATTTAGTATGTGGCTAAAGCCAATAACACCTTAATTTTCTGTTCGTCCCATAAATGGAACGGCAATTACTAAAAAAAAACGGCATTGTATTGCCTAATTACTTAGCAAAAATTGACTTTATCGATACCTTAAAACACCTCGTTTTTTGTTTACAATTACAAAAAAAAAGAAAAAAACATGCTCTCTACAAAAACACTAAAAATCACACTAACAATCTCCGGTTTTTTATTAGTTATAGGCGCAGTGGCGCACCTCTTTGCTAGTTATTTGGGGGTATATAGTTTTGGACTTGGGGCTATCGGACTTACTTTTATCAAGCTAAAACACAACACAAACGACACTGATTTCAGAATTAAACGGTTACGAAACATACAAGCATTAGCCGCTGTGTTGCTTTTGGGCACAGCTTATTTAATGTATATTCAACACGATTTTTGGGTTATTGCCTTACTCCTTTCGGCAAGCATGGATTTGATAGTAAGCTTTCGAATGCCTAAAAATACGCCATAAAAAAAGTGGTCTTTTTACAAAAACCACTTTAAATACTACTGTTTTACCAGCTATTTTTTAATGTAACGCACATTTAGTAATTCAACAACTTCGGCCGTGATATTATACACAGAGTCGGCACTTAACACATTATTATCCATAGCCGTATTGCTTAAAATAAGCTGGTATTTTTTCTCTTTGTTATAGGCTTTCAAAAAAGTATTAATAGTGTCGATAAGCTGATTATTCATCCTTCTTTGTTCTTCTAAAAATTCCTGACTTAATTTCGCATCTAACTCTTCTAACTCTTGCCGTTGTTTCATTAAACGGTTGTTTTCTTGTTCTGCTCGTTCTCTGCTTAAAAAGGCATTGGATTGGTATTTACGTTGAAACTCAGCGCCTTCTTTTTGCCATTGCGTCATTTTTTTATTAAAGTCATTCTGCGACCGTTCACTTTTAGCCAACAAATCAGCATAAGCATCTTTGGCAAATTGATAATGCATAAGCAAGGTATCTACATCTATATAGGCGATGGGTAAAATATCTTGTGCTTCCGATTGATTTTTTTTATCTCCACCAACAGATTTAGTTCCTGAAGATGATGTTGTAAAATGCAAAACGAATAACACAATAACAGCTACGGCGAGTAATCCGTTAATAATAAAGGACAAATATTGCTTCATCTGGAGTAGAATTAGTTTTAAGAGTCAGGCACTCATCAAAAAACATTCCATACTTTGCGTTTCTGATAAATGTAATGCAAATATAAACGAATAAAATTATCTGTTAGCGTAATTAATATAAAAATATTGAATTTAGGACTTTTGAAGCGGGAATTTAACATTTACTCTCGTGTGTAAAAAAGATAAAAACCAACGAAACATTTCATTAATAAAAGCATTCCGTTACTTTTGCAACAAAAAACAATATGCAAAATAATACAACAATTACAGCAACCTCTGTTTGGCAGTACTTTTCTCAAATTACAAACATCCCCCGCCCTTCAAAAAAAGAAGCACAAATACGGGCATTTTTGCTTGACTTTGCAAAAAAGCAGGGACTAGATGCAATTACCGACAACGCAGGCAATGTATTGATTCGTAAACCGGCAAGTGCCGATAGGAAAACAACAAACACCCTTATCCTTCAATCGCATATGGATATGGTATGTGAAAAAAACAACGATAGCATCCACAATTTCGATACCGACCCTATACAAACGCAAATTTCGGGCGATTGGATGCAGGCAAAAGACACTACTTTGGGTGCAGATAATGGTATTGGCATGGCCATGCAATTGGCTGTATTGGCTGACAAGGAAATGAGCCATCCTAACTTAGAATGTTTGTTTACCTGCGATGAAGAAACCGGATTGTATGGTGCTTCCAACCTCGACCCAACAATGCTTCGAGGAGAAACCTTACTCAACCTAGATACCGAAGAAGAAGGTGAATTTTGCATCGGTTGTGCCGGTGGCATGGATACCTTAATTACCATACCTAAAATTAAGCAAGCTACTCCGGAAAACTTCTTCTTTTTTACAGTTGCTGTAAGCGGTTTATTGGGCGGACATTCGGGCGAAGACATCAATAAGCACAGGGCCAACAGCATCAAAATTCTAACACACTATTTACATATACTTCAAACAAAAACAGACCTTTACATTGCCGAAATAAATGGAGGAAATTTACGCAACGCAATCCCCAGAGAGGCGCAGGCAATATTAGCCGTTCCATATAAAGACAAAGAGTTGGTTCGGGTAGAAATAAATCATTTTATTGCCGAAGTTGAAAACGAATACCAAGCAACAGAAAAACAGTTTCGTTTCGATTTAGAATCAACAGACATCAAGCCTTTTGTTCTCTCTAAAGAACTATCAAACAACCTAATTCAAAGCCTCCTTGCTTGTCCGCACGGCGTAAGCGAAATGCATCCCGAAAACAGCAATTTAGTGCTAACCTCCACCAACCTGGCAGCTATACACTCCTTAGATGAAACAATATTCATTGAAACAAGTCAGCGAAGTGCCAACGAAAAAAAGAAAAAAGCCATTGCAGAAACTGTTGCTGCAAACTTCAAGGCCTGCCAAGCACAAATAGAAAAAGGGAAAGACTATCCTGGCTGGGAACCCAATATGCAATCGCCCATATTAAAAAGCTGTATTGACACTTACCAAAAGTTATTTGATAAAGCGGCAATAGTTAAAACTATTCATGCCGGACTAGAATGTGGGGTTATTGCACAAAAATATCCGCTATTAGATATGATTTCAATTGGACCTACCATCACCGGAGCACATTCTCCATCAGAAAAAGTACAAATTTCATCGGTAGAGAAATGCTGGCAATTGCTTATTCAATTATTAAAAACGGTTTAAAAAGATATGTTGTATGAACGCCAATAAACGAAAAATAATAAACGATCCGGTATTGGGATTTATCACCATCCCTTCCGACTTGCTATACGATTTAATACAACACCCTTACTTTCAGCGCCTTAATCGCATAAAACAGCTGGGACTTACTTCATTGGTGTATCCTGGCACGCAACACACGCGCTTTCAACACTCCTTAGGCAGCATGCATTTAATGGACGAATGCCTTACTCAACTTCGGGTTAAAGGAGTAGAAATAACTGAAGAGGAGACAGAAGGTGCTTTGGCAGCCATTTTATTGCACGACATTGGTCACGGACCGTTTTCGCACGTGTTAGAAGACAGTATTGTGCAGGATATAAAACACGAAGAACTCTCCCTGATGCTTATCCAAGAAATTAATACCGAATTAAACGGGCTACTAGCAACAGCCATTGCTATCTTTACCAATACATACCCTAAACGGTTTTTGCATCAATTGGTTTCAGGCCAATTGGATATGGATCGATTGGATTATTTGGTGCGCGACAGTTTTTATTCTGGCGTGGTTGAAGGATCGGTTGGTGCCGATCGTATAATAAAAATGCTGCATGTTGCTAACGATTCCTTAGTAGTTGAAACCAAAGGTATTTATTCTATCGAAAACTTTTTAATTGCACGCCGTTTAATGTATTGGCAAGTGTATTTGCATAAAACAGCCCTTGCCGGAGAGCGAATGCTTGTAAACATTCTTACACGTGCTAAACAACTTACTCGTAAGGGCGAATCACTCTTTGCTAGTCCGGCGCTAACCTACTTTTTAACCAATCGCGCAAACAAAGCACTATTCGAATCAACCCCCGAAGTCCTAAAACAATTTACTTTATTGGATGATGCCGATATTACTTGTGCCATAAAAGTTTGGGTTAATCATCCTGATTTAATACTATCAACTTTAAGCGAGCATTTTATCAACAGAAAATTATTTAAGGTAAAAATAAGCTCAACACAATTTTCCGAAGATGAAATAACTACAGTACAAAATAAATTCATTAACACATTTTCGATTAGTGCTGAAGAAGCCTCTTATTTTTTTTCATATATCACATTAACAAACGACACCTACAACGAAAAAAATGACAACATAAAAATTCTTTTTAACGACGGTAGTACAAAAGATATTTCTGATGTATCTGACATTCTCAATACTAAGGTTTTAGCTCAGAATGTGCACAAATATTTTTTATGTTATATGCCGCTATAAATTTGGTGTAGATATTTTTTTCTATAAAAAATATTGAAAGAGTGTTTGCATAAGGGAAAATTTAATATTTATTTCATTAAATTTGCGCTCAATTTAGTAAAAATGACATTAACAGCTCAACAAATTGCCAACATAGTAAAAGGTTTCGTTGTTGGAAACCCTGATGTTACCGTAAGCGATTTTGCCAAAATCGAAGAAGGAAAACCAGGTACATTGTCATTTTTATCAAACCCAAAATACCTTGATTACATTTACACTACACAAGCTAGTATCGTTTTAGTTAACAACGATTTTGAAGCACAAAAACCAATTACGGCTACACTTATTAAAGTTCCGGATGCATACAAAGCACTGGCATCTTTACTGCAATTGGTTGATAAAGAGAAAGCAAAAAAATCGGGCATAGACAAACTAGCCTTTGTAGCTAAGTCGGCAAAAATTGGCAAAAATGTGTATGTTGGCCCATTTGCCTATATTGGCGAAAATGTAGTGCTAAATGAAAATGCACAAATTTACCCACATGCTTTTGTTGGTGATGGGGTATCAATTGGTAAAAACAGCTGTTTATTCTCGGGTGTCAAACTATACGAAAAAACAATCATTGGCGATAATTGTATTATTCATGCCGGAACAGTAATTGGTTCGGATGGTTTTGGCTTTGCTCCTATGGCTGACAATACCTACAAAAAAATTACCCAAATAGGCAATGTAATTATTGAAGACAATGTAGAGATTGGCGCAAACTGCACCATCGATTGTGCTACCATGGGCTCAAGCATCATACGCAAAGGCGTAAAAATTGATAACCTTGTACACTTGGCTCATAATGTGGAAATCGGCGAGAATTCGGTTATAGCCGGACAGGTTGGAGTGGCCGGATCGACAAAAATTGGCAAAAACTGTGTATTTGCAGGGCAGGTTGGCGTAGCGGGTCATTTACTTATTGCCGACAAATCTACCTTTGGGGCAAAATCAGGGGTGCCATCATCAATAAAAAAAGAAAATGAAACATGGATGGGATATCCGGTTCAAGAAATACGAAATTTCAGAAGATCATCGGCCGTGTACCGAAATTTACCTGATCTACAACAAACCATACAGGAATTAAAAAAAGAAATTGAACAACTCAAAAAGAGTATAGGAAACAAATAGTCTCTTCTTACAAAAAAAACAGCTAAAAACAAATTACGCTCCCTTTTCTATGGCAAATCAAACAACAATAAAAAAACCTTTTTCGGTAAAAGGAAAAGGACTACATACCGGTTTAGACATCACCCTAACCTTCACCCCTGCTCCGGAAAACCATGGGCTTAAAATTCAACGGATAGATTTGCCGGATAAACCAATTATCGAAGCTGTAGCCGAATATGTTAATGGCACAACCAGAGGCACTGTACTGTCAAAAGACAAGGCTGAAATAAGCACCATAGAACACGCCTTATCGGCATTATATGCCTTGGGTATAGACAATTGCTTGATGGAAGTGGATGCGAAAGAATTCCCGATTCTAACCGGTAGTGCCTTAGTTTTTGTTGAGAACATCGAGAAAGTAGGCATTGAAGAACAAGCAGCAGAAAAGGAGTATTTTTTCGTAAAAAGCAAAATTGAATATATTGACGAAGAGTCTGGTTCGTCAATAGTTTTATTGCCCGATACAAAATTTAGTATTGACACCCACATTTCATATCCTTCGCAAATTTTATCTAACCAATATGCTTCGTTAACCGATTTAAGCGAATTTAAAACGGAAATTGCCGATTGCCGCACTTTTGTTTTTGTTCGAGAAATAGAACCTCTGCTTAGACAAAACCTAATTAAAGGTGGTGATTTAGAAAATGCCATCGTTATTTATGACGAAATATTACCACAAAAAGAATTTAATCGGATTGCCGAACTAACGAAGAACAACACAATGGATGCTTCTATTTTAGGGTATCTGAACGGCCAATTGAAATTCGACAACGAACCTGCTCGTCATAAATTATTGGATGTTATCGGTGATTTAGCGTTAATTGGACGACCAATTATTGGGAAAGTAATTGCGACTAAACCCGGACATAAAACTAATACAAACTTTGCAAAAGTTATTCGCAAAGAATTAAAAAAGCAAGAGATTCAGGCTCCCGTTTACAACCCTGAAGTAGAACCTATACTTGACACAAACGGCATAAAAGGATTACTACCCCATCGATGGCCTTTTTTACTGGTAGATAAAATTATCGAATTACATAAAGATAAAGTAGTAGGGTTAAAAAATGTAACAGCCAACGAAACATTCTTTCAAGGACATTTTCCAGACGAACCTGTTATGCCGGGTGTGCTGATTATTGAAGCTATGGCTCAAACCGGAGGGATATTGGCATTGAAAAATGTAGAGGAACCAGAAAAATGGTCTACCTATTTTATCAAAATTGATAATGTAAAATTTAGAAGCAAAGTTGTTCCCGGGGACACACTTTTGTTTCGCTTAAATTTAATTGAACCTATCCGTAGAGGATTGGTACATATGAGAGCTATCGCCTTTGTTGGCGAGAAAATTGTTACAGAAGCAGACTTAATGGCACAAATTGTAAAAAACAAATAAATCAACTAAGAAATAGTCTTATGCAAAATTCAAATGCATCTATTCATCCTGAAGCTAAAATAGGCACAAATGTAAATATTGGTCCTTATGTAACTATCGAAAAAAATGTAGTTATCGGTGATGGCACTATGATTATGCCACATGCAACCATTTTAGACGGAGCAAGAATCGGGAAGAACTGCCGCATTTTTCCTTGCGCAGTTATTAGTGGGATTCCACAAGATCTAAAATTTCAAGGAGAAGAAACAACTGCAGAAATTGGCGACAACACCACTATACGGGAAGGGGTAACAATAAATAGAGGTACGGCATCGAAAGGTAAAACGGTTATCGGAAACAACTGCTTGATTATGGCTTACTGCCATGTAGGTCACGATTGTATTTTAGGTGACAATATAATAATTTCCAATTCTACCCAACTAGCCGGCGAAGTTACAGTTGACGACAATGCTGTTATTAGCGGTGGAGTTTTGGTGCATCAGTTTTCGCATATCGGAGCACATACAATGATACAGGGTGGCTCAAAAGTTATTAAAGATATTCCACCATACATTACCGCAGGTCGTGACCCGTTGTGTTTTGTTGGATTAAATTCTATCGGACTTCGTCGCAGAGGATACTCCATCGAACAAATTGACCGTATTCAGCACATTTATCGTTTAATCTACCAATCGGCACTTAACACAACGCAAGCGTTAGAGCAAATGGAACGAGAGTTACCCGAAAGCGAAGAACGCTCTTATATTGAGAGTTTTATTAAAAACTCCACAAGAGGAATTATTCGAGGAACATTAGAATAAAATTTTTACTTCTATAGAAAAGCTGCTACTTTAA
The DNA here is from genome assembly GCA_945897785.1 of Paludibacter jiangxiensis. Classification (GTDB taxonomy): domain Bacteria; phylum Bacteroidota; class Bacteroidia; order Bacteroidales; family Paludibacteraceae; genus JAFGVL01. Next base: position 12,198 of record CAMDGD010000020.1, read on the forward strand.
GCAGCTTTTTTTATGGGTACATTCCAAAAAATACACCTAAAAAAAGGGACGATAGTTATCCTAGAATAAATATATCTTTTTCTTACATTTGCATTACTATAAAAAATAAAATCATGACTGATACAAACAAGCCTTCAGAAAACACCACCCGTAGCTTAAACTTCATTGAGCAACTAGTGGAAAAAGATATAAATAACGGACGAAACAACGGACGGATACAAACCCGTTTTCCCCCAGAACCAAATGGATACTTACATATAGGTCATGCTAAAGCCATCTGCCTCGATTTTGGTATTGCCAAAAAATACAAGGGCATTTGTAACCTTCGCTTCGACGACACAAACCCCACAAAAGAAGATGTTGAATATGTGGACTCAATCCAAGAAGACATCAAATGGCTGGGCTACAAATGGGAAAACATCTACTATGCCTCTGATTACTTTCAACAACTTTGGGACTTAGCCCTTAACCTAATAAAAGACGGGAAAGCATATATCGATGAACAGTCGGCCGAAGAAATTGCGAAACAGAAAGGCAGCCCCACTACAGCAGGAATAGAGAGTCCGTACCGAAACAGGCCCATAGAAGAAAACATCCGCCTTTTTGAAAAAATGAATAGCGAAGAAGCGACTGAAGGCAGCATGGTTTTACGAGCAAAGATTGATATGAGCTCGCCAAACATGCATTTTCGCGACCCAATTATGTATCGTATTGTAACAGCTGTTGCCCATCATCGAACCGGAAATACATGGAAAGCATACCCCATGTACGACTTTGCTCATGGGCAATCCGATTATTTTGAAGGGGTAACTCATTCCCTTTGCACACTCGAGTTTGAGGTTCACCGACCGCTATATGATTGGTACATCAATCAATTTGCCAACAGTGACTATCGCCCTTATCAAACAGAATTTAACCGCTTAAACATTACTTATACCGTAATGAGTAAACGAAAAATGCTGCAATTGGTTGAAGAAGGATTAGTTAGCGGATGGGACGACCCCAGAATGCCAACCATTTGTGGCCTCCGTCGTCGTGGCTACACTCCTACTGCTATTCATAATTTTATCGACAAAATTGGCTATACCAAATACGATGGCATTATCGATATGTCGCTTTTAGAACATACTATACGAGAAGACTTAAATGCTAAAGCAACTCGTGTAAGTGCTGTGCTTAACCCTATCAAACTAATACTTACAAATTACCCTGAAGATACCGTTGAAATGCTGGAAGCCATCAATAACCCCGAAGATGAAACTGCAGGAAATCACGAAATACCATTTACCAAAGAATTATATATTGAACGAGATGATTTTATGGAAGAAGCGCCTAAAAAATATTTCCGTTTAACCGTAGGGGGCGAAGTGCGCTTAAAAAATGCCTATATCATTAAATGCACAGGATGCAAAAAAGATGCGGCAGGTATTGTTACCGAAGTGTATGCCGAGTACGATGCCCAAACAAAGAGTGGTATGCCCGAAAGTGCACGCAAGGTTAAAGGCACCATTCACTGGTTAAGTGTTGAGCATGCTTTGCCGGCCGAAGTTCGTTTGTACGACCGCTTGTTTACGGCAGAAAATACCAACGAAGAAAAAAACCTTGATTTTCGTGAAATGCTCAACCCAAACTCGCTTATTGTAAACACCAACGCTTTTGTTGAACCATGGTTAAGAGAGGCTAAAGCGCTTAGCAATCTTCAATTTCAACGAATTGGATACTTTACCGTCGATTTGGATTCCAGTCCTGATAAATTAATATTTAATAGAACAGTTACCTTAAAAGACAGTTGGGCCAAACAACAACAGCCATAAATCTGTAAAAACTTTACATAAAATTGATATAACACAATTGCTTAAATAAATTTACCTTATTACAACGGGAGTAGTAATCTAAGCTTTATTTACCGCCGACTTTGAACCAGACAAACTCTATTCTCGTTAGAAAACAGATTCACAAATGACTTATTTTAGGAACAAACAACGTACTTTAAAAAGGAAACAACCCAACAACAGAAAAAATAAATTCGATAGTTTAGCCATTGTTTAGTGACTGAGGTGTTTCTTAAGTCCTGATTTTTTTTTGTTAACTGTTTAAACAAAGTGATTCCTTTTTGATTGTTCTGGAGTATTTCTTCTAAACAGTAAGCCACAAATTTTGCATTTAAATCGTTGCTTGTTATTCTGTTTTCCCCAACAAATAACATCCAAACTATTACAAGACAAACAGCGTTTTTTCTTAGTTTTTTGCAGATAAAAAAAGTTTACTGAAACGAATTTCAGTAAACTTCTCTATAGCTCAATGATAATAAACTATTTCAGTCATCTATACCAAACAGTAAAAGGCCTTTTTTAATTGAAAAATGGAAATAGTGAAGGCGCGACTTAAAGTAGCACTCCCACTATCTCAAACGCACCCCCTTTTTTTTGTCTTTGTTCTTTTATCTTTACTCTTCGATATTGAAGCTATGTTGTTAATAAGTATTTACTGTCAAAGAGTTATTATTCAAGCTTTTTGCCGTAAATTTGCAAAAAATTATTGCCATGAATATGTCTGCCGAAGGTAATTTCGAAGATATACTACAACGCTACGAACAGTATATCTCTAAACAAGAGAAAGGCTATTTTGATGTAGAAGAGTTAGAGCAAATAGCGGACTACTATCTATGGAAAGGGCGAACAAAAGACTCTTCAAAAGCCATCGATTTAGGCCTAAAAATACATCCCGGAAGTGCAGCATTACTAACCAAAAGAGCCAAAATATATACGGCCATGGGTCAATACGATAAAGCCTTGCAACTGCTTAATCAACGACCAGACGGAAATGACATTGAAACTTCATTACTAAAAGGAGAAATTTTAATTTTACTCAATAGATATACTGAATCCGACAGACTTTTCACTTCAATATTACAAGATAATACTATTGAAATAGACTCTTTATGCTTAGACATTGCCTACCTATACCTTACTTCGCAAGCCTTTGACCGTAGCTTAAAATACTTGCACAAGGGCATTCTGTTTAACCCAAAAAATATTGATATTTTATTTGAACTAGCTTTTTGCTACGAACAAACAGCTCAGTACGAGAAATGCATCGAAACACATAACCGAATTATTGATTTGCGACCATATTCCGGTGAAACATGGTTTAATCTTGGGCAAGTTTATTTTATGCTACACAATTACGAAAAAGCCATTGAGGCTTACGATTATGCAAGCATTATTAATGAAAACGACTCAGGTGCATTCTTGCAAAAAGCACATGCTTTTTTTCAATCGGAACGATACGAAGAAGCTATTGATAGCTACCGTAATTATGCAGCGATGACAGAATACAAAAGTGCTGTATTTGTATATATAGGAGAGTGTTATGAAAAACTAGAGCAATTTGACAATGCATTACATAGTTACCAAGAATCTTTAAGTTTTGACGAAACAAATATTGAAGCGCTAACCGGTATTGTTATTTGTTATTTGGAAAAAGAAGCCTACCGAAAAAGTGTAAATTATGCCTTAAAAGCACTAGAATTTTCACCTGATTCGAGTGAATTATGGGTATATATTGCCGAAGCTTACCTCAATCTAGATGAAGCTGAAAATGCAATAGCGGCGTATAAATCGGCGTTAGACATTAATCCTGAGCAAGAAGATACCTTGATTGCCTTAGCCAACATACATCTAGAACTTAAAGAGTACAACTTATCCTTAGAGTATTACTTAAAAGCATTTGAACTGGATCAAGAAGCAGAGAACATACACTTATTGCTTGCTGCAAATTATTTCAAACTGAACCAACTGGACACATCGTTGCTTTTTTTGGAGGATGCCGTCAAAAAAGACCCAAATGCAAGCAGTCTTTTCTTCGATATTTGTCCGGAGGCTGAAAAACAATTTGAACAATTTATTAAACCTAACAAGCCCTGATTTACAAAAAAAACATTGCAATTTCGCAAAAACACATCCAATGAAAGACTATATTTCTCTTTTTTTTAAAGGCCTGGCTATGGGCTCGGCCAATGTTATTCCGGGAGTATCCGGCGGCACTATCGCTTTTATAACCGGTATATTTGAACGGCTTATCAATGCTATAAAAGCAGTAAATTTAACTGCAATAAAACTACTTTTTAACGGAAAATGGAATGCCTTTGCTTGTCATATTGATTTGAAATTTTTACTTGCTGTTTTCTCTGGTGTTGCTGTCTCCATAATAACCATTGCTCAACTGTTTAAGTATCTTTTTGCCGAATACCCAATATATATTTGGTCGTTTTTTTTCGGACTAATACTCGCTTCAATATATTTTGTTGGCCGAACCATAAAACAATGGAATTACACCGTAACAATAAGCCTGCTTTTAGGGGTAACCGTAGCTGTATTTATTGCTTTTACAAAACCGGCAAATGAAAACGATGATTTTGTATATCTACTTCTTTGCGGTGTTATTGCGGCTTGTAGCATGATACTTCCCGGACTCTCAGGGTCTTTTGTATTAATTCTATTGGGAAATTACGAACTCGTTATGATACAAGCTGTTACAGAAGGAAACATACTTGTTCTGTTGCCGATTGCTATTGGTGCCGGAGTTGGCCTAATTGCCTTCTCATATGTTTTATCGTGGATTTTTAAACGATTTCCCGACAACACCATTTCCTTACTAACAGGCTTTATCATTGGTTCTGTGGTTATAATTTATCCTTGGAAAAACGAGGTAATAAGCTTTTTAGGAAATAAAAGAACCGTTATCGGATACGACTGGTATCTTCCCAATTTTGACAGTTCTCTACTTATTGCCATTGCTTGTATGCTATTAGGGGCAGGCCTTTTAATAGCCGTTGAATTTTACGCAAAACTTAAAGCAAAAAAGTCCACAGAAGAATGAAACAGTTTGGTATTATTGGGTTCCCGCTTTCAAGTTCTTTTTCAATGAAACATTTTAACGAAAAATTCGATCAAGAAAGAATAGATGCACAGTACGGTTTATTTCCTATCGAAAACATTGAGTTGTTTCCAAATTTGATTAGAAACACCCAATTCTCAGGCATGAATGTAACCATTCCGTACAAACAACAGGTAATACCTTATTTAGACGAACTAGACGATACGGCTCAAAAAATCGGCGCAGTTAATGTTATTAAATTCGATTATTCCTCAGGAAAAGTAAAAACCAAAGGATATAACTCTGATGCCATTGGCTTTGAACTAAGCCTACTACCGCTACTCAAAACACATCACACAAAAGCCTTAATACTAGGAACAGGAGGAGCATCTAAAGCTGTTGCTTATGTTTTAACAAAAAATAATATTGACTTTGCCTTTGTTTCTAGAACAAAAACAAGTGCAAATCTTTGTTATAAAGATTTAACAAAAGCATTGATGGAGCAGTATTTGTTAATTATCAACTGCACTCCACTAGGCATGTATCCTGTAGATGAATATCCGGATATCCCTTACGAATTTATAGGAAAACACCATTTGTTGTACGACTTAATATACAACCCACCAAAAACACTTTTTTTAGCTAAAGGAGAAGCTAAAGGTGCTGATATAAAAAACGGACTAGACATGTTGCTCGCACAAGCTAAAGGAGCCTGGGAAGTATGGAATAGCTAAAAAAAATAAAAAACACTAGGTTATGAGAAAATGGAACAATTCTTTTTTAATCACTCTATTTGTAAGCATTTTACTAACATACAATACAACTACCACACAAGCCCAAAACACCCCCGACAAAAACGAGTTTATTGCTTTCTGGGTTAATTTTAAAAATGCGGTAAGAGATAACGATGCAGCGTATTTATTTAAAAACACCCAAATACCATTTCAAAGTGAAGGAGCTTATTACAATACCGAAGCCTATTTAGAAGACATTACTGACAATCACAAAGAAGTTTTTCCGCCCTACTTACACGAAATGGACTTTGTTCGTTTTGATGTAGTAATAGTAGAAAAAGCAGGTGCTTGTATTTGGCTTGGGTATGATTATCTAGAACAATGCTATTTTTATAGCTACAAAATAATGGAACCGGGAGGAAACTTACAATCAGATACTTACGAAGAAAAATACTATTTCAAAAAAACAGGTGGGAGCTTTAAGTTTTTTCGGATGACTGCCGGAAACTCCGGAATAGAATACTAATATTAGTACAAAAAAAAATAAAATACCAATTATGGCAAATAGATTATTAGAAGGAAAAAGAGGAGTAATTTTTGGTGCATTAAACGACATGTCTATTGCATGGAAAGTAGCAGAAAGAGCAGTAGAAGAAGGGGCTATCATCACCCTTTCAAACACAGCCCTTGCAGTTAGAATGGGCACTACCGAAGCCTTAGGTAAAAAATTAAATGCCGAAATCATTCCGGCTGATGCAACTAGTGTTTCTGATCTGGAAAATGTTTTTACGAAATCACAAGTCTTATTGGGTGGGAAAATTGATTTTGTTCTTCACTCCATAGGCATGTCACCCAATGTACGAAAGAAAAAACGGTATGACGATTTAGACTACAACATGCTTTCTTCTACATTAGATATTTCTGCCATTTCCTTTCATAAAATGATCCAAGTAGCAAAAAAAATGGATGCCATTGCTCAAGATGGATCTATAGTGGCATTATCGTATGTTGCTGCTCAACGGACTTTTTTTGGATACAACGACATGGCCGATGCCAAATCATTGCTTGAGTCTATAGCCCGTAGTTTTGGTTATATTTACGGAAGAGAGAAAGGCGTTCGGGTAAATACCATCTCTCAATCGCCTACAGTAACAACCGCCGGCAGTGGGGTAAAAGGCTTAGACGGGCTGCTGGACTTCTCGGACAAGATGTCTCCTTTAGGCAATGCAACCGCAGCTGAATGTGCCGATTATTGCATCGTAATGTTTTCCGACTTAACAAAAAAAGTAACCATGCAAAACCTGTTTCACGATGGTGGTTTTTCGAGCATGGGTATGAGCTTACGAGCTATGAACCAATACGAAAAAGGCATGGATGAATATATTGATGAACAAGGCAATGTAATTTACGGATAATTAAAAAGAATATTGTGCTTATTAAACTATATCCAGACAATCCAAATCCAAAGCAAATTGCGCAAGTAGTAGAAACCTTACGCAAGGGTGGGTTAATAATTTATCCAACCGACACCATTTATGGTATCGGTTGTGATATTTTTAATGCACGAGCAGTGGAAACAATATGTCGTATAAAAAAAATCGATCCGCGTAAAGTAAACCTATCGTTTATTTGCTACGATTTAAGTCATATTAGTGAATACGCCAAAGTACCCGACAAGATTTTTAAAATGATGAAAAAGAACTTACCGGGTCCTTTTACCTTTATTCTGGAAGGAAACAATAAGCTACCCAAACTTTTTAAGACAAAAAAAACAGTAGGTATTCGTGTTCCTAACAACAGTATTGTTCGAGAAATTGTTAACGAATTAGGAAACCCCATTCTATCTACTTCAATAAAAAACGACGACGAAGTGTTGGAATACTTTACCGACCCTGAGTTGATTTACGAAAGATACAAAGACCAAACTGATATAGTTATTGACGGTGGATATGGCGACATAGAACCATCAACTGTTGTTGACTGCACCGGAGACGAAATTGAGATTGTTCGCCAAGGAAAGGGAACTTTATTGTATTAAAAAGAGACAACCAACTATTGAAGTAATCCATCAACAGTTAGTTGCTCTGTATTCATTAATTGCAATAAGTTAATATACTTGTTCAATATTCCACACAAAAGCGCGAATACCAATTTCTGTATTTTGCTCATCTAGCAACTTCACCTTTTCGAGTATTACGGGCACCTTTTCATCCGGCACAATAGTCATTACTGCCGAATTCATTTCGGGCCAGGTATGTGTTCCGCGTCGAGGTTCGCCACTTACCCCACCTCTTCCTTGCACATCTTCCCACCAAGTATATCCTCTAATGCTTAGTAAATCCATAATATATTCGATTCGCTCGGTATTGGCCTGATTGAATACTATAAATACTGATTTCATAGGTTTATATATTTAAAGTAACAGTTAAAAAAAGTCCTAAAGACTTATTACAACAACATAATTTCACAAAAAAGAAACAACTATTCTAAAAATTTAAATTGCTCTCTTATCATTTTTTCTTTATCGCGTTCGCCTCTACGAGCCATTAACGAATAAACAACAGGAACAATAACCATGGTTACTATCGTTGAGAAAGCTAAGCCTCCTATAACAGCAACACCCATCGGACGCCACACTTCTGAGCCTTCGCTAGTACTAAGAGCCATTGGCAACATCCCTAAAATTGTTGTTGCAGCTGTCATTAACACGGGACGTAAACGAGATTTTCCTGCAGCTGCCAAAGCTTCATTTACCTCCATACCTCTATCGCGAAGCAAATTGGTATAATCAACCAACACAATACCATTTTTGACTACAATACCAATTAACAATACGGCGCCAAGACCAGAAATCATATTTAATTCATTACCTGATATAAATAAGGCAATAAATACCCCTGAAAAACCAAAAAGAGTAGATAAAGTAATTACAAACGGTTTTGAAAAAGACTCAAACTGCGAAGCCATAACAATATATACTAACACCAGCGACAAGACCAATAAAAGCAACAAATCAGAGAAAGATTCCATCATGCTCTCGTACGCACCACCTACATTAACCTGAATACCTCTAGGTGTTTGTATATTGGCCATTTTTTTATTCATGTCGTTAGCTAAACTTCCTATTGAAATACCTTCGGGTTTAACACTAACGGTAATAGTGCGTTGCTTTTGCTTACGCGAGATACTTGGTGGAGCCCACAGTTCTTTTACTTTGGCCACTTCTTTTAGCTTTACTTTTTCACCTGTTGGGGTCAAAAATGAAATATTTTCTATATCAGAAATTGACTGCCTATGAGCTTCATCGTAACGAACTACTATCTCAAATTCATCGCCATCATCGTGCAATAAGCTAGCTGTTTGTCCGGCAATTCTATTACGAACTGCTGAGGAAACCGCTGCACTATTTAAGCCTAACTGGGCTAATTTTTCGCGATTAAACTCAATTTGCAACTGCGCCTTGTCTTCCTTGCGACTAATAACAACATCGCGTGCACCATCAATTGTGTTAAAACTATCTTTTAGCAACTGAGCAAATCTACTAGTAACATTCAAGTCGTATCCAAATATTTCAACATCTACTTGATTCGGTTGAGCTCCCGACATCATACCTCCGTTAGGTGTAACGGTGAAGTTAATTACCTCGGGGAATTTTGCAATCTCTAAACGCAAAGCCTCTCCAATTTCCCATACATCCCTTTGTCGTTCACTAGTTTCGGTTAAACGCATGTTTAAGTTAATCAGGTTGGTACCAGTTTCGTTAAATAGTGCAATAAAACCACCTTCATCACTAGCTCCGGAAGAAGAAGCAACCAAGCGAATTTCAGGAATTTTTTCTGCAATAACGGCCTCTAATTTTCTAGCTGTTATTACCGTTTCCTCTACCCTAGTGCCCCGTTGCAATTCAAGTTGTGCAGCCAACGAACCTTGATCCGATTCAGGAAAATTACCTTTCTCGATAAAACCAAGTAACGAAAAAGAAACAATACAAATAAAAATAGCACTGAAAATTACTTTTTTCTTGTTTCGCAAACTCCACCTAATAGTTCTTTCGTAAAAACTATCTAAACTATTAAGCCAGGGAACTACTATTTTATCGTGCCAATTATCTTTCTTATTTTTTGGTCTTATTTTTAATAAAAGCGCCGATAAAGTTGGCGTTAGGGTAATAGCAGCTATTGTTGACATAACAACCGTTATAGAGACAATATAGCCAAACTCTTTAAACATCATACCCATTTCTCCTCCTACTAAAGTAAGCGGAAGGAACACCGCCAAAATCACCATCGTGGTAATGATTACCGAAAGCCACACCTCGTTTGTTGCATAAATGGCTGCTTCGCGCGGACTGCTACCTCGTTCAATGTGTTTGGTAATATTCTCCAATACCACAATAGCATCATCTACCACCATACCAATAGCTATGGTTAATGACGATAAGGAAATAATATTTAAGGAACTACCGGAAATATAAAGATATATAAAAGATACTATTAATGATATTGGTATTGTAAGCACGATAATCATAGTGGCTCGCCATCTTCCTAAGAAGAATAAAATTACCATGGTCACAAATATCAAAGCATACATCAACGAATCGGATAAGCCGTTAATGGAGTTTTTGATGAAAATTGAAAAATCAAATATCTCATTAATTTTAACATCCTGAGGTAAGCCTTTTTTTACCTTCTCAATTTCTTTTTTAATTTCATCGGCAACCGCTACTGTGTTGGCACCAGACTGTTTAGTTACAAAAAAGCGAATGGCATTTTTCCCATTTACTTTTTCATCCATAGTTAAATCTTTAAGTGTATCTCTAACCTGAGCTACATCTTTTAAAAAGATTGATTTTCCGTTAAAATGTCCTACAACAATATCTTGAATAAATCGACTATCCTTAAACTCGCCTTCGATACGCAACTGGTATTCTTCTTTTCCCATTCGAACATTACCTACGGGCTTATTTATGTTCTCCATACGAATAGCGTTACTAAGCTGTTCGAGGCTCACATTGTATGCATCGAGCTTTTGTGGATCCGACTCCACATACACTACTCGCTTCGGACCGCCAACAACGGTTATAGAACCAATACCTTCAATCCTATTTAGCGGGTTAACGATATCATCATCTAAAATTTTCTCTAAACTCCTATAACTTTCGTCTGCCGTAATAACATACATGATAATAGGCATCATGCTAGTACTAAACTTAAAAATACTAGGTTTATCAGCCCCATCAGGCAAATAGTTTGCTATTTGATCCAATCGATCACGAATATCGTTTGTAGCTTCATCAAGGTTAGTTCCGTATTCAAACTCAACCGAGACAACAGATAAATTATCTTGCGATTTAGAAGTAATTTCCTTCATGTATGGCACCCCATTTAAGGTGTTTTCGACCAATTTCGTTACATTCTCCTCAATATCGGCGGCATTAGTACCGTCATAGGAAGTCATAACGGAAATAGACGGAAATTCCATCTCCGGATAAAAATCGATAGGTAGCTTGGTAAAAGAATACAAGCCGAATAAAATTATCGCCACAAAAACCAAAATGGTTGTGATGGGATTTCTTACAGATGATTTATATATACTCATAATATTCGTATCTATTTATTATTTATGATGCGAGAAGTAAATTTACTTGGATTTAACTTGTAACACATCGCCTGTTTTTAAACGGGCTTGTCCAACTATAACCAACTCTGTTCCAACACCAATTTCATCAGAAAGCAACTCTACTTTATCATCAAATCGCTGTCCCAAAGCAACAAAAACTCTTTTCGCTTTTCCGTTTTCATTAACAAACACATACCGTTCGTTTGCGCCTTGCGTTTTTAATACCGCTTGATACGGCACTACCAACGCCTCAACTTGTCCTAAGTTCAACGAAACCGTACAATACATACCCGGCTTAAGTTGCTCTTTAGGGTTTTGCAGACTAATTTCTGCTTGAAATGAGTGTGTTGCAGGGTTTATAATAGGATAAACCTGTAGTAGTTTACCTTCAATTTCTTTATTCGGAAAAACATCGCATTTGATTACAGCCGGCATGTTGTTTTTTACATTCGGATAATAACTCTCGGGGATATTAATCATTGCTTTTACGTTGGTTAATTGCACCAACGATACAATAGCAGCTTTACCAATAGTAGGTACGGGAGCTCCGGAATACATTTCGCCGGCCTCCATATACTTGCCAGAAACAACTCCCGCAAAAGGCGCCCTGATAAAAGTATTTCTCTCCAAATTATCGGCATTTGCTTTGGCCACATCATACTGTGATTTGATTTGATCAAAAGCCTGTTGAGAAACGGTTCCACTACTCAATAATATCTTCATCCGGTTAAATTCCGTGGTAAGGGTAGCCAACTGAACTTTAGCTTGATACAACATGGTTTGATCCATCTCTACCAGCACCTGACCTTTTGACACACGCGAACCTACTTCAACCGTAATTTTGTTAACTTTTCCCGGAGAAGTAGGCACCAAATGTACTTGCTCTTGCGCTTCTAAATTGCTGGTAAAAGAAACAGTACGGGCCACTGTGGTATTCTCTAACACTACGGTTTCAACGAGTTGAGCCTTTGTTTTCTCTTGGATATTTTTTGTTTCTTTTTCCGACTTACAAGAAGTACCAAACACAAAAAACAATGGCAATGAGAATGTTAGTAATAGATAATTTGTTCGTTTCATATTGTTTAAGTTTAATCGTTTTATTTTTTACCTAATAAATTATTTAGTGCAGTTTGTGCCTGTAACAATTCCATAATTGAAGTGATGTAATTACTCTCTGCAGTAAGCAAATTGTTGTGAGCATTTACAATATCGAGCGCCGATGCTACACCTTGCTCATACTTTATACTGATATTAGCAAACACCCTTTTAGACACATCAATATTTTTTTGCTGAATTTTATAGCTTTCGTTGGCTGATTTTAGATTAAAACGCAATTGTTTTTCTTGTACAGACAACTGATCTTTAAGGTTATCCTTTTCGTACGCTACACTACGGCACTTCAATTTAGCTTGTTTTACTTTCGAGTAATTGGAAAAAGAAGTAAACAAAGGCATACTGGCATTAATGCCTATCATGTTTTTCGGTTGCATATCAAAAGCCGTTGTGGTAATTTTATAGGTATAGTTATAAAAACCGGCAATGGTAGGCAAAAAACTTGATTGAGCCAACTGTATTTGCTTTTTCGACAAAGCTAAATTTGTATTCATTTGCCGCATACCTATGTGCTGATTTACATTAAACGGCTCCATTAACAAGGTAACAATTTCTGTTTCATCAACCATATCTTTTAACTGCTCGCTCAGTGTTATCGGATACTCAACACCTAAGCCAAGTTGCAAACGAAGCATATTATGCGCCAATTCAAGTTGCTGTTCTACCTTTGCAATTGTGTTGCGCATAGCAGCAACCTGAACAGCCAACTGATCGGCACTAATTGACTCTGCAACACCAACAAGCACCATAGTTTCTGTGTTTCGCAACAATTGTTCTAGATTGATGAGGTTTTCTGACAGTATCTGCTTGGTTTCTTGCGCAACTAAAATATTATAGTACGCTTCTGACACTTGTTTTGCAATATCGAGTTCTGTTTGCTTGTAAGCCAACACTTGCATCTCTTTAGCTAATCTCGACATTTTCATCCCCACCCAATAGCTACCGCTAAACAGTAACTGACTTACTTGAAACTGAATATTTTGGGTGGGGTCTATTGGAATTATATTTGGAGGTAAACCCGGAACACCCATATCCAACACAATTTCTGCGCCCATGGCATCTTGATAATTGTAAGTGGCTTTAGCCTGAGGCAATCCATGTGCTATACTTTGCCACAACTCTTGGTTTGCCACGGCAACAGAAAGGCCTTTTGATGCCAACACTTTATTATACCTTAACGCAATCATTTTGGCACTATCCAAAGAGAGCGACACGGCCGACGACTGTGCTTTTACACCCAACACACTTAGTGCAAAAAACAACAGCGCGATACTACGATTTTTCATATATTATTATTTTTATTGTTTTTAAATACAAACAAACGCTACTTCAAAGACATTACTTTTCATGTTCAACCAACAAATAATGCTTATTGTAATATTTCAAGCCCTTTTCATTAGACACCAAGCGAATATACACATCGACCATAAAATCAAATACGGTTTGAAACTTGCTGCCTTTTTTAAGCGTACTAATTATACTCTGAAACTGTATGGTTAAAAACAACGCCATCAAATCAACATCAATTTCTTTTCTAAAAATACCCTCATCAATACCCCGTTCAATTTCAGCTTTAATGTATTTTACCGTTTCTTGCTGTTTCTTACTCGAGAATTCAGCGTGTATTTTAGGGTAATACTTTGTTAAATCGTAAAAAAAAGTATGATGCGCTTTATCTTTTTTTGTTCGAGTATAGTCCATTATAGCCATTATCCGATCAATGGCATTTTTTGTTTGGTCTGCTTCATTTTCCTTTACAAGGAGAATAAAATCATCCTTCTGACTATGCACACCTTCTAACACGCGATACACCAAATCGCTTTTTTGTTTAAAATACAAGTAAAATGTTTTTTTCGAAATACCCAATTGTGTACATATATCATCAATACTTACACTTTTTAACCCGTATTTACAAAACAAATCGGTAGCCGTTTTTACAATATCGGTTCTTAGTTTATCCATTGATTATATTTTAAGAACACAAAAATACAGCATTGTATAATTCAAAAACGATAAATCCCCGTTAAATTTTCGTTAAATTTTAATCAATAAACATAAACTATTTATTTATAGCGACTTAATGGAAACCAATAAATTTTTCTAGTTTCCAAATATCTGTCTCACTTAAAAATCAACACGACAAAATTGCTAATTATTACCGATTACAACTAAGGATAATCTTTGCAGGAGATAAAAAACCCGACAAACGAGGCAATTTTATCGACAAAAGAAAGAAAAGGAATTAGCGCTTGGGAAGAAGGGGGTTTAAGTGCTTGTCAACAAAAAATTCGCGGTTCTTGTTACGCACCAAAAAATACAAGTCAACCTGCTCTCTAGTAAGCGGGTCTAAAAAATCAACCTCATTTGGTGCGCTATAGTAAACTACATCGATATGATAATTGCTTTGAGGAGCAATAAACCAATCCATCCGCTTCAAATCAAAAACACCGGAAACGGCATCGTCATTAACTACACTTAACCCAAAGGGAATATTTGAGAACATGGGTATTTGTAAAGTATTATTCTCGAATCTTTTTTCACCGTTAGTACTTACAAAATAACGGTCTCCAGCAAACGACTCAACATAAAACCAAGCTTTAGATATACTCGAAGCAAATCCATTCAAAGCAATGCGCTTGTAATTAAAATCGAATCCTTTTAAAGGTTCTCCAAACATATCGATAATACCACAGCTATCATTTCGCAAAACTATTGCAAAATATTCGTACTTATACTCAAAGGGAGCTGAGATATCCCTTCTATTCTCGTCAATATAATAAATGTCTGCATACGATTCAAGGCTGCCACCGTCATCAACCGAGAATCCTTTAAAATCGGTTTTCGAAGAAATTACAAATACTTTTTCGATACTGGCAACACACGCTTCATTACAATAAACTCGCTGTTCGTGCACATCAATACTAAAAGGATCAGCATAAATCTCCACCTCCCATTGATAACAAAAACCAATAAAATTTGGCGTAAAAAAATTGATAAAAGTAAAACAAGGCTTTACAGCTACTTTTTTGGTGTCGGCATACATAAATCCCCAAACATCGTTTTGCTTAAAGGGCACCAGCTGTGTCAATTTTGTTTTATCTACACCGGCAAATTCCTTGGTTAAAAAAGCGTGGACTTCCTCTGCCGTTGATTTTTCATCGATTTGAGCACCAGCCCATACCGAAAAACACAGTAGTATTGACACCAAAAGAATTCGCATACGACAATAATTTTAAATTAATTTTCGTTCAAGCAAGTATTTTTCCATTTCTAGCTGCACTTTTTCTGCTTCAACACGAGCGGCCTCGGCAAAATTTTCTGTAGCATCGGCATAAATAATTTGGCGAGACGAGTTAACCAATAAACCACATTGGCTGTTCATACCGTATCTCGAAACCTCTTCTAAGCTTCCACCCTGTGCACCAACACCGGGCACTAACAGAAAATGATTTGGTATAATGGTACGAATATCGGCTAGCATTTCTGCTTTCGTTGCCCCAACTACATACATCATATTATCTACCGCACCCCATTTTTTCGAAGTTTTCAATACGGTTTCGAAAAGACGCTCGCCTGTTTCGCCATCTTTTATAAATTGAAAATCGAATGCCCCCTTATTTGATGTTAACGCCAGCAAAATAACCCATTTATTCTCGTATGTTAAAAATGGCGTAACCGAGTCTTCACCCATATACGGCGCTACTGTAACTGCATCAAAGTCCATATTTCCTAAAAAAGTACGGGCATACATGGCCGAAGTATTGCCAATATCGCCTCGTTTGGCATCGGCAATAATAAATTGATCGGGGTAATGCGTACGAATATATTCCACTGTTCGTTCCAACACATCCCAACCTTCTACACCCAAGCTTTCGTAAAAAGCCAAATTGGGTTTATAAGCAACACAAAGGTCGGCTGTGGCATCGATAATGGCCTTATTGAATTCGAACATAGCATCATCCGCTTCAAAAAGATGCTCGGGAATTTTTGTTACATCCGTATCTAGGCCTACGCAAAGAAATGATTTTTTTTGTTGAATATGCTGAAATAGTTCGGCTGAAGTCATTTGAGTATTGTTTATTTGTTGAGCGGTTTATTTATTCTTTTGGTTTAGTAAGGTTACTCTTTTACAGGGAGAATAATTTCTTTCACCTTAGTATTTTTCTTTTCCATAGGGTCGTATTTCGAAAACTCCAAATGCAATTGCTTATCCGAGGTACCCACTTTTGCTTTGTATGTATTATTTGGCATTTTTTCGAGTATGCCCGATTTTACTTTAATACTGATATTGGCAATTCGACCATTATTACCGCTTAATTTAAAGTCGTAATATGTTTCTACTTGAATTGAATCGGGCCAATTGCTTTCTAGCATTACGCCCGCACTCAATTGCATTTTATTTTGTGCAACAAGCATTGTTGTTAGTATGCAAAATAATGTAAAAAAAGTGATTTTTTTCATATGATTTTTTATTAAACGAATTGATTAACAAGGAGCTTTTACACTATAAAATCGCAGTAAAAATACAAGAAAATTTACAATTCAGATTCTTTTAGTCGTTCGGAATTCTCGGCAATAATTAAATTATCTATTACTTGCTGAATATCTCCATCCATAAAAGCAGACAAATTATATATTGTAAAATTGATGCGGTGATCAGTTATTCTTCCCTGCGGATAATTATATGTTCTGATTTTTGCAGAACGGTCGCCGGTAGAGACCATGGTTTTCCGTCTTCCGGCAATATCATCCAAGTATTTTTGATGCTCAATGGCGTATATACGAGAGCGCAATTCCGTCATTGCCTTCGCTTTATTTTTGTGTTGCGATTTTTCGTCCTGACATTGCACGGTAATTCCGGTAGGCACATGCACCAAGCGAATAGCCGAATAAGTGGTATTAACCGACTGCCCTCCTGCCCCCGACGAACAGAAAGTATCAACCCGCACATCCGATTCTTTTAACTCAATATCAAACTCATCGGCTTCGGGCAAAACGGCAACTGTAGCTGCTGATGTATGAACCCTTCCTTGCGTTTCGGTTTGTGGTACGCGCTGTACGCGATGCACACCCGATTCATATTTCATCGTTCCATACACATTCTCGCCATTTACTTCGAAAACCACTTCTTTGTATCCCCCATTAGTTCCTTCACTAAAACTGGTTACTGAAGTTTTCCATCCCTTTGTTTCGCAATATTTCTGATACATTCGATAAAGATCGCCGGCAAAAATAGCAGCCTCATCTCCACCCGTTCCTCCACGAATTTCTACAATGGCATTTTTACCGTCTTCAGGATCGGCCGGAACTAACAGAATTTTAATATCTTCTTCCATCTGTGGCAAGCGAGGCTGTAACTCTTCGAGTTCGGTCTTAGCCATCTCCCGCATCTCAGGGTCTGTTTCCGTATCTAAAATTGATTTGGCTTCGGCAATATTCCCGAGCATGGTTCTATACTCTTTTTCGGCCTCAAGGATCTTCTCTAAATCGCGATACTCCTTATTTAACTTAACATAGCGCTTTTGATCGCCAATTACCGAAGGGTCGGTTATTAGCGTTGATATCTCATCGAACTTATGTTTTAATCCTTCTAATTTTTCTAGTAATGAATTTTCTGCCATAATATTTTATTGGGCGAATGCAATTTATTTTATTGGGCGAATGCAATTCGCCCCTACGAGATAAATTTGTCTTTTGCCCAATTTTTTGGGTTATGTTGTATGTAATCTGTTATTCGTAAATAGGATTCATAATTTCGGATAATTTGTTCGTAATAGTTTCGTTGCCATATTTTATCAATACCAAATTTTTCGCGTGATTTCCGTGTAACAACAGATTTAAAACCCCGCACAATAGCACCTATCGTTTGTGAAGGTGACCGTAGCGGCGAATTGCATTCGCCCTTTTTATTCAATTTGCATTCACCAATTATATTCGAATTGCATTCGCCAATTATATTCGAATTGCATTCACCAATTAAATTTGAATTGCATTCACCAATTAAATTTGAATTGCATTCGCCAATTAAATTTGAATTGCATTCGCCAATTTTATTCGAATTGCAATCGCCAATAAAATCTACATTTCCAACATCAACTTGTTGTTTTACAATTTCATATTTGTGCCTGTCATTTATCGGCGAATGCAATTCTATGGGCGAATGCAATTCTATGGGCGAATGCAAATCTATGGGCGAATGCAATTCGCCCCTACTAGTAATTTCTATTATGACATGGATGTGATTGGGCATTATTACAAAATCATGTAATTTAACATTTGAACGAATTGATGCGGTATTTCTCCATTCATCAAACACTAGTTCCCCCAACGGATTCAACGCCATCATGCCATTAGTTATATTTCCGAATAACCGCTGTTTTTCGAATGTACATATCGTTATAAAATATAACCCCTCTTGTGCGTAATCGTATCCTTTTAGGCGAATGGAACGACGGTGTTGCATATTTATTGGGTTGGTTTTTTTTT
>CAMDGD010000021.1 GCA_945897785.1 Paludibacter jiangxiensis
GACCCCAACAGCACAGAAAAATGTGTAATCCTCCAAAAATGAAAGGCTTTAAGCCTTTTGGTATTCCGGCAAAGGCATTGGCATCTATTCCTTTGTTATTTGATGAGTATGAATCAATTCGTTTGTTAGATTATCTTGGACTAACCCAAGAACAGGCGGCGCAAAAAATGGAAGTGTCTCGCCCTACCTTAACTCGAATTTATGAAAAGGCAAGGCAAACTATTGCAAAAGCTTTTGTAGAAGGTAAAATGATTGTTATTGAAGGGGGCAATGTACAGTTCGATTCGTTGTGGTACCGTTGTAAAAAATGTTATAAATTGATAGAGGGGATAGAAAATCATATTGCTTGCAATAATTGTGATAATTTTGGTGATGATGAATTAATCCTCTTGAATGAGAAGTAGTATGGTGGTTAAAGTGTTGATAGATAATAGACATCGTGATAATAAATATGCCATTGAGCATGGCTTGTCTTTGTATGTAGAGCTTGCAGATATAAAATGCTTGGTTGATGTTGGTTTGTCGGATGCTCTTTTAGATAATGCGGATAAAATGGATATTGATGTTGCAGCTATCGACTATGTATTTATTAGTCACGGTCATGTTGACCATATAGGTGGATTGCCTTATTTTTTAGCGAAAAATTCGAAGGCAATTATTGTGATGCATCCAAGTGTTTTGTCTCAGAAATTTATTTCTACTCGCAATGGACATAAAGATATTACTCTAAAAACAAGTGTTGAGGCATACAAAAATCGCTTTTTATTTTTAGAACAAAATACTGTTTTACATAAGGAGATAATGGTAGTTAGTCATTTAACTAACTTCTATCCACAGCCAAAAGGGAATAGGTTTTTGTATAAAATGCAAGGAGCGGATTTGCAACAAGATGATTTTAATCATGAGTTGTTATTTTGTTTTGGTGCAGCAAACATCTTGGTGTGTTCGGGATGTGCTCATTCCGGAATTTTAAATTTGTTGGATTCAGTTCCATTAACTATAAATCAAAAAATTACTTCTGTAATTGGCGGGTTTCATTTGTTGGATGAGCAAGAAAATAATAAGTATGAAACAGTACAAGAGTTAAATGCTATTGCTCTAGAGTTAAAAACGAAATATCCTGAAACAGCTTTTTATACTGGTCATTGTACAGGAGATATGGCCTTTTTAACGCTTAAAAAAACACTAAAAGAACAACTATTTCCCTTTTATACGGGAATGACTATAGTATTAAATAATTAAATTTTTCACTTCAATTAATTTGTAAAAATATGAAAATTGCCGTTCCGGTTATAGGAGATAACCAAGTAGATGCCCATTTTGGACATTGCGAATATTTTAAAATCTATACGCTATCAGAAGAAAATATTGTGATTTCGGTAGAACGGATGGACTCTCCACAAGGTTGTGGTTGTAAGTCGAATGTTGCCGAAATTTTTCAGCAAGAAGGAGTTCGTCTACTGTTGGTTGGGGGAATAGGACAGGGTGCTATTACAGTTTTAAATGCTCATGGCGTAGAGGTTATTAAGAATTGCTCTGGTGATGTTACAGAGTTAGTGGCTGCTTATTTAAGTGGTAATGTAGCAGACAGTGGCGCTAATTGTAGTGGACATGGGCACGATCATCAGTGTACCAATCATTGATTTTTTGCAGTATATTCAAGAATTATATAAAATACACACCTTAAATACTGACTTATTTGCTAATATTTAAGGCATTAAAATGAGAAAATATGAAGAATACACTAGTAATTGGAGCATCGGAAAATCCTGAAAGATATGCTTTTAAAGCAATACAGTCTTTAGTTAAAAATGGTTATCCTGTTATAGCGTTGGCTAAAAAATCAGGTAGTGTTAGCGGAGTGGTTTTCGATACTGATAAAGTAATTTATCCGGATATTGATACCGTAACATTGTATGTGGGTGCTAAAAACCAACCAGAATACTACGACTATGTAATTCAGCTACATCCTAATAGGGTTGTGTTTAATCCGGGTACCGAAAACGAAGCTTTTGAAACTCTATTAACAGAAAAAGGAATACTTGTAGAACGCGCTTGTACTTTGGTTTTATTGGCAACAAATCAGTATTAGTGTTATGAGTATGCATACTTTCTGTGTTAGGGTGCGCTATTCCGAAACCGATGTTATGGGTTTTTTGCATCACTCAAATTATGCTCGTTATTATGAAACCGCTCGTTGGGAGTTGTTTCGTAATTTAGGTGTGCCGTACAACCAACTAGAGCAAGATGGTTATATTTTACCTGTTATAAGTATGAACGAAAAGTTTGTAAAACCTGCTAGGTATGACGAACAGCTAACAATTATCACTAAAGTCAAGCAAGTACTTAGTCCTCGTATTACATTTGTATATAAAATGTATAATGAACAACAGGAATTAATAAATAAAGCCGAAATTGCGGTTGCCTTTGTTAACAAAAAAAGTGGTAAGGTTTGCGATGTGCCCCCTTGTTTGTTGGATAGAATTGCCGAAACAGTTGAGCTAACTGAGAAATAAAGTAATTTTTTCTAGGTGTATGATAAAAAGAAATACTTTTTGACAAAAGAACAAAGAACAAAGACAAAAGACTAACTTTACCTTTTAATTAGTGGACAAATATTTAATGATTTTAGGATTTAGCTCTGTGTTAATCTGAGTAATCTGTGGTTTTCTAAGAGTCAAGCCAAAAGAACAAAGACAAAAGACTGACTTTACCTTTTAATTAGTGTAAATTAATGCTAATTAGTGGACAAGTATTTATTGATTTTAGGATTTAGCTCTGTGTTAATCTGAGTAATCTGTGGTTTTCTAAGAGTCAAGCCAAAAAACATTGCTACGTGTCAGTGTTTGCTAAACTTAAAATTATCTTTTATCAACAATTGTTTTGATTTTTTATTTTTTTTTATACTTTTGATAAAACCCTTAAATTAATAGCATTTTATCTTAATTTTTTAAAAAATGACATTATGAAAACACTACGAAAAATTTGTCTTTTATTTTTAGTATTATCAACCTTGTGCCTGTCTTCATGTGCTTTGGGTGCAACCATAATTAAAGAAAATGATGGTTTTGGTACTAATACCTTAGAACAAAAAAATCCGGTCGAAGTTAAGTCGTTTTTGTGTATGGTATAAATCTACACAAGTACTTTTTATAAACGCATATTGCTTATAGCAATCGTGCGTTTTTTTTTGTTTTGTTTTTTGTGCATTATTTTTTTGCTGTGCATAAAATCTAGTATAATCAAAAACACTTGTTATTCGTTTATCCAAAAACGGTAAGCCAATAATAAACGAAAGGGTTTAGTTGTGGTAATCATAGTGAAAATTCGGAGTGTTGCTTAGAAATATGTGTGATAGTTGCTAACTAGATTTTTGTGTATTGTTAAGTGTGCTTGTTTATATAGATATGTGTATATTTTGATTTTATCGTAAAAGTAAAAGTAGATTTTCTAACGGTATTATTGTTTGAGCATGCGAGAAATTAAAACGGTTTAAAAAACCCGTATTTGATATAATTGGAAGGACGGTGCTATTATTCAGAGCAAACGATTATAGGTAAAATGCAAAAAAAAAATAAGTACGGGAAAAAAACTTTTCATGGCTTCGGTTGTTATAAAGTGTGCAGTACTATTCTTTTACATACGAATATAAGTAATATACCATAAGTTTCATGGTTAAATAAAAGAATAATAAAATTGCTTGTTGATAAGTTTGATGCTGGTAGTTGTTTAATTTTATGTTAAGTGATATATTTGCTGCGTCAATTTTTATAGAAACGAACACAACCAAAAAATGACAAAAGAATTTTTCCCCATAGTAGACGAATTGGGTGAAGTGATTGGCAAAGAAACCCGTGAAAATTGTCACGGTGGTTCTATGCTGTTGCATCCTGTAGTACATGTGCATATTTTTAACAGCAAAGGCGAAATTTATTTGCAACAACGAGCATGGACTAAAGATATTCAGCCCGGAAAATGGGATACGGCTGTTGGCGGACATGTAGATTACGGTGAAAGTATAGAAGAGGCTGTTCTTCGGGAATGTTTTGAAGAATTAGGCTTAGAAAACATTGAACCGGTGTACGAATACCGCTACCATTGGCAGTCGCCCGTTGAGTGCGAATTGATTCATGTTTTTACCTTAACTTACGATGGCGAGATTACTCCAAATCAAAACGAATTAATTGACGGTCGATTTTGGCAAATGGATGAGATAGAATCTTTTCTAGGGAAATCAATATTTACCCCAAATTTTGAACACGATTTACAATTACTTATCGACTACAAAGTTATTTGTTGAAAACTTTCCCCTGTTGTAATTTTTTATCTTCACAAAATACGCCACTTTTGTAAAAGACTTACCTAAAAAACTGTTTTGTTCTAAACAAGCGGTTTATAATATCCTTCACTATGCATTTTTCTATTGGCTACTGAGCTTCTCTTGTATTCTGTTTTAAAATAAAATTAGTATTGTTAATTTTTATTTTGGAAAACAATTGCTTTAGATGAAAAATGTAATTTGTTTTTAATCAGAGTGTTATAATTTTTTTTGGAAAACTTCCTAAAAAATTGTTGATATCTAATTAGTATTTTCTTTTTTGTTTTTAAAAAACATCGCTACTATTGTATTCGGAAAATAAAATCAAGAAAAACTAATTCCCTTTAGATATTAATCAATAAACAACTAATTACTGTGGAAGAAAAGACTTTTACTAATGAAGAAGCATTTCAGGCATCACTGGTATATTTTCAAGGCGACGAGCTAGCGGCACGCGTTTGGGTTAATAAATATGCCTTAAAAGATTCGTACGGTCGTTTGTACGAGAAAACCCCTGATGATATGCATTGGCGGTTGGCAAACGAAGTGGCTCGCATTGAAGCAAGGTATACCAATCCCTTGTCGGCACAAGAGCTGTTCGACCTATTTAAAAACTTCACGTATATTGTGCCTCAAGGAAGTCCGATGACCGGTATAGGCAATAATTTCCAAATTGGGTCTTTGTCCAATTGCTTTGTAATTGGTAGCGACGGACAATCAGATTCGTATGGTGGCGTAATGAAAGTGGATGAAGAACAGGTGCAGCTTATGAAACGGCGTGGTGGTGTTGGTCACGATTTATCGCATATCCGTCCTAAGGGTTCGCCGGTAAAAAATTCAGCACTAACTTCAACCGGTATTGTGCCTTTTATGGAACGGTATTCTAATTCAACCCGCGAGGTAGCTCAAGATGGTCGACGTGGTGCTTTGATGTTGAGTGTTTCGGTAAAACATCCTGATTCTGAGTCGTTTATTGATGCTAAATTGGAACAGGGAAAAGTTACCGGAGCCAATGTGTCGGTGAAAATTCACGATGACTTTATGGAGGCCGCTTTGGGTAAAAAAATATACACACAACAATATCCTATCGATGCTAAAGAACCTTGGTATAAAAAAGAAGTAGAAGCTGAACCTATATGGAAAAAAATTGTACACAACGCATGGAAATCTGCTGAACCCGGTATTTTGTTCTGGGATACCATTATTCGCGAGTCGGTGCCCGATTGTTATGCTGATTTAGGCTTTAAAACACTATCAACAAATCCTTGCGGAGAAATTCCCTTGTGTCCGTATGACAGCTGCCGTTTGTTGGCCGTAAATTTATATTCGTATGTAGATAAGCCATTTACTAAAGAGGCCTCGTTCGATTTTGATTTGTTTAAAAAGCATGTGCAGTTGGCTCAACGGATAATGGATGATATTATCGATTTAGAACTTGAGAAAATAGATAGAATATTAGATAAAATTACTTCCGATCCTGAGGATGATGAGATTAAACGGACCGAAAAGTTATTGTGGGAAAAAATTAAGTTGAAAAGTATGCAAGGTCGTCGTACCGGTGTTGGTACAACTGCAGAAGGCGATATGTTGGCTGCTCTTGGGTTGCGTTATGGAACAAACAAGGCTACCGATTTCTCCGAAGAAATTCATAAAATAATTACCCTCGAAGCCTATCGCTCTTCAGTGTTTATGGCAAAAGAACGGGGCGCATTTCCTATTTTCGATGCCAAACGAGAGGAGAATAATCCATTTATTAAACGGATAAAAGCTGCCGACCCTGACTTGTACAAGGACATGCAAAAATACGGTCGTCGAAATATTGCTTGTTTAACGATTGCGCCAACCGGTACTACCAGCTTAATGACACAAACAACTTCAGGTATCGAACCTGCATTTCAGGTGTATTATACCCGTCGGCGTAAAGTGAACCCCAACGATAAAAATGTTCGGGTAGATTTTGTTGACGATGAAGGTGATTCGTGGGAAGAGTTTACGGTATTTCATCATAAGTTTGTAACTTGGATGTTGGTTAACGGTTACGATGTTACAAAGTTTTACACTGCCGAAGAGCGAGTTGCTATGATAGCTAAATCGCCTTATCATAAAGCTACGGCGAATGATGTAGATTGGTTGCAAAAAGTGAAAATGCAAGGGAAAATTCAACAATGGGTTGACCACTCCATTAGTGTTACCATCAATTTGCCAAACGATGTTTCCGAAGACCTGGTTGGTCAGTTGTATGCTGAGGCATGGAAATGTGGTTGTAAAGGGGTTACCGTGTATCGCGATGGTTCGCGTTCGGGTGTGCTTATTACGGCAACCGAGAAAGATGGCGAGGAGGACGATAAAGATTGTAATTGCTATCCGGCACGCACCACCGATCGACCCAAAGAATTGGAGTGTGAAGTAGTTCGTTTCCAAAATAACAAAGAAAAATGGATTGCTTTTGTTGGTTTGTTGGATGGCTATCCGTACGAAATTTTTACCGGTTTGTCTGATGAGGATGAGGGTATTATGTTGCCTAAAGCCGTAACAGAAGGAAAAATTATTAAAACAAAAGATGAAGATGGTAAAACCCGTTACGATTTTCAGTTTACCAATAAAAGAGGCTTTAAAACTACTGTCGAAGGATTATCGCATAAGTTTGATCCGGAGTATTGGAATTATGCTAAATTGATTTCCGGTGTGTTGCGTTATGGTATGCCTATCGATCAAGTAATTAAACTTGTTTCGGGCTTGCAACTGAATAACGAAACAATCAATACATGGAAAGTAGGGGTAGAAAGAGCTCTTAAACAGTACATTCCTGATGGAACAGAACTGGCGGGTCAAGCTTGTCCGAGTTGTGGTAATCATACCTTAATTTACCAAGAAGGATGTTTAACTTGTAAAACTTGCGGATATTCTCGTTGCGGATAAATACTTTCTTAAACTTTACATATATCAAAAAGCTATGCGTTACAAAAAGTTTTTTAACTTTGAGTGCGCATAGCTTTTCCCTTTTAATATAGGCCATAAGTTTATGCCTTTAAAAAATCCCAATAAATTATGAAGCTGACATTTCAAATTCCGTATGATGCGCATTGGGCTGAGCCTATTCGAATGCATAATTGGTCCTTAGCTGTGCTAGGAAACCAACCGTTTCTTGGGAGTTGGAACGAGGAGTTGCTTGTAAATTCGTTGCTCTCAACAAGTGATTTTAATAGCTGGTCGAGTGTTTTTGAAGTAGATACATTTGCTTTTCCTTTGGAATATAAGTTTGTATTGTATGATGTGGAAAACCGGCAAATTATTGCTTGGGAAAATCGCGGAAATAGAACTTTATCAGAACTAAACCCCGAACAAGATGAGTATTCGATAATTGATACGAATTTATTTTTTGATTTGCCTCCTTTTAAGGGTGCAGGAGTGGCTATTCCTGTGTTTTCTTTGCGTAGCATGCAGTGTGTTGGCGTGGGAGAGTTTTTAGATTTGATACCCTTAATTGATTGGGCAAAAACGACCGGTATGCGCTTAATACAAACCCTGCCGGTTAACGATACTACTTTGCAGCATAGCGTGGCCGATTCTTATCCTTACAATGCCTTATCTGTTTTTGCATTGCACCCAATGTATCTTCGTTTAGATGCTGTCGGCATACTTAAGGACAGTAAAAAAAGGAGCTATTTGGCAGAACAGCAAGTACTTTTGAACGAACTGCCTCAGGTAGATTATGAGCGGGTAACTGCCTTAAAATGGGAATACCTTAGGTTGATATACAAGCAAGAAAAATCGCATCTGTTACATCAAAAAAACTATAAAGCCTTTGTCGAGAAGCATAAGGATTGGTTGTATCCGTATGCTGTTTTTTCGTTTTTACGGGATAGGTACGAAACAGCCGACTTCTCTAAATGGCCTGAAGGAAGCATCTATTCGGATGATTTATTTGCAAAATATAAAAAATTGGATGCCGATGCCATACAAATATTCCTTTTTATACAATTCCATTTACACGAACAATTGAGCCAAGTACATGCCTATGCGCAGCAAAATAATGTGCTACTAAAGGGCGATATTCCCATAGGGGTTAGTCCACATAGCGTTGATGTTTGGTGTAACCCCACATTATTTAATCGCCAGGTGCAAGCAGGAGCGCCACCGGATGATTTTTCTGAGAAAGGCCAAAATTGGGGTTTCCCTACTTACAATTGGGAACTTATGGCTAAAGATGGCTATGCCTGGTGGCGAAGGCGTTTACAACATATGTCCAACTATTTCGATGCTTTTCGCTTGGATCATATTCTGGGATTTTTTCGTATTTGGGAAATTCCCTTGCATGCTAAATGGGGCTTATTGGGGCAGTTTAATAGAGCATTGCCTTTGTCGAAAGGCGAAATTGAATCGTATGGATTGCCTTTTGATGAGAAAAGCATGCTGAAACCTCAAATTACCATGTCGTTGTTGATTCAGATTTTTGGCGATCAGGTCTCGGAAATTATCGATACTTTTTTACTTAAAAACGATAATAACGAGTATTTCTTGAATCCAAAATTCGATACTCAACGAAAAGTTGCGGCTTATTTCTCGGCTAAAAAGACTTGTGACGAAAAAGAATTGCAACTAAAAGAAGGCTTACTCAATTTATTAGCTCAGGTCTTATTTGTAAAAGATTTCCAGCATAGCGATTCTTACCATCCCCGAATTTCATATCACAATAATGCAGCATATTATGCCCTTTCTGATGCGGAAAAAGAATATTATGTGCGTTTGTACGAAGACTATTTTTACCACCGGCACAATGAGTTTTGGAAAGACCAGGCAATGCATAAATTACCGGCCTTAATTCGTGCGTCTAGTATGTTGCCTTTTGGCGAAGATTTGGGGATGATACCATCATCGGTACCCGAGCTTATGCGCGATTTGCAACTCCTCTCTTTAGAGGTGCAACGGATGCCCAAACAATTCGGGCAAGAGTTTTCTGTAACTTATTTTGCTCCCTATTTATCGCTTTGTACCACCTCTACACATGATATGAGTCCCATTCGTTCTTGGTGGGAAGAGGATCGTGCAAAAACACAACGATACTTCAATTCAATGTTGTTTGAGCCTGGCGAAGCACCCGAAACCTGCGAGCCATGGATAGCCGAAAAGATTGTTGGTCAGCATATCCAATCGCCTGCCATGTGGGTGGTTTTGCCTTTGCAAGACTGGCTTGCCATTGACGCCGATTTACGCCATTCGGACCCCCATGCCGAAAGAATTAATGTACCCGATAATTCAAAGAA
Organism: Paludibacter jiangxiensis; assembly: GCA_945897785.1. Classification (GTDB taxonomy): domain Bacteria; phylum Bacteroidota; class Bacteroidia; order Bacteroidales; family Paludibacteraceae; genus JAFGVL01. The sequence goes on from CAMDGD010000021.1 coordinate 9,583, forward strand.
TGTGTGGAACTACAGGATGCATATTCCTTTAGAAAAACTGCAAAATGCAAGCGATTTTAATAGCAAGTTGTTTGCCTTAATACAAAATGAGAGGCGGTAGGTAATTTGATTAAGAATAGTAGTAGTAATTAGTACTCAAATTATGTAATTAAACTGGAAATATCCTTTTTGTTGATAAACTTTTATACGATTATTTTACTCTTTCAATGCTAGTCTTTACATTTGGCATTTAAAGCCAATGTTATGAAAGAAATTGTCGAAACCCCCTTAATGAAACAATACAACGAGATGAAAGAAAAACATCCCGATGCTATCTTGTTGTTTCGGGTGGGCGATTTTTACGAAACATTTTCTACCGATGCCATTAAAACAGCCGAAATAGTAGGCATTACCCTTACTCGAAGAGCCAATGGTGCTGCCTCGTTTATAGAATTAGCCGGTTTTCCCCATCATGCCTTAGATACCTATTTGCCAAAACTGGTGCGTGCCGGTATGCGGGTGGCTATTTGTGAACAATTGGAAGATCCAAAGCTAACTAAAAAGATTGTAAAACGGGGCATTACCGAGTTGGTTACTCCCGGCGTTTCTGTTAACGATAATGTACTTAACCATAAAGAAAATAATTTTTTGGCTAGTGTGCATTTTGATAAGCAACAAGTAGGACTGGCTTTTTTGGATATCTCTACCGGCGAATTTTTAACTGCTCAGGGTAGTGTTGAATATGCCGATAAATTGCTCAATAATTTCTCTCCAAAAGAGGTTCTGTACGAAAGAACAAAGCATAAGCAGTTTGAAGAGGCTTTTGGAAATAAATTTCTTACTTACCAACAAGACGATTGGGTGTTTACTTCAGAATCGGCTATGGATAGGTTGTTAAAGCATTTTGAAACAAAAAACCTAAAAGGGTTTGGTGTAGAAAACCTTCAGGCAGGCATCATCGCCTCCGGTGCTATTCTGTATTATCTCGATCATACACACCACAAGCACATTTCACATATTTCTGCTTTGAGCCGCATAGAAGAAGACCGGTTTGTGTGGCTCGATCGATTTACTGTCCGTAACTTGGAGCTTTACGGTAGCTATAACGAACACGCCAAAACCTTGATTGATATTCTTGATAACACTACTTGTCCTATGGGCGCTCGTTTGTTAAAAAGGTGGTTGGCTTTTCCGCTAAAAAATGTTGCTCCTATAAACGACCGTTTAAGTGTAGTGGAGTTCTTTTTTAAGCATCCGGAAATAAAACAAGAGTTTACCCAGCATTTGTCGCTTATTGGCGATTTAGAAAGAATAATATCTAAGGTTGCCGTTGGACGAATATCGCCGCGTGAGGTCGTTCAACTTAAGGTTGCCTTGCAAGCTATAGCGCCAATAAAAGAGATAGGCATACAGGCCGATAATGTATATTTAAAGCAGCTGGCAGAGCAGTTAAATCTATGTCCTTCCATAAAAGAACGGATAGAACGGGAATTAACCGATGATCCGCCAAGCCTTATTAACAAAGGAGGCATCATTCGCTCAGGAGTAAATAGTGCTTTAGATGAATTGCGCGAAATAGCCTTTTCGGGTAAGGATTATTTGTTGCAAGTACAGCAACGAGAAAGTGAAAAAACAGGGATTCCTAGTCTTAAAATTAGTTTTAACAATGTATTTGGCTATTATATTGAGGTGCGCAATACACACAAAGATAAAGTGCCCGAAAACTGGATACGAAAACAAACCTTAGTCAATGCCGAGCGGTATATTACCGAAGAACTTAAAACTTACGAAGAAAAAATTTTTGGCGCTGAAGAGAAAATTTTGTCCTTAGAAACAACTCTATTTAACGAGTTGGTTTTAAGTTTAATGGGCTACATTAGTGCCATTCAGCTAAATTGCAATTTAGTGGCACAAGTAGATTGTTTACTCTCTTTTGCAAAGGTTTCGGAAGAAAATAAATACCACCGACCACAAGTTAACGATACGGCTGTTATTGATATAAAAAATGGCCGACATCCGGTTATAGAAAAGAGTTTGCCAATTGGTGAAACATATATCGAAAATGATGTGTATTTAGATGATGAGCAGCAGCAGATAATAATTATTACCGGGCCCAATATGGCGGGTAAATCAGCCTTGCTTCGTCAAACCGCGTTAATCGTTTTAATGGCGCAAATTGGGTGTTTTGTGCCTGCAGAGTCTGCTTTGATAGGGGTGGTAGATAAGATTTTTACCCGCGTAGGTGCCAGTGATAATATTTCGCAGGGCGAATCGACTTTTATGGTTGAGATGAATGAAGCCGCCAGCATTTTAAATAATCTTTCGGATAGAAGCCTGATTCTCTTTGATGAACTTGGTAGAGGTACTAGTACTTACGATGGAATTTCAATTGCTTGGGCTATAGTAGAATATATACACGAACACGCTACAACTTGCGCAAAGACATTGTTTGCTACACATTATCATGAATTAAACGAGATGGAAAAATCGTTTAAGCGGATAAAAAATTACAATGTATCTGTAAAAGAGGTCGATAAACGGGTAATCTTTTTGCGAAAACTGCAACGGGGAGGCAGTGAACATAGTTTTGGTATTCATGTAGCTAAAATGGCTGGTATGCCACAAAGTATTGTTAAACGAGCCGATGCTATATTAAAAGAATTAGAAACAGATAATCGCCAGTCATCTATTGCAAAGCCTGTTGGCGATATAGCCGCTCATCGCGAAGGTTATCAAATGAGCTTTTTTCAATTAGACGACCCTGTGTTGTCGCAAATTAGAGACGAAATTATTAATGCCGATATAAATAACTTGACACCTATTGAGGCGCTGAATAAGTTGAATGAGATAAAAAAAATAATTAAGGGGTAAGTTCCCCCAGAACGCACCCAAGGAGGGGGAGTGTTTTTGCCTAAGCTTTTGTGTAAATAGCTGTAATTAGTTTTTTTTTATTAAAGAGATTCATAATATAGTAGAAACAAAATTTTGAAGATAATCTTTCCCCCTCCTTCGGAGGGAGAGGGTTAGGGAGAGGTAATATGCTACAAATAGACGATACCATAATTAGCCTTGATGTGTTGGAGCGCAACTTTATTTGTGATTTAACAAGTTGTAAAGGGGCTTGTTGTATAGAGGGAGAGGAAGGAGCGCCTCTAGAGAATGACGAAGTTAAAAAGCTTGAAGAAGTATTGCCTGTAGTTTGGGAGTATCTTCCTGAAAAGTCGAAAGCTATTATCAAAGCACAAGGTGTTTCTTATATTGATAGGGATGGAGATGCCGTTACCTCAATTGTTGATGGCGCCGAGTGTGTTTTTGTTTATACCGACGAAAATGGCTATGCTAAGTGTGCTGTAGAAAAAGCTTATTTGGAAGGAAAAACGGATTTTCGTAAACCAATTTCGTGTTACTTGTATCCGGTAAGGGTTACTCGTTACGCACATCATACAGCCATAAATTATCACCGCTGGCATTTGTGTGCTTGTGCCGAAGCCTTGGGAAAAAAGGAAGGTGTCCCCGTATATAAATTTCTTAAAGAACCCCTAATTCAATGCTTTGGTTCTGCTTGGTACGAGCAGTTAGCAATAGCAGCCGATGAGCTTGCAAGTGATGGTGTAGAATGAAAAACGGGATTGCCAAAAAATAATTTTTAAGCAACCCCGTTGTTCTAGAATCAAACACTGATAGTTTTTAACTTCCAGTTGAATTGTTTATTGCTGCTATAATTTCGGCTACGCTCGATTTTTGATAAGTATAAACGATACCAACACTGGTATTAACCGTATTGCTTCCTAGAATAGCATTTAAAACACTTACCACACTGTTTATAGTTCCGCTTACGGCTGTTTCTGTTTCTTTGGTTAGTGTTAATGTGTTGCCGTCAGCAGAGATTTTGTAGCTGAATGATTCTGTTTCGCCATTTTCTAAGTTATGGGTAACGGTTTTTTCTGTTGTATTGTAGGTATATGTGCCCGAAGTGAAAAAGTTTTCCCAAGCAGCAGCACCACCTGTTGAACCTCCTGTAACTACAGCAATTGCACCGGCAGCGCTAGAGAGGTCTTCTGCACCGGTACGGGTAAAGTATCCGGCACTTCCTATACCAACATATCCTACACTAAAAAGGTTTAAGTACTTGCTTTCGATAGAAGAGGTGTTGAATCCGGCAGCAGTACCGTTAATTCCGGTACATTTCCAATATCCATTCATTGGCGCAAGCAGTTCTTCTTCCTCACAAGCTGTAAATAAGCTTATAGAGCCGATAAGTAAGAGTAAAAAAACAATTTTTTGTTTCATAAATAGTTGTTTTAAGTGAGTGTGTATTTTTTTTATATAACACAAAGCTACTAAATTTATGCTTTGGGGGTATTCATGGCAGTCATAATTTTTTCAGCTAACTCAGCCCTTAACTCCGGATTATCTTTGATAAGTTGTTTTACGGCATCCCTGCCTTGGCCTAATTTGGTATCTCCATAGCTAAACCACGAACCACTTTTCTTAATCACGCCTAAATCGGCTCCTAAATCAACAATTTCTCCGCAATAGGATATTCCTTCGCCAAACATAATATCAAATTCTGCTTTGCGGAATGGAGGCGCAATTTTGTTCTTCACTACCTTTACGCGTGTTTGATTTCCAATAATTTCTTCGCCATCTTTTATTTGGCCTATTCTGCGAATATCCAAGCGAACAGAAGCATAAAACTTTAAGGCATTACCACCGGTAGTAGTTTCAGGGTTGCCAAACATAACGCCGATTTTTTCTCGTAACTGATTGATAAATATACAAGTGGTATTTGTTTTATTGATATTTGCAGTTAGTTTTCGTAGGGCTTGCGACATTAAGCGGGCTTGTAATCCCATTTTTGAATCGCCCATATCGCCTTCAAGTTCGGCTTTTGGGGTAAGTGCAGCTACCGAATCGATAACCACTAAATCAACCGCTGAAGAGCGAATAAGCTGATCGGCAACTTCGAGTGCTTGCTCACCGCTATCGGGTTGCGAAATCAATAAATTTTCAATATCAACACCCAGTTTTTCAGCATAAAAGCGGTCGAATGCATGTTCAGCATCAATTATGGCTGCAATACCTCCTTGTTTTTGCACTTCGGCAATGGCATGAATGGCTAAGGTCGTTTTTCCTGACGATTCCGGTCCGTAAATTTCTATAACTCGTCCTCGTGGATATCCGCCAACGCCCAACGCAACATTTAAGCCCACCGATCCGGTTGGTATAACAGGGATATTTTCATATACATTGTCGCCCATTTTCATTATGGTTCCTTTGCCGTGGTCTTTATCAATTTTCTCCATCGCCAACTGCAAGGCTTTTAATTTTTCTACTGATGGTTTTTTAATTTCTTTTTTTTCTGACATTTTTTTATGTTTTTTCGTTGATTTTTTGTGACTTTCTAAAAATTCTTTTATATACCTAATAGTTTGCAAATATATGCTTTAATGTGAATTACGCAAACTAATTTCAAAGATAATTTTTTATAAGCGACTCAAAGTTTTATTGAAAAGGAAGTTATTAACAATACCCAATATTCCTATTTATAAAGAGGGTTGTTTGCTTTGAGGCAAGCGGAATATATTTTACAGGTCAAAAATGAGGTTGTTGTATCAACAGTATTTTTATACTTTGATTTTATTTTGCGCGTAAAGAATCTGTTGAATTGATTATCCACTAATGACTATAATTCATTGATAATTGAACTATTGCTAATTGCTCTAAAGTTTACTGTTGTGCTTTGTCTTGTTCGGTAAAAATCTTCTATCTTTGTTTTTATGGATTCACGCACAAAACAGAAACAGCATTTTTACAATGCACTTTTTATTGCTTTGTTGTTGGTTTTTATTCCCTGCATGCTTTTTATTGTTGAGTTTTTACTGGACATAAAGTTTTCATTCCTAGGGGTGTTGCCACGCAATTTTTCGTATTTTCACGGCATTTTCACGCATGTATTGGTGCATGCAGATTTGTCTCATTTATCCAACAATGTGGTGTCCTTATTTATTTTAAGTCTTTCGTTATTTTATTTTTACGGTAAGATAGCCGATAAAGTGTTGCTTTTTGCCTGGCTTTTAACCGGTTTTATGTTGTGGGTTATCGGTCGGGAAAATATTCATATTGGCGCTAGTGGGTTGATTTATGCCCTTGCCTTTTTTTTGTTTTGGAGTGGCTTGCTTCGTAAATATCCACCTTTAGTTGCCATTGCCCTTATTGTGGGTTTTTTGTACGGCAATATGGTGTGGCATGTGTTTCCATGGCAAGCTTTCCCAAATGAGTCGTGGGAGGGGCATTTGTCCGGCTCTTTGGTTGGTTCAGTATTGGCTGTTGTTTATCGAAAACAAGGTCCGCAACGCCCAATAAAACAATGGGATGATACTCCCGAAACCGAACACGAAAAAGCCTTGGCAGCTTATGCTGAGAGTTTTGAGATAGAAGGGGAGGTAAAGAATGAAAATAGTGAACAGAGAAGGGAGAACGAAAGTAGGGAAGATAGTAGGATTTAGATGTTATTAGTTTTTACACCGAAGTTTCAATAATTTTTTAGCAAGCTTGCTTTCTGGATTAATTGCTTACTCTTTCTTTCCAAAAAAACCATCAATCAACCTAGAAATTATTGATTCTAGGCTGATTGCTTAAATATAATTTCGTCGAACTCACGTTAAATTAGTAAAAAGTTTTTTTAATTCACTATTATCAAATTTGTTAAACTCCATATTTACTTTTTTTCTTAACCATCTTAATAACTCCATCATCAACTCCGGTTCTTTCTCCAAGATATTACTCAATAAGCTTTTTTAAATTTTGAATGTCAGACTCTATTTCTTTAAGACTTTGTTCTTTTTCCACTTTTTTTTGACTTAACTGATATTTCTCGAATTCTTCACCTGATTTTTTTAAGACCATTTCATGACTTATTTTGCCAGCATGGCTCAAGAGTTCTCGTCCATTTAGTTGTAAAATGCTATCTAATCGTTGTGTCTAATCACTCATATACATGGGTGTTTGTTGCTGAGCCATTGTTTCGGCGAAGGATAAATATTGCTCTACCAGTAATCCGAGTAGTTTTATCTCTTCTCCATTTAGATAATTTTTTGCAATGCTGATATCTGATTTTTTAATAGAAGTCGTATTTCTCTTGTCGAAAGATTACATTCCCAATAAGGGTAAGCTCGTATCGGCTCTTCGGTAAACGAGTTCAGCAACTGTTTGTTCACTAATTGCCCATAATAATTTGTTTTGAACTTGCTTGAAAAATGCTATTGTTTGCTCGTTTTTGGCATCGTAATCTATACTGGTAGTGTAGATATCTTTTATTTTTTGGTAGAAGAAGCGTTCCGAAATCCGAATTTCACGAATGCGTTCTTGCAATTCGTTGAAATAATTCATAGAATTACCTGACTTAAATCGGTCATCATTCAGTGTAAATCCTTTTATTATATATTCTTTTAGCCTTTGTGTAGCCCAAATACGGAATTGTGTGCCTTGGGGTGATTTAACTCTGTAACCAACAGATATTATTACATCAAGGTTGTATCCATTTACTTCTATTTCTTGCGTTTTATGAGTTATAGCACCGTGTTGAGTGGTTATTCGGAATTTCCGAACAACCACTTTTTCGTCTAATTTACCTTCTAGGAATACATTTTTAATGTGTTCACTTATGGTAGATTTTGCTTTTCCAAATAATAATGCCATTTGGTCTTGCGTAAGCCAAACAGTTTCTTCATCAAGGCGAACATCAATTTTAATGTCCCCATCTTGGTTTTTGTATAAGAGTATTTCGCTGTTATTCGTGATTTACGCTTTTATTACTCTTCCAAACTCCACCATCAACTCAGGGTCTTTTTCCAAGATATTTCCTGCCACAATAATATCAGCTCCTGCGTGTATGGCGTTTTGAATATCTGCAGGAGTGCGTAAGCCACCACCCACAATAAGTGGAATGGAGATGTTTTGTTTTACGGCTTGAATCATTTCAGCCGATACAGGTAGTTTAGCGCCGCTTCCTGCTTCGAGATATATCAGTTTATTTCCTAATAGTTCGCCGGCAATGGCAGTAGCAACGGCTATGCTTGTTTTTTTATGGGGAATGGCACGGGTATTACTCATATACTCTACCGATGTGGTAGCGCCACTTTCGATTAGCATGTACCCTGTTGACATTGTTTCAATGCCTGATTTTTTGATAAATGGGGCAGAAATGACATGTTGCCCGATAAGAAAATCGGGATTTCGGCCGGAAATAAGCGATAAGTAAAGCATGGCATCTGCTTTTGGCGAAAATTGCGAAGCGCTTCCAGGAAAAAGCACAACCGGAATGGAGCATGCTTTTTTAATCGATTCGATAAGTAAATCGGTGCTTTCTGTGGTGAGGCTTCCGCCTATTAGGATTAAATCGGGACTAGCTTTTTTGCATAAATCGATAAATTGCGTTAGGGTATCTCCAATGCATTTATCGGGGTCTATAAGCACAGCAAATAATTTCTTGTCAGCCGCTATAGCCTCTTTTATTTTTTGATAGATAGTCATCTGATTTTTGGTTATTGTATTTTTTTAGTCGTTAGTGTTTAAGTTTATCCAAAAGTGATAATAATAAATAACACAACACACACTATTTATTTTGAGCACCAAGTTAAAACAAAATCATCAAATACTTGGTATTGGACTTTGAATGTTTCTTTTTTGTTTGTTCTAGATTCTTGTGCTTCCAAACAGCCTTTCTCTTTTACCTTAAAGGGAGCAATATATAAGTGATTACAGAAATCGATTCCGGTTTGAGGCATCAATTTGAATAAGGTTTCCTTGGCAGACCAATGTAATAAAGCAGCCAAGTTTATGTTTTCTTTGTCAAGATTGCTCAATTCCTTTTCAGACAAAAACTTATGTTTGATATTTAACACTTTATCGCTTATTTTTTCAATATCGATACCGACCTCTTTTGTTGGATGTAAGCAAACCGCAACATAATTTTTGGTGTGAGAAATACTTATTTTAAAACTCTTATCTGTTAATTGAGGTTTCCCTGTATCAGTGTATTCAATTTTTTTTTCTTCTCCACAGAGTTCTTTTATAAGTACCCTGGCACATAACCATTCAACTTTCCGAATCTCATTTTTAAAAGATAAAAAACGATTGTCTGTAAGGCATTGTTTGCTAAGTAGAGACTGTAATTTTTCGGTCTCTTCTTCCATTTTCCAGATGCCTAGTTTACTGTCGTTGGGTAGAATATTTAGTTGAAAGAGCATGATGGGAGTAAGATTTCGATATTATTTTGGCCTATTGTCAAATTGAAACTATTTCCAGCGCAAGGTCTCTACCAAATGTTTTAGGTCTTTTTCAATAAATTTTGATACAGGAGCAATTGAATCGGCATTCGGAATAGCATTAAAATATAAGGCGCCGCGTAAAAAATGGCTTGTGCTGTCGGTCAATAAAAACTGCATGGGAGAAGCTGCATTGCCTGTTATTTCGTAAAAAATTCCGTACACTTTTTCTTCGTCATTCTCGTATGGATGTTCGATAATGGCATCGGCACGCACGGTATGTTTGTACACTAAATCTCGGCTTTCTTCGCTTAGTTTTCTAAAGTCATTGTCAATCTTTATATAACTGCAATATATTCTTCCGTTGTATTGAGGATATACTATGTCGAGCCAATTTTCTTTGCTGTTTTTTGAATGTCTAGGTATTACCTGAGCATAAGTAGAAATTTCGAAAGTGTAAGGCGGATATACGCTATCGAATCTTGTGTAGGTGTTTTCGGGCAAATCAATTCGAAAATACCCATAAGGTTTAGGCGAATAATTTGAACACGAAAGCATACCAACTACGACTGTAATAATACCCAAATATATATATGCTGAGAGCCTTATTGGCTTATTACTTTGCTGTTTATTCATGAATGTGTAATTTTACTTTTTTAATATGCCTAGCGTCTGCTTCGATAATTTCGAAGGTGTAATGAGCAAAGTCAATTTTTTCATCTTTGGATGGGATATCGCCTTTAATTTCGAGAATTAAACCTGCTAAAGTGTCAACTTCTGTTGCAATTATGCTAAAAGGATCTTCATCTACACCAGGAACTTTATAAAAATCGGTAAGCATAATTTTTGCTTCAAAAAGAAGTGTGTTTTTATCTACAACAGTGAATAATTTGTCTTCTTCTTCATCATATTCGTCGTTAATTTCACCCACAATTTCTTCCAAAATATCTTCCAGTGTAATTAGGCCGGAAGTACCTCCAAACTCATCAACCACAATAGCAATATGAATTTTATTTTTTTGGAAATCGGCTAGCAAATCATCAATCATTTTTGTTTCCGGAACAAAATACGCCGGCCTGATAAGCGATTGCCAGCGAAAAGAATCGCCTTTTTTTAGGTGAGGCAATAAATCTTTGATATATAAAATACCCCGAATATTATCTTCCGTTTCACTATAAACAGGCATTCTTGAGTAGCCCGATTCAATAATAAGGTTAAGCACTTGTTTAAATGTGCTTTTTACTTCAATGTCAACCATTTGCGTTCGGGGAGTCATAATTTGATTTACATTGATATTACCAAATTTCACTATCCCTTCTAAAATATCGTTGTCTTCGTTACTACTCTCAGAAGTTAGTTTTAGGGCATCGGATAGTTCATCAACAGAGATGCAACTGCGGTTTAGGTTGGCTATCCGTTTATTAAAATAGCTGGTAGAATTAGTTAGTAATTTTACCAGAGGATAAAAGACTATTTGTGAAAATTTGATAAGAGTGGCGCTCTTTTGAGCTATTTTTAGGCTATAGTTGGTTGCATAAATTTTGGGTAAAATCTCGCAAAAAAGCAATAAAATAAAGGTGATAATTATTGCTTGCAAAAACAAACCCAATATGGGCGCATAAACGAATTTAAAAAGCAAGCTGCTAGCGTAGGTAGCCAGAATAATGAAGCCTACATTTACAAAATTGTTGACAACAAGAATTGTGGCTAGTAAGGTTTCTGGTTTTGAGCGCAATTCCTTAAGCAAATTATTTTTGCTATTAGTTGCCTCAAGCTTATTTAGATCGGTTGGTGAAAAGGAGAAAAATGCAAGCTCGGAAGCCGACAACAATGCTGAAATAATAATTAGCAAAATGCATATAATTATAATGATAGCTAAGGTAATAGAGAAGGGGTATGTTTCTATAGCTTGTCCGAAAACAGAATAATAGTCTGTAACTGAATTCAATTTTTTACAATTTAATTAAACAAAACAAGGACGGGTTTTCCGTCCTTGCAAAAATAATGAAATTTAAAACAAAACTTGTGTTCTAATGTATTAAAACGGTAAATCGTCGGTGGGATTTTCCATTTCAGGGTCAAACTGCTTATTTTCAGCAGGGTTAGTCGTCTTACTTGCATCCTTGTTTTCGTTGTTTGAAGCATTGCCTGTATCGGATTTTTTACCAAAATTAAAAAACTCAACGCGATCGGCATAAATCTCTGTAATGTAACGTTTGATGCCGTCTTTTTCGTAATCGCGTGTTCTAATTTTTCCTTCAACGTATACTCCCGAGCCTTTTTTTACATATTTTTCCACAAACTGTGCTTGTTCTTTACGAACAACAACATTGTGCCATTCTGTTCTTTCAGGAACAACGGTGCCGTTAGGCAAGGTATATCCTCTTTCGTTTGTCGCTACGGTTAAATTTGCTAGGCTGTTTCCGTTATCAAAATATTTTACTTCCGGATCTTTTCCTGCATTTCCAATTAAAATTACTTTGTTTAATGACATGTTTTTCTGTTTTAAGTGTGATTAATTTTATTGCTTGGTAAAAGTAGATATTATATTTTTAAAAACAATGATTTAGTCAGAAATTATTTTGACAGATTCTATAAATATCTCTGTAAGTCTTGATATTGGTAGGTTGTAGAGATTGTTAAAAGATGTTTTTACATACTTAGTGATATATTTATTGATTGAATTAATCCTTAAAGTATAAAAAACAGCATGAATTTTTTGGTGACTAAGCAGGTGTTTTGTTGTAAATTCTTGGGTAACAATTTCAATAGTATCAATTTCAGAAAAAAGAGTAATATAATCTTTTGTTTTTATTAGTTCCTCAAACGATATTGCTTTGGTTGTTTCTATTAGTGGAAATTCGTACAAGTTTTGCCAAATATCTTTACCTGTTCTTTGTTGTAGGTAGGTTGATGATTCGAAGAGTATACATAAATAATTAAAAAACCGATCTCGTTGCTTTGTTTTTTGTTTTTTTACAGGAAGCAAGTGTATTAAGCTTTGATTGTACGCCACACACGAACTGTTAAACGGACAAAGCGAACAATCCGGTTGTCCTACGGTACATTGTAGAGCACCAAACTCCATCATGGCTTGATTGTGTAGTCCGGGATTATTTTTATTGAGCAATTGATGCGCTAAATTTGCAAAGGCTTTTTGTCCGCTGCCAGAATCTATAGGCGTATCAATGCCATACAAACGCGAAAGTACACGATATACATTTCCGTCAACAACAGCATAAGGCAGGTTGAACGCAAACGAACTAATAGCAGCAGCCGTATATGCTCCAATACCCTTTAACGCAAGGATATCTTTGTGTGTTGAAGGAAAAACACCTTTGTAGTCGCAAACTATCGTTTTAGCCGTAGCGTGTAGGTTTCTTGCACGACTGTAATAGCCTAGTCCTTGCCAAAGTTTCAATACTTCATTTTCATCTGCTTGGGCAAGTAAATTTACTGTTGGAAATGTTTCTATAAAGCGCTCGTAATATGAGAGCCCTTGATTTACACGCGTTTGCTGTAGAATTATTTCTGAAAGCCAAATGTTGTAAGGGTTGGTGGTGTTTCTCCAAGGTAAATCTCTTTTATGTTCTTGGAACCACTGAACTAACTGGTTACTAAAGGATCGGGTTGTTGGAGGATTCAACATCTGTTATTGTTTTTTTGTAGAAGTTAAGTATTTGGTACAAAGGTATTTTCAAAAAGGATACAAAACAGCTAAATATTGAAAAATAATAGAATAAAATTTTTGTAGAATAATTAAATAACCTATATTTGCACACTCAAAAAAAAATAAAGATTAATATATTTAAACAAATAACAATCAAAATTTTACTGAAATGACAAAAGCGGATATCGTTAATGAGATTGCAAAAGAAACAGGCATAGATAAATTAACTGTTCTTAAAACTGTTGAAGCATTTATGGAGAATGTGAAAGATTCATTATCTAAGGGAGATAATGTATATCTTAGAGGGTTTGGGAGTTTTATTGTGAAAAAAAGAGCAGAAAAAACAGCCCGTAATATTTCTAAGAATACTACTATTATTATTCCTGCACATAATATTCCTTCGTTTAAGCCTGCAAAAACTTTTGTTGGTGTTGTAAAAAAATAATCACATTATAAAATAGTAAGATATGCCAAGCGGAAAGAAAAGAAAAAGACATAAAATGTCAACGCATAAGAGAAAAAAACAATTAAGAAAGAATAGACATAAAAAGAAAAAATAATTTTTTATCCGTTCTTTTTTACAAATTAATCTGCCTAAAATAACGCTTGTTTTTTTAGGCAGGTTGGTTTTCGATAAAACTTTACCAAAGTTTTTTTTCTCATAAAAGCTTTATAATGAAATGAATGAAAACTTAAAGTTATTTTCTTTAAGTTTTTTTTTTAAGAGAAATTAATTAGACCATAGAATAGCCGTGAATAGCGAATTAGTAGTAGATGTTGATAAAACGGAAGTAACAATTGCGTTATTAGAAGATAAAAACCTTGTTGAGTTAAACAAGGAGGGTCGTCTTACCGAATCGTTTTCGGTAGGCGATGTTTATTTGGCAAGAGTCAAAAAAATAATGCCGGGATTAAACGCTACTTTTGTTGATGTTGGTTACGAAAGGGATGCTTTTTTACATTATCTTGATTTAGGGCCGCAGTTTAACTCCTTGCAAGCGTTTTTAAAACAGGCTTTGTCTGATAAAAAAAAGATTCCCGTTATCAATAAAAAGTACATGTTGCCGGATATTGAAAAAAACGGTACTATTTCGGATATTTTAACTACCGGACAAGAAATATTGGTTCAAATAGCCAAAGAACCAATATCCACTAAAGGGCCTCGATTGACTTCCGAAATATCTATTGCAGGGCGTCATTTAGTGCTTATTCCTTTTTCAGATAAGGTGTCTGTTTCTCAGAAAATTACTTCGAACGAAGAACGCACCCGTTTAAAGCAACTTATTCAAAGCATTAAACCAAAGAATTTTGGCGTAATTATTCGCACGGTAGCTCAAGATAAACGAGTTGCCGAGTTGGATAATGAGTTGAAGCTATTGGTAAAACGATGGGAAGAAACCATTGCAAAAGTGCAAAAGGCAAAAGGTGTAAGTTTGGTTTGCGAGGAAATGGGGCGTACTGTTGGTATTATTCGTGATATTTTTAACGAAAATTTCCAAAGCATACATGTAAATAACGAGTTGTATTTTCGCGAAATTTCGGATTATGTTGAATTGATTAATCCGGAAAAGAAAAAAATAGTTAAGTTGTATACCGATGATGAGCCTATTCAAGATAAATTCGCCATCACCAAGCAAATTAAATCCTTATTAGGAAAAACTGTTTCGTTTAAAAGAGGCGCATATCTTATTATTGAGCATACCGAAGCCATGCATGTTATTGATGTTAACAGTGGTAATCGGTCGAAGTCGGATAAGGGGCAGGAGCTTAATGCGTTAGAGGTTAATATGGCCGCTGCCGAAGAGGTTGCTCGTCAGCTTCGGTTAAGGGATATGGGCGGTATTATCGTTGTTGACTTTATCGACATGACCGAAGGGGAAAACCGGCAAAAGTTGTACGATTATATGCGCGAAATGATGGCCTCGGATAGAGCCAAACACAATATTCTTCCTTTAAGTAAGTTTGGGGTGATGCAAATTACCCGACAAAGGGTACGGCCTGAATTACACATAGATGTAGAAGAAACTTGTCCTACTTGCTACGGAAAAGGGAAAATGAAACCATCGATTTTATTTACCGACCAACTTGAGCGGAAAATAGATTACTTGGTACATAAGCTAAATGTGAAACAATTCTCTTTGCATGTGCATCCTTATGTAGCTGCATTTATTAATAAAGGGATTTTTTCGCTTTCCTTGCGTTGGAAATTTGCTTACGGTTTTGGTTGTAAGGTTATTCCTTCACAAAAGTTAGGTTTTTTGCAGTATAAATTTTTCGATAAAAAGAAAAATGAAATAGATTTAACTGAAGCAATTGAAATGATGTAAAGATATTTATTGATTGATAAAATATATAGACGCAAAGGAATGTTTTCCATCCCTTTGCGTTTTTGTATTTATACCAGTTGCTCAAAAGCTTTCCATAATGGGTCTTCGGGAACAGGAGCTGTAATAGCTATCGTTTCTTTGGTTACAGGATGAATAAAAGCAATGCCTCGAGCATGCAAGCTAATTCCTCCATCGAGGTTCGACCGATTGGCTCCGTATTTTAAATCGCCCTTAATCGGACAGCCAATATGCGCCAACTGACAGCGAATTTGGTGGTGTCTGCCGGTTTCAAGCTGTATTTCTAATAAGCTATAGTTATCTGATTTTGCTAGAAGTTGATAAGTCAAAACAGCCTCTTTTGCATTTGCTTGCATTGTGTCGTACGCATAGCTTTTGTTTTGTTTTTCGTTTCGCAGCAAGTAGTGTGTTAGCTTAGCTTGGGTAATTTTGGGAGGTGTCTTTACAATTGCCCAATAGGTTTTTTGTACTTCGTGGGTTTGAAACATGCTGTTTAATCGCGTCAACGCTTTGCTTGTGCGAGCAAAAAGTACTACACCACTAGTTGGTCTGTCGAGCCTGTGAGTAACACCGCAAAAAACATTGCCCGGTTTGTTGTACTTCTCTTTGAGGTACTTTTTTATTCGATCGGGTAGGGTGGTGTCGCCTGTTTTATCGCCTTGTACTAAGTCGGAGCAGGTTTTATTAATGGCAATCAGGTGATTGTCTTCATAAAGAATAGATAGCTTTGCTTTTTGTGGCGCAGTATGTTTGGCATTAGTATTACTCATGTTAGCTTATAAGAAGTTGTTGTATTATAGCACAAAATTTTCCGTGAGCCTTGTACTTTATCTGTGTTTTAAAGCTTCATAAATTAATACGCCGGCAGCAACCGATACATTGAGCGATTGTATGGTTCCGAATATTGGAATGGAAACCATCTCGTCGCAAATTCGTAAATGTTCCGGTGCTATACCAAAATCTTCGGCTCCCATAATAATGGCAAGGGGTTCTTTATAGCTTATTTCGGTGTACGATTTTGTGCCTTTTTCTGATGCAGCAATAATCTTTAAGCCAGATGCTTTTAAAAAACGAATGGATTCTGTAAGGTTGGGTTCGCGGCACACAGGCAAGTTTAGTAAGGCGCCGGCTGAGGTTTTAATGGCATCGGCATTGGTTGCTGCACTATTGCGAATAGGTAGTATTAACGCGTTAACGCCAGCGCATTCGCAAGTCCGTGCTATTGCTCCGTAGTTGCGTACATCGGTTATTCCATCGAGGATTACAACAAAAGGAGTTTTTCCTTGTTCGTATAAAGTGGGAATAATATCTTCTATGCGCTGATATATAATTGGCGTAATATATGCAATTACTCCTTGATGGTTTTTTGTAGATATTCGGTTAAGTTTTTCGAGGGGTACTTTTACAACAGACACTTGCTTTCCTTGTAAGGCACTGTAAAGTTCTCGTGACAAATCGCTACTCATATCTCTGCGGATAAAGATTTTATCAATTTCCTTATCCGATTTTATTGCTTCAATAACGGCACGAAGGCCAAAAACCATATCTTTTTCTTTCATTAAAAATTATTTTTTGTATTTGTTGATGGCTACTATTTCGCAAAGATAGTGAAAAGAGCCGTTTGTTTTCCATATTCATTGCTGTGTGTTCTTATTATACTTGTTTTATTAGCTCTATATGCAGTATGCTTTAGTTAGGATATGTATCTTTGCAGAAAATATATCTATGCAATTTTCCGGAGAAATAGCCGCTATTGCTACGGCTTTATGTTGGACTGCCAGTGCGTTGTTTTTTGAAAATGCCGGCAAGCAATTGGGTGCGTTACCTTTAAATATTATTCGTATTGTCCTTGCAATACTCTTTTTAGGCATTATTACCTTACTTACCCGAGGAAAATTCTTTCCTACCGATGCTACTCCTTATCAATGGTTTTGGTTATCCTTGTCGGGCTTTGTTAGCTTTTTTATTGGTAATTCTTTTATGTATCATTCGTACACTATTATTGGTGCACGAATGGGACAATTAATAATGAATTTTACTCCTGTTATAACTGTTTTTGTTGCTATCTCTTTTTTAAACGAACAACTGTCTGCCTTAAAACTATTAGCTGTTTTTACCGTAGTAGTGGGCATATTTATGGCAGTAATAGGCAGGCAAGGATATAGATTTCGTTTAACTATCTCGTTTAAAGGATTTGTTTTTGCTTTTTTAGGTGCCGTTGGACAGGCTTTTGGTTTTATTTTTACAAAAAAAGGAATTGGCGATTATGATCCGGTAGCCGGAACTCAGATTCGAGCTATAGCTGGATTACTTGGTTTAATTCTTTTTATTTCGTTGATAAGGCAATGGAAACCGGTACTTACTGCAACACAAAACAAGGCTAGTATGAAAGTTGTATTATGGGGTACAATTGCCGGTCCTGTTGTAGGTGTTTCGTTATCTATGTATGCCATTCAGCACACGCAAACGGGTATTGCTGCTACGCTAATAGGGTTGGTGCCAATATTTATTATTGTTCCCGCAGTGTTTTTTATGAAAGAAAAAATTTCGTTGATGCAGGTTTTAGGTGCCCTAGTTAGTGTAGGGGGTAGTGTCTTGTTTTTTGTTTGAAAATAAGGTGTTGTCTATTCTTCATGTAAGCCTTCCATTGTTTCTATCAAAATTTCCCATTCGTACACTTTCTGTTTTAATTCTCTTTTTTTGCTTTCGTAGCTTTTAAACAGCTCGCTATTCGAAGTGTTATCCGGTTGTTGTAGAGCAAGTTCTATGGCCGAAATTTCGGTTTCGATGCCGCTAATTTCTTGCTCGCATACTTGCACTTCTTTTTCTGCTTTTCGTATTTTTTTTGCTTGTTCTTTTCTGGCTTCGTATGAAAGTTTATTGTCTGATTTTTCCTTATTTTCGCTCAGTTTATCATTGCTTCTGCGCAAGTTTATTTCCAATTCTTTTAAGCTATCTAATTGTTTCTTTTTTAAGAAATCGTAGATGCCACCCAAGTGTTCGCGTACTTTTTTATTGCCAAACTCGTACACTTTATTTACCAGACCGCTAAGAAACTCACGGTCGTGCGATACCACAATAACAGTCCCATCAAACGCTTTTATAGCTTCTTTAAGCACTTCTTTCGATTGCATGTCGAGATGGTTGGTAGGTTCATCTAAAATAAGAAGATTAACCGGTTCAAGTAGTAAGCGAATCATTGCTAAACGGCTTCTTTCTCCGCCCGATAGTACTTTTACTTTTTTATCAGAAGACTCTCCGCCAAACATAAATGCGCCGAGTATATCCCTGATTCTGGTGCGAATATCCCCAACAGCAACATCGTCAATAGTTTCGAAAACTGTTTTATTCTCATCGAGTAAACTTGCTTGGTTTTGAGCAAAATAGCCAATTTTTATGTTGTGTCCGAGTTTTAATACCCCTGAGTAGGGTATTTGTTCCATAATACACTTTACTAGGGTAGTTTTTCCTTCACCATTTTTGCCTACTAAAGCTACTTTGTCTCCTCGGTTTATAATTAATCCGATATTTTCGATAATAACCTTATCGCCATAAGCCTTTGTCAGTTTATCAATTTCTATGGGAATAGTACCTGATCGTGGGGCAGGAGGGAATTTTAAGTTAAGGCGAGAATTGTCTTCTGCATCAACCTCAATACGATCCACTTTATCTAATTGTTTAATGCGTGACTGAACTTGAACCGATTTGGTGGCTTTGTAGCGAAATTTCTCGATAAAATTTTCAGTATCGGCAATCATTTTTTGTTGATTCTCGTACGCTCGCAACTGTTGTTCCCGTCTCTCCTTGCGTAATTCAACATAATGATCGTAGTTTACCCGGTAGTCGTAAATACTCCCAAGCGATATTTCTATGGTTCTATTGGTAACGGCGTTAATAAATGCCCTATCGTGCGATACCAAAACAACAGCACCGTTATAATTACTTAAGAATTGTTCGAGCCATTGTATAGATTCAATATCAAGGTGGTTGGTAGGTTCATCAAGCAAAAATACATCTGGTTTTCTGAGTAAAATTTTGGCTAACTCAATACGCATACGCCATCCGCCACTAAATTCTGTTGTTTTACGGTTAAAATCAGCTCGTACAAAACCCAACCCAAGCAGTGTTTTTTCTACATCAGCCTTGTAATCGGCTCCACCCATTAGTTGCAATTTTTCTGTTTCGTGTGTTAATTTATCAATAGTGTTTAAGTAGCTCTCCGATTCATAATCTGTTCTTTCAGCTAATTCCCTGCTAAGTGCATCAATAGTTTTCTGCTGATTAAACAGTTCGAAAAAAGCCATTTCTGTTTCATCCAAAACGGTACGGCTGTCATTGTGTATCATGTGTTGAGGAAGGTAACCTATTTTGATATCTTTGGGTATTGTAAGGCGACCTGAACTAGGATTTTGTAAGCCCGCAAATAATTTAAGCATGGTGCTTTTTCCTGCTCCGTTTTTTCCTACTAAAGCAATTTTATCTTTTGGGTTGATTAGAAAAGTAATGTCATCGAAAAGTGTATTCCCCGAAAATTCTATGGATAATTGTTCTACTGAAATCATGAAAAAATTGTTTCGTTTTATTGGCTGTAAAATTAAGCTAAATATCGCTTAATACAAGCAGAATATTTATTATAGGGCTAAAAAAGAATAGGCGAAGGGGTTTTACTGAGTTTGAAAGATCAAAGTCGAAAGTCGAGAATACTTGGTTTACGAAACAATGTTCAGCGAAGTTAACTAGCACTAATTAAAAACACAACCTAAGTCTTTTGTCTTATTTCTAGGTTTTATTATAAAAAGAGCGAGCCTTTTAGGAGACTCGCTCTTGTATAAATTAAAACACTCTTTTTTACATTGAAAAAAATTAAAATAAATTGATACCCAATTCGGCGCATGCTGCTCGTTGTTCTTCCGGCCAAATGCTCGCTTGTACCTCTCCAACATGGGCTTTATGAAGCAGTAACATACATAAACGAGACTGACCGATGCCACCGCCAATTGAGAGAGGAAGTGAATCTTCCATCAATCGTTTATGAAAGTAAAGTGCTAGTCTATTTTCATTCCCTGTTAGTTGTAGTTGTTTAACTAAGGCTTTTTTATCCACCCGAATACCCATAGATGAAATTTCGAAAGCTATTTCTAATACAGGGTTCCACACTAAAATATCACCGTTTAGACCAGTATATCCGTCGGTATTTTCAGTTGACCAATCGTCGTAATCAGGAGCACGACCATCATGTTTTTCGTTGTTACTTAAAACGCTACCAATGCCCATGATAAAAACCGCTTTGTGTTTCTGCACAAAGGCATTCTCTCTTTCTTTTGGGGTTAAGTTAGGGTATAATTGCAGTAATTCTTCGGCATGAATAAAGGTGATTTTTTCGGGTAAAAATGATTTTATCTCCGGAAAAATTTCAGACACATAAAACTCGGTGCGTAAAATAGAATTGTAAATTCGTTGTACGATATTTTTCAGAAATTCAATATTGCGGTCTTTTTCTTTCATAACCAATTCCCAATCCCATTGGTCAACATATAAAGAATGGAGGTTTCCTAAGCTCTCGTCAGAACGAATAGCATTCATATCCGTGTAAATACCATGATAAGGCTTGATGCTTAAATCAGCCAAACTCACTCTTTTCCATTTGGCAAGGGAGTGAACCACTTCTGCTTTTTGATCACCTAAATCTAATATCGGAAAAGTTACCGCTCTTTCGGTACCGTTTAGGTCGTCGTTAATCCCTGTGCCGGTTAATACAAACAAGGGAGCAGTAACACGGCTCAGTTTTAACTCGGTAGCTAAATCTTGCTGAAAATAATTTTTAATAAGCTTAATGGCTCGTTCTGTTTTCTTTTGGTTTATAAGCGATTTATATCCTTTTGGCTTAATAAGATAACTCATATAATTGGGCGTTTGTTAAATGATAAAAAATATCTTTTTGAACGGCAAAGATAAAAAATATTTGTGTAATGCAAGTGTTAATACCTAAATGTTAATGCATTTGAGCTAAAATCTATCAAAGTGTCAAAATTGATAATTGCTAGATAAAAGT
>CAMDGD010000022.1 GCA_945897785.1 Paludibacter jiangxiensis
ATCATTCATTTTATGGGATAATGACTTTTGTAAATTTGTTTGAGACATTAACGATATAAACACCTTCAGGAAGATCAAATGAACCTGCATATGAGACTTCTTCTTTTAAAATACAGATACCTTGTAGATCGTATATAGAAATTGTCTCAAATTGGTTTAAATTATCTATTTTTAATTTGTTGGAAGAAGTAGTAATCTTATAAGTTTGTGTATTTGTTTTAATAGAGCTTGTGCATGAAGTGTTTTCTGTCCAAGTAAATGAGCCGATGGCATAGGGGTTGGTGTCCACAGTTGCATTTCCTCCTCTGTTGGAGATGTTTAGATTGCAATAAGTTCCATTTCCGGATGGGTTGCCTGCAAATAAAACGCCATAGCCTCTTCCCCAATTTTTACTTGTAGCATCGTTGTCAGGATATTCTTTTCCCGTAGTATTTATGGTAATATTTTCCATCACAATATTAATGAATCCGTTACCTGAAGATTTTCCAAAGTAGATTGCATCATTTTTTGAGTCAATAATATCAATGTTTGAGAATTTGATGTTTTTTACTTCTGTTCCGGCTACATTTGTACATTTTAAATCAATAGCACCCACTTGATTGTAGTATAAATCATTGAATGTGCCACAATTATATATTTTAATATTACTAAACTCATGTAAGCCGATATCATTGAATTCAACGCCGGGAAACGTGTTACTAACACGTAGTCCGGCTTCTAGATTGTCTTTAATCAATAAATATTGTGCTTTGTTTGACTGACCCCCATAAATGGCACAACCGGACGCACGCCAACAGTTTTCTGAAGTGTTGTATTGAAAAAGATTGTTTTTGCATTCCAAACCATCAGCACTCCAAATAGCCATATCATCATCACCATTATTTCTAAAGCTACAATGCTCTACGGTTGCATTTCGAGTACCTTTACAAAGATTAATTCCGTCGGCATAGCAATTCCTAAAGCGACAATGTGATACAGTGAAACTATCGGCAAAACTAATACTTCCCGTATTATATTGTCCAATCCAAGCACCACATTGAAAGTGCTCTGCCCATATATTGTTGATGGTTGAATTGGAGGTGAAAACCCCGTTAATTGCCTTGTAAGAATTACTGCGTGAATTACGGACAGTTGTTAGGTATAGGTCAGAAAAGCATATATCAGTTGCATTTGCACGTAGCCCTCCTTGCAAGCTGTTGGTGTTGGTGAAATTAATTTGGGTATGCCATATACCCGCACCTTGTAGTTTTGTATTGTTTGCACCAAAATAAAGTTCGCGATTTACATTGTATGTGCCGGCAGGGAGATAAATAATTTTTCCTCCGTTATTATCAATAAAGCTTTGCAGATCGCTTCCATTTCCGACATATGTAACAGCACCTGTCGGAGTTGGAATCTCAGAAGGAATAGTTTCTAATTCGATAAAGTCTAAATGAATATTTCCGGAAGCATTTTCTAGTTTAAGTGTAGTGCTAATAGGGAGCTTACTGTCAAAAATATATCGCACCTCATCAAAACGCATACGTGGGTTTGTGTTAACAACTCCTACATTGTTAGGGTTTCCATTACTCCATAAATACTCCCAAGCATAATAAGAAGTTAAATTAATAGAGTCTTCTAAAATATCGTTTATATAGATATATAGTTTTGCCGATTCTCCATCTGGAATGCTGTATCTAACGACCATCCCATCAGAAACGCTGTTGACTGTAAATGCAACAGATGCTGATGCCGAAGTAAGGTCAACGCATGTTTGATCGGATGCTTCGCTTTGTAAAAGAGCTTGACTATATGACTTGTTCGTAATTGAAGCATTTATCAATATTCCATCATTGGCTTCATACCTAGTGTAAGGGGCATCAAAATAGCCTATTTGACTAAATAAGGGCATGGAGATAAGTAGGATTGCTGTTAGAAGATAATGTTTCATACTGTTTTCTTAATGAAGTTGTTTTAGTATAATCACACATAAGGTATGTAAATTGAGGCCTTTTCAATGAATTGGATTTGTTTCAAATCTAATTAAAATTGCTTTAAAAACATCTAGCCAAGCATTGGTTTTTTTATTGCAAAGCATTTCTCATAAAGTATATAGAGCATATTGTTTGTTTTACATTTTTCGACCTTGATAACCGACAGCATCTCCACCTCGTTTGGTAGGTGTTTGAGTGACATAAAGTTGAACAGAAGACATGTCAAAAAATGTTTTTTTCAAGTATCGTCTTTACCCCATTTCTGATAATTGAAAATGTACACTAAGCGAACTATATATGACTCGAAAGAATTGAATCATTGGTAATTGTCTCCATTGACAATTATTTTAGTCGGAATAATATGGTTTGTATAACTTGATAGGCTTTAACTTTTGAATTATTTCATGAATTTCCAGAAGTTAAATAAACATATATTTCTTTTTTAATTATTTCTGTTCCTAATATTTAAGTAGTTTTCTTTAAATATACATATTAGATAATTGACACAAATGTTTAAGTATATTAATACTTGCTTTGTTTGACTTTAAACAACTTTGTTGATTTAGAGTATTGGCAAAAAGTACAACTGTTTATAATATTTCAAATTTTTTATTAACAATTTTGAACAAAAGAAGTCATTATTTCCTTATATATAGAAGTGTTAAGAAATTGTATAAAATTTACTAGACAGGGATTTGTGAGATAAACCGTCACTTTATTTTAACCAATATTCTTTTTTTATAGCCTGTTATTATCAAAAATTTTTAGCAAATACAAAGTCGTTTTAGGTTCAAATACTTTGCTGGAAAGTTGTTAAATTGATTCTCAGTATAACCTTACTATTTAGTGAAAAAACTTGTTGTTTTAACTGGTGCAGGCATGAGTGCCGAAAGTGGAATTAGTACTTTTCGTGATAACGGAGGGTTGTGGGAACAATATCCTATTGAAGATGTTGCTTCTATTGATGGATGGAACCGTAATCCTGAATTGGTAAACAGTTTTTACAATGCCCGTAGAAAGCAACTAGCTTCTTGCTTGCCAAATATTGGACATATTGAGTTAGTTGCATTAGCGAAGTTTTTTGATTTGCAAATAATAACACAAAATGTAGATGATTTGCATGAGCGAGCCGGTAGTAAAAATGTATTGCATTTGCACGGTGAACTCACCAAAGCTTGCAATTGTACTAAAACCGTAGTGGAAGATATTGGTTACCGTGCCATTAAATTGGATGATGTTTTGGCCGATTCCCCCATGCGACCATTTATTGTTTGGTTTGGAGAGGCCGTTCCTTTAATGGATGATGCAATTGCCTTAGTACAGCAAGCTGATGTTTTTGTAGTAATAGGTAGCTCATTGCATGTGTATCCGGCTGCAGGTTTGTTGAATTTTGTTCCCTTGCATGTACCAATATTTGTGATAGATCCGAATGAGGTAACTGTTAGCAGAAAGGTAAATTTTATTCGGGATGTTGCATCAACAGGTATTGTTGCGTTAAAAAGTGTTTTGTTATAGGTTTTAGTGTTAAATAATTTGTTACACACAAGGCAATTGTCATATATTTACAAAAAAATAAAAACCACACGCAAGTCTCTCGGTCAAAAGATTGTTGCATGTGGTTTTAAGAAATGGTCACCAACCAAAAATTGAAGAGCTCTTTCTCAAGAGTAGCACAAAGAAAAAGTATTTTTCTTTTAGAAACCATTACCTAAAAGGGTGATGTAAATTAAAAAAACTACACGATGAAAGAGCAAAATGATGCGAGCGGAAACCCTCGTTTTACCAATCATCTGTTTGATTTTGGTAAAGATGGTCCAGATTACGCGTATTTTAACCGTCAGTTAGAGGCGGTTAAGAGTATGATGCAAATATCTACGGATGTTTTGTTTGTAAAAGATATGTATAAGGATTACTATCCGTATATTGGTGGTGATTCTTTATACATTACCGGATACACAAACAAAGAGATGGCTGTTGCCGGACAAGAGGTTTTTAGAATGCTAATTGATTATGAGGATGCCATGTTTTTGTTAGGCTACGAAGCATTGTATTACCAGTTTATTCAAGATACACCTCCCGAGCGTCGAAATCAAGTGGTCTTATTTGAGTTATTGCACTTTAAGCATAAAGATGGAAATAAGTTTCCGGTAACCATGACCATTGTGCCTTTTTTATTTGATGCCAACCATAATCCCTGGGCTTTAGTTGGACGGGTAGCCCTTACCCCAAAATCGCAAGAGCGTACAGCATGGATTGAAATGAAGGATACCGGTGAACGATTCTTATATCAGCCTAATAAAAAGGCCTTTATTGCTGAGAAACCCAAATGTTTGACTACCGCAGAACAAAAGATTTTGCTTCTGGCAGCCCGTGGCTTAACAGAAAAACAAGTCGCAGAAGAATTGAATATTTCCCATAATACTGTAAAAAAACACAAGGCAAATATTTTATCGAAACTAGCCGTAGATAAAATATCAGAGGCAGTTATCGTTGCCTCCAATTTGAATTTGATATAGTTGTGAAAAAGTGTTGTTTATAGTGTAAATTGTTGCTTATGGGAGAAGAATGTTACTCTGAAGATACTGCTATTCCATTCTATTTTATTAAGGGAAGTCCGGACTATAGTTTGTATGATGCTAAATTAGCTATGCTTAAGTCTGTAGGTGCTGTGGCAAATAATGCTTTTTTCATTAAAGACTTGCACTCAAACTCTTATCCTTATATATCATATATTCCTTTATATTTAACCGGATATGCTGTTGATGAGTTATATGCTTTTGGGGATAGGCTCTTTGATGTTTTGCTCTTACCGGAGGATAGATTATTTATGCAAGCTGTAGAGCTAAAGGCGTATTCGTTTATTAATCAGTGCGAAAAGGAACAACGGGGCTCTTTTGTTATCACTGTTTCGTATAACTTAGTACATAAAGATGGCAATTTAGTGCCCATAAACATGCTTATTACTCCTTTTCTTTTTGATGATAATGATAAGGTTTGGATGGTAGTAGGTAGGATGATTTATGGTAAAAATAAAAAGAAGTTTTCTCAGTTTTTGTTTTTAGATATTTACGGTTCTGATTCACGGTTTGTATATAATAATGAAACCGATGGTTTTGATTGTGTAAAGCGCCCAATGCTTACTTATATGGAGAAAAGTG
This sequence comes from Paludibacter jiangxiensis, assembly GCA_945897785.1. Classification (GTDB taxonomy): domain Bacteria; phylum Bacteroidota; class Bacteroidia; order Bacteroidales; family Paludibacteraceae; genus JAFGVL01. The sequence goes on from CAMDGD010000022.1 coordinate 5,132, forward strand.
TCTTGGTGTTTAGTATTCGGGGGTATTTAGAAAAAGAAATTGCTGATGATTTTAGCATTTCGGTAAATACAGTTAAATCACACAAACGAAGTTTATTGAAAAAACTGGATGCTGTTAATGTGTTGGAAGCTTATATAATGGCAACGGTGCATAAAATTATATAATGGTTTTTTCTAATACAGAGCAATAAATGCATCAAGCTGAAAGAATAAAGAATTAAGAATCATGTGAATGGTTTTATGTTTAATTTTCAATGAATTAATTTCCAATTTTTAACTAAAAATTGAGCTCTTAGTACACAAACAGGTAAACCTAGACGAATCGGCATTTTGAGAACAACTCAGCCCCGAAAGGTCAGTACTTCGTAAATACCTTAACAGAGCAACAGTAATACTCGCGCCATTAGGTGCAAAATCTTGGTAAAATAAGGAATTCAGAATTAATTGCTTGCCCCCCCCCATAGGGGCGGAATTTCTTAGTGTAAGTGAGGGGGTATAGTGTTAGTTTTTGTGGCAGTGCGACTTAAAGTCGCTCTCCCACTGTTTTCGAAGAGCTAAGACAAAATAACAAAGACAAAAGACGGGGTTAGCAACACTACGAACGTAAGGCTTCGGCCCCACCAACAATATCAATAATTTCTTTTGTAATTGCTTCTTGTCGTGCTTTATTGTATTTGAGTTTTAAATCAAAAATTAAATCTTCTGCATTGTCCGTTGCCGTTTGCATGGCTGTTGTTCTTGCGCCATATTCGGCTGCTATTGAATCAAGGATTGCACTATATAAACGAAGCCGTAAAACTGTAGGTACCAATTCTTTAATCAAATGGGCTCTGTTTGGCTCAATAATATAATCGACAGTGGAGTTGCTTTCTTTTATACGAGAAATATTTTTGGTTAAAGGCAGTATAATTTCGTGTGTAATTTGTTGCACAGCTGCATTTTTAAAGTGGTTGTACACAATCTCTACACAATCAATTTCTTTTTTCAAAAACAATTGTATAACTTGATTAATGATAGCAACAGTTCCTTCATAATCAGCTTTTTCAACTAGGTTATCGTGCCTTTCTTTAATCGTATAGCCTTTTTTTGCAATGTATTCAGAAACTTTTTTTCCGATGGTGTAAAAAATAATATCGTCTTTAGCGAGGGTGTCGTATTGTAGAATCACTTCCTCAGTTTTCTTCATCACATTGCTGTTAAATGCTCCACATAAGCTTCCGTTAGATGAAATAGCTATTATGGCTAATTTCTTAATTGGGCGTTCATCAGCCAAAGGCAATTGTATCTCATCCGACTCATTTGCTAAAAAATTATCCAGCGTTTCTGTTAATTTTTGTTGGTAAGGTAAATAATTGGTGATAACATCTTGCGCTCGACGGAGTTTTGCCGCCGAAACCATCTTCATGGCACTGGTAATCTTTTTCGTTGAGCTTACCGATGCTATTCTTCCTCTAACATCTTTTAATGAAGCCATTTGCGTTTTTTTTTAAGTATTTCTATTTAGTTTTACCGTATTCTGTTTCAATCAAGCTTTTTGCTTCTGTTTCAAGTGTTTTCATTATATCTTCGTTAATTACACCTGTTTTTAGCACATCAAGTACCTCTTTTTGGTATTTCATTTCTAATCGTTGTAAAAAGAGTTTCTCAAAATTTAGTACTTCATGTAAAGGAACATCTGCTAAAAAGCCCTTTGTTCCAAGAAATATGATGGCAATCTGTTTCTCAACAGGGATAGGAGCATATTGACCTTGTTTTAGTATTTCCACATTTTTTGACCCTTTATCCAATACAGCTTTTGTAACCGGATCGAGGTCGGAACCAAATTTAGAGAATGCCTCTAATTCACGGAATTGTGCTTGGTCAAGCTTTAAGGTTCCGGCAACTTTTTTCATGGCTTTACTTTGAGCATTACCACCTACACGTGATACCGAGATTCCTACATTGATTGCCGGACGGATACCTGCGTTAAATAAATCAGCATCTAAAAATATTTGTCCGTCAGTAATCGAAATTACATTGGTTGGGATATAGGCAGATACATCACCGGCTTGCGTTTCAATAATTGGTAAGGCTGTTAGTGAACCTCCCCCTTTAATAAGCGGCTTCATTGATTCTGGAAGATCATTCATTTGCTTTGCCACCTCGTCTGATTTGATGATTTTAGCCGATCGCTCCAATAAACGAGAGTGCAAATAGAATACATCACCTGGATATGCCTCACGACCAGGAGGTCTCCGTAAGATAAGTGAAACCTCACGATAAGCTACGGCTTGTTTAGATAAATCGTCATACACTACTAAAGCATGGCGGCCTGTATCACGGAAAAACTCACCGATAGCTGCACCGGTATATGGAGCGTAAAACTGCATTGCAGCAGGGTCAGAAGCCGAAGCTGCCACAATAATGGTATATTCAAGTGCTCCGTGTTTCTCGAGCGTTTGCACTAAATTGGCAATAGTAGAGTTTTTTTGTCCGATGCCAACATAGATACAATACACAGGTTCTCCTTTTTTAAAGTTCTCTCGTTGATTGATAATCGTATCTATAGCAATAGCTGTTTTTCCTGTTTGACGGTCGCCAATAATCAATTCCCGCTGACCTCTACCAATAGGAATTTGAGAGTCGATAGCTTTAAGTCCGGTTTGCAATGGCTCATTAACCGGTTGACGGAAAATTACACCGGGTGCTTTCCGTTCCAATGGCATTTCGAATGTTTCTCCTGTAATAGGCCCTTTTCCGTCGATAGGAATACCTAGCGTATCAACAACACGCCCTAGCAAACCTTCTCCAACTTGCACAGAAGCAATTCGGCCGGTTCTTTTTACCGAGAAACCCTCTTTAATTTTTTCGGTCGAACCAAACAATACGGCTCCTACATTGTCTTCTTCTAGGTTAAGAACTACACCATTCATGCCGTTTTCGAATTCGATAATTTCATTCGATTGCACATTGTTTAGTCCATAAATACGCGCAACCCCATCACTTACCTGAAGCACTTTTCCAACTTCTTGTAGTTCGAGGTTATTTTCCAATCCTTGTAATTGTTGTTTTAAAATATCAAAGATTTCACTTGGTTTGATATCGGACATAGTGTAAAAATTATAGTGTTATTATTTATTATTCTTTTATGCACTTAGTGAGCGTTCAATTTTTCGTAATTCTGCTTTTATGCTGGCATCAATCCGTTGGTTATTCACCTCGAAAATAAAACCTCCAATTATTGAGGGGTCAATTTTGGTGATTAAATCAAGTTGTTGATTGTATTTTTTCTGTACAAAATCGGTCATTTTTTTAATGGTTTTAGCAGAAACTTCTACGGCAGAAATAAGTTCGCCAACTACCATTTTTTGCTCTTTTCTGTATAAGTCTTGGTACGACATGCATATAAAAAGCATAAAAGGTTCTCTGCCTTTAGATAATACAAACTCAAAGAATGTTATCAATGCCTCAGGTGCATTTTTTCCCGAGGCTGTGATTAGTAAGTCGAGTTTTTGTTTTTTTGAATAGGTAGGATTCGATAATGCTTCAACCAGTTCGGGTACGGTAAAAAAAGCTTGGGTAAGTACAATTAATTGCTGGTACACTTGCTGTTCACTTTTTTGCTTGAAGGCCATGTCATACAAAGCCCCAGCATATCGAATAGAAATTCTGCCTTCGTTCATATTTCTTAGTTATTAAGCACGCTAATATCTTCCATTAATGTGTTTATATAATCCGTTTGAGCTTTCTCTTGTGATAGATTTTTTCTTAGCACTTTCTCTGCAATGTCAATAGAAATCATGGCTACTTGATTTTTAATGCCTTTAAGTGCCTTTTCTTGTTCTTGAAGAATACTTGCTTTGGCATTTTCAATCATTTTTGTTGCTTCTGCTTGAGCCTGATCTTTTGCTTCTTGAATAAGTTTTTCTTTTAAAGCATTTACCTCTTTTAATATCATATTTTGCTCTTCTTTAGCTTCAGCAAGTATAGCTCTCCGTTCTTCTTTGATTTTTTCTATTTGAATATTTACTTCATCTGCTTTTTTTATAGCATCGGCAATATAAGCTTCTCTTTTTGCAATAGCTTTTGTTATTACAGGCCAGGCAAACTTACCTAGAATTACTAATAGTATTATGAAGGTTAGGGTAGTCCAGAATACTAAACCAACCCCAGGAGTAACTAAATCCATAGTGTTATTTTTTAAAGGTTTTTTTTAAAATTCTGTTTAGTAGTTATTTAACTGCTAAACAGAATTTTGTGATTTAAACTTATGTGCTCATTAGAGCTACTACAACAGCGAAAAGAGCGACTCCTTCTATAAGAGCAGCTGCAATAATCATGGCACTTTGAATTTGACTTGCCGCTTCAGGTTGACGAGCTATAGCTTCCATAGCTGAACCTCCAATTTTACCAATACCATAACCAGCTCCAATTACTGCTAGTCCAGCACCGATTGCTGCAACGGGTACTAAAGAAATTACTTCTTGCATTGTTTACAAATTTATTAGTTAATAAAAAAAATTATTTTAATGATGTTCCTGTACTGCTAGTCCTATAAATAAGGCTGAAAGCATTGTAAATATATAGGCTTGCAATATAGCAACAAGTAGTTCTAGTACATAAATAAATAATACCAAAGGCATTGAGCCTAAAGCAAGCCATTCTGTTTGGAAAATAAATATCAACGAGACAAGGCTCAATATTAGAATATGTCCTGCTGTGATATTGGCAAAAAGACGAATCATTAATGCAAACGGTTTTGTAAAGAGCCCTATGATTTCAACAGGTATCATGATTATCAAAAGCGCTTTTGGTAAGCCGGGCATTGCAAAAATATGTTTCCAATAATTTTTATTTGCCGTTAGATTTACGATTAAGAATGTAAATACCGCCAAAACCAATGTTACGGCAATGTTTCCTGTTATATTGGCACTACCGGGAAAAAAAGGAATAATTCCAAGCAGGTTGTTAAACCAAATAAAGAAAAATACAGTTAATAAGTACGGAAGGTATTTTGCGTATTTATGACCTATATTTGGAATAGCAATTTCGTCTTTGATGAATACAATAATTGGTTCAAAAAAGCTTTGTAGCCCTTTGGGTGCTTCGTCTGGCCTTTTTTTGTATGCTTTTGCTACTGAGAGAAACACGATTAATAGTATTATAGCTATAAACAACATCGACGATATGTTCTTTGTTATTGAAATATCTATGGGTTTCTTGTTTGAGATATTGCCTTGTGCATCCTTTTCTAATACACCTTCTAAATTAGTATAATAGATTTTCTGGTGATGCATAAAATAAGTTACATCTCCTTTGGTTACAGGGCTATGACCATGGTGAAATTCGCTAGATAAGAATATATCAATAGCAAAGTTATTAGGATTAATTAGGATTACTGGAAGAGGAAAACTTACCGCATGTTTTTGCCCGTTTTCATCGGTTACATCCCAAAGATGCCAATCGTGATTATCACCAATATGCTCGAAAATTACTTTTCCAGGATTGAATTTTTCATCTTCATGTTGCGGGTTTTCCCCAGCAAAAATAACAGATGAGAAAAATACAAGCAATAAACCAAGGGTTTGAAATTTTCTATTTAGTAATTTACGCATAATTAATTTTTAGTTTTCTTATTCATTGTAGATAACATCCAAGTTTCAACTCCAAGATAGATAAAAAAATAGCATAAAAATGAAACTAAAAATACTGTTTTATTCTCTCCATTTAATACTATATAAAGCAAGATAAATGCAAGAGAAAATAAAATTTTTATAGTTTTTATTCCCAGTATAACAATTAAAGAAGGGTTTGGTTTTAAATGTAGTGTTAAAATAGAACCCCCACCTAAAATAATAAAAAATAATGGAATTGTATGCATTAGCGTAAAATTACTTTCCGGATAATAAGAAGTTATTATCATTTTTTGAATAATAAATCCTACAACCATTAGGAGAACTAATAATAATACATAACGTTTCATTAGTTTATATCTCTTTTTCAATACAAATAGTAACAATATTATCCTTTACTTCAGCAAATCCTCCAGCAATACTTACTTTATGTGTGTCTTTTTCTTTAACACAATACACAACAGTTCCTTTTTGTAAGGTGGTTAATAAAGGAGCATGCTTGTCTAATACCGTAAACGATCCTTTCGAGCCCGGTATGGTTACCGATTCTACTTCACCGTTGTAGATGATTTTTTTTGGAGATAAGAAATGTAATTTCACCAGTATTTCAATTAGTCAGTGTCTTAATTATTTTAATTTTTTGCCGCAGCAGCCATTAATTTCTTGCCTTTTTCAATAGCTTCATCAATGGTACCCACTAAGTTAAATGCTGCTTCAGGATATCCGTCAACTTCTCCATCCATAATCATGTTAAATCCGCGAATGGTTTCTTCTATTGGAACGATGGCTCCGGGAATACCTGTAAACTGTTCGGCCACAAAGAATGGTTGAGACAAGAATCGTTGTACACGTCTTGCACGCGATACGATTAGTTTATCCTCGTCAGAGAGTTCTTCCATACCCAAAATAGCAATAATATCTTGTAATTCTTTGTATCGTTGTAATAACATTTTTACCCGTTGTGCGGTGTTGTAATGGTCATCACCAATCACATTTGGGTCGAGTATGCGCGAAGTAGAATCGAGTGGATCTACTGCAGGGTAAATGCCTAGTTCAGAAATCTTACGACTTAATACTGTGGTGGCATCCAAGTGTGCAAAAGTGGTGGCAGGAGCAGGGTCGGTTAAGTCATCTGCAGGTACATATACCGCCTGAACAGAGGTGATTGAACCACTTTTTGTAGAAGTAATTCGTTCTTGCATCAACCCCATTTCTGTGGCTAGGGTAGGTTGATATCCTACCGCCGATGGCATACGACCTAATAAGGCCGATACTTCGGATCCGGCTTGCGTAAAACGGAAAATATTATCAATAAAGAAAAGGATATCTTTACCACCATCTTCACCTCCGGCATCACGGAATGACTCCGCAACCGTTAGTCCAGATAAGGCAACCGAAGCACGAGCTCCGGGAGGTTCGTTCATCTGTCCAAATACTAAGGTGGCTTGCGATTTGGCTAATTCATCGTAATCGATTTTAGATAAATCCCACTCGCCTTTTTCCATACTTTCTTTAAATTCCTTGCCGTAGCGAATTACATTCGATTCAATCATCTCACGAAGTAAGTCGTTTCCTTCTCGAGTTCGTTCACCAACGCCTGCAAATACAGAGTATCCATTATAGCTTTTTGCAATATTGTTGATCAACTCCATAATAAGTACGGTTTTTCCTACACCGGCTCCACCAAACAACCCAATTTTTCCTCCTTTAGAATAGGGCTCAAGCAAGTCGATAACTTTAATACCGGTAAACAATATTTCTTGCGAGGTAGCTAAATCTTCGAATTTTGGGGCTTCTCGGTGTATTGGGTAAGAGCCTTTCATATCCAAAGAACTCATGCCGTCAATAGGAGCACCTACAACATTCATTAATCTCCCCTTAATTTGGTCGCCAATGGGCATTGTAATGGCCGACCCTAGGGGTCTTGCTTCCATGCCTCTGGTAAGACCGTCGGTAGAGTCCATTGAAATAGCACGAATGGTTTCTTCTCCAATGTGTTGTTGGCACTCAATAATAAGCGACTGACCGTTTTCTCTCGTGATTTCTAATGCATCATGGATTTTAGGCATTTCTTTGCATCCTTTGGTGAAAGCAACATCCACCACAGGACCGATAACTTGTACAATATGACCAATAGTTCCTGACATAAAAAGTATGCTTTATTTTAGTGTTTAATTGAAAACATAGGAATGTGTGTTTTTAAAATGAAAAACAGTCCAAAATTAATGATATTTTCGTAACAGCAAAGTTTTTTATAAAAAAAATATTACATTTAACATTTACAGTTTTGCAATTTATAGAATTAAAATCTTACAAATTAAAAGTTTATCTTTGTTTTTTATTTCCATTTGATTATTTTTCTGCTGATGAAAAGGATTGGAATTTTATCTGATACGCATGCTTTCCTTGATGAAAGGGTGTTTACTTATTTTAAGGACTGCGATGAAATTTGGCATGCCGGTGATATCGGTTCGCTTGCCGTTGCCGATAAATTAGCTGCTTTTAAGCCTCTTAGGGCAGTAGTTGGAAATATTGATGGGGCAGAACTTAGGCGCTCGTTTCCTTTGCACAATCGCTTTTTTTGTGAGCAAGTAGCTGTTCTATTGACGCATATAGGGGGGTATCCGGGTAAGTATGCCAAAGAAATCAGTGACGAATTACGCAGTAATCCACCTATGCTCTTTGTTGCCGGACACTCGCACATCTTGCGTGTGCAATACGATAGTTCACTAAATTTATTGTATGTGAATCCGGGTGCAGCAGGTAAATACGGATTTCATCAAGTAAGCACGCTAATCCGTTTGGTTATTGATGGAAAACAAATAAAAGACTTGGAAGTTATAGAATTGAGTTGAGTTAGCGTAAAATTATAGTTCTTTAGTTAAAGATATACGGCTCATGCTTGATGATAATTGAGCTTTATGTATCGCTTTACTGAGGCAGAAAAAGGGGTGTTTTTTTTCTAGTTTTTTGTGGTGTTTTATAGAGGGAAATAACCGCCTATCGACAAGAATAAAGAACTGTTAATGTTATTATATGCCGCATCAGTTGGGTAGTTAATGCCCTTGTTAAGTATGAAACCTACGCCAACTGCTGCAGTGAACCATCGTTTGCCTCTGTACACATAAAACGGACCAACACATTGCGCAATTCCAACGGTATTTAGGTATTGTAATGAAAGATACGAACTGCGAATACCCGGTCTAAGGTGAAAATTAAGACCAACAGCAAATCCGCCTAGGCCACCGCCGGCCTGAACCCCGATTCTATCTGTGGTTAAAATTTCTAAGCTAATGCCTAATACCGATGCCCCTTGACCTAAGCCGATGGTCATAGCTGTATTGCTCTTTGTTGCTGGTGCTTTATCGGAATGTGCTGCTTTATTTGAATCAGTCTTTTTTACCCCGTATTCGCAACTAAGTATCTGGTCATGCTTTAAAGAAGTATCGAGGTATTCGCCATCTTTCTCAAAAATAAAATACACATTGGCTGTATCTTGTTTGGTAATTCGGCAATCAATCTGCAAACCGGTTTTTGTTGTAATTACATCTTGAGCAATTGCTGAACTACCTAGTAGTATTAGGGCGATAATCCATACCGTTTTTTTCATAGTTCTAAGTGTTGTTTTTTCCTTCTTTCCTTCAAAAGAAAGGGTTACATAATTTTGAATGTGTTGCAAAAGTAAGTTTTTTTTGTAGTAAAATAAAAAAGTAGGCAATTAATTAATCTATTTCATGGTTTTGCTTGCGTTAGGTTTTTTACTCACGGGGTGACTCAAAGTTACCCCGTGAGTCTTGATGAACTTACATTGATATTCCTTTCAATGTAGCCGCGCTTGCTTCTGTGATTTTTACCTGAACAAAGGAGCCAATTTGGTTGCCTTCTTTTGGAAAAATAACGACTTTATTTTGCGAAGTGCGGCCAAAAAAGTGTTCTTTGCTTCGTTTGGAAAATCCTTCAACCAACACCTCAACTGTTTTGCCTATATCTGCCTTGTTGCGTGCTAAAGATAATTCGCCTTGAAGCGCAATAATTTCATTTAAGCGCCTAAGCTTGATGTCTTCCGGTACATCGTCAGGCAGGTTTTTGGCAGCAAAAGTGCCGGGTCGTTCACTATATTTAAACATAAAGGCCATGTCATAGCCTACTTCGCGCATTAGCGACAGACTGTCTTGGTGATCAGCTTCGGTTTCGGAGCAGAAGCCGGCAAAGATATCAGTGCTTATACTTGCATCCGGCAGGTAACGGCGGATTGCCGCAATTCTGTCCATGTACCAAGCACGGGTGTATTTTCGTTTCATCAATTCGAGGATGCGGTCGCTTCCCGATTGTACCGGTAAGTGTATGCTTCGGCAAAGGTTTGGGTAGGTAGCCATCACTTCCAGGGTTTCATCACTCATATCTTTGGGGTGGGAGGTGGTGAAACGAATGCGCATGTTGGGGGCTGTTTCAGCAACCCGTTTTACTAATTCGGGGAAATCAATGATTTTATCAATTTGGAATTTGAATTGTAAATCACCGATAGGTAAATCTGGAGTTTGGAATTTATATGAATTCACATTCTGCCCCAACAATGTTACCTCTTTATATCCTTTGGCATCAAGGTCTTTCAACTCAGTTAAAATGCTATTTACATCCCTGCTTCGTTCTCTGCCACGCGTATAAGGAACAATGCAGTAGGTGCAAAAATTATTGCAACCGCGCATAATGGAAATATAACCCGATAGCGGATTGCCTATGCGCGAAGGAATAATGTCTTTGTATGTTTCGGTGGTAGATAAAGCTACATTGATGGCTTTTTCTCCTTGCTCTACCGAGCCTACCAAACTTGGCAAATCCAAATATGCATCCGGGCCAACAACGATATCTACGCCGTGTTTTTCGATTAGCTCTTCTTTTATACGCTCTGCCATACAGCCAATTATTCCAATAATTAGCTTTGGCTTCTTTTTCTTTTTAAACGAACGAAAAGTTTGTAGCCGATTAAGCACTCTTTGTTCTGCATTATCACGCACAGAGCAGGTGTTTACAAAAATTGCATCTGCTTCTTCTTGATTATCGGTTAGGCTATAGCCATCCATTTTCATGATAGATGCTACTACTTCGCTATCAGCTGCATTCATCTGGCATCCGTAGGACTCTATGTACAGTTTTTTGTCGACTTGTACGGATTTAAAGTCCGCTCCGTCTTTCTTTTTATCCATAAAAATAATAGGTTTATAAATTTGTTTGCAAAGGTAAAAAAATATCTTGCTTGTTCTACCGACATTTCGCACCTAAGGGCGCGAGCATTTAATTCAAACCCTTTACATGGATTTTTGCAATCTGCCTTCATAAAACACTAAGCTAGTATTCACTCTTGAAGTCTTCATTTTTATCATATACATAATAGAGATGTTGTTGATGTCAAAAATGGCGCAGGGAATTATTGTATTTTTTTTGTTAAAAAGCTGTAGAGTTTTTTAAAAATTCTTACTTTTGCCATCGAAAAATTCTTTCATATAAAAAGTAATGGCAGAAACGATTGAGCATACGGGCGTAGTAGAGCGAATAGACTTGGGTGTGATTTTCGTCCGTATCGAACAACAATCAGCTTGTGCTGCCTGTCACGCAAACGGAGCTTGCTCTGCAGCTGATATTGCCGATAAGGTAATTGAGGTAGTAGATAACGGTGGGTATATGCTTGGACAAAAAGTAATGATTACCGGTGCTATGGGTGTAGGACTAAAAGCCGTGTTGTTTGCGTTTATTTTTCCCTTTATTAGTATGATAATTACATTGATAGTGTCTTTGCAATATACTACAGAATTGTATAGTGGTTTATTGGCTTTAGCTGCTCTAGTGCCTTATTATGCTGTATTGTCATTGTTTAGAAAGAAACTAAAAAAGAGTTTCACTTTTGAGATTAAACCCATGTAAATTTTTTAATTAACTATGGATATAAGTGCTATAATAGTTTTAGGCGGGATAGGTGCGCTAGCTGCAGTAATATTGTATATTGCTGCTCAGAAGTTTAAAGTGTACGAAGATCCCCGTATCGATGAGGTAGAGTCAGTGCTTCCGGCAGCAAATTGTGGCGGATGTGGTTTTCCGGGTTGTAGAGGATTTGCAGATGCTTGCGTAAAAGCCGATTCGTTGGAGTCGTTAAATTGCCCTGTTGGTGCTGCCGAAGTTATGACAAAAGTAGCTGGTATCTTGGGGTTGGAAGCTGTTGCTGCCGATCCGTTGATTGCGGTTGTACGGTGTAATGGTACTTGCGAAAACAGAGCGCAGGTTAACAACTACGACGGAGCAACAAGTTGTGCTATTGCTGCAGCCCTTTATGGTGGTGAGACCAATTGCAGTTACGGCTGTTTAGGCTTAGGCGATTGCGTTGTGTCGTGCAGTTTTGATGCTATTTTTGTAAATCCAGAAACCGGTATTCCCGAAGTAGATGAAGATAAGTGTACGGCTTGTGGAGCATGTGTAAGAGCGTGTCCTAAGCTACTTATTGAATTACGAAAAAAAGGTCCGAAATCAAGACGGATATTTGTTAGTTGTATGAATAAAGACAAGGGTGGGCCGGCAAAAAAGGCTTGTGCCGTTGCTTGTATAGGATGTGGAAAATGTGAGAAAGTATGTGAATTTGAAGCCATTACTATTGAGAATAATTTGGCGTATATCGATTATACCCGTTGTCGTTTGTGTCGCAAATGCGTTGAGGTTTGTCCTACCAATGCTATTCACGAACTAAATTTTCCGCCACGAAAAATAAAAGAAGCCGTTGCGGAAGCGGCGAAGTAATTGGCAAATGCCAATACGGCTCTTATCTGTTTTTAAAATTGTAAATAGTCAAATCGTAAATAAAAAAGATGAAGACATTTAAACTAGGGGGAATTCATCCTTCAGAAAATAAATTTTCAGCAAAGCAAGCCATTAAAACGGCACCTATACCTGCACAGGCAGTTATTATGCTCGGACAGTGTTTGGGGGCTCCTTCTACACCTTTAGTTGCTAAAGGCGATGAGGTTAAAGTAGGTACGCTTTTGGCTAAACCATCCGGATTTGTGTCAACTTCCGTACATGCTTCAGTGTCAGGTAAAGTGCTTAAAATTGAAGATGTGGTTGATGCCAGTGGTTACAAACGCGCTGCTATTGTTATTGATGTAGCAGGCGACGAATGGGAACCATCCATTGATAGGAGTCCGGCAATTGTAAAAGAAATTACAGCCACCAAAGAAGAAATTATTGCAAAAGTAGCTGAGTTTGGTATCGTTGGCTTAGGAGGAGCCACTTTTCCTACACATATTAAATTAACACCTCCTCCCGGAAAAATAGCGGAGGTATTATTAATTAATGCTGTTGAATGTGAGCCTTATTTGACTTCCGACCATCAGCTTATGCTCGAGAAAGGCGAAGAAATATTGGTTGGTGTACGCTTATTAATGAAGGCTATTGGGGTAAGTAAAGCCATAATCGGTATCGAAAACAATAAACCCGATGCTATCGAGTTACTGTCTCGCATAGCTCAGCAATACAGCGAAATTGAAATATGTCCCTTAAAAGTGCAATATCCGCAAGGAGGTGAAAAACAATTGATTGATGCCACTATTGGCCGTCAAGTGCCTAGTGGAACATTACCTATCGAAGTAGGTGCTGTGGTGCAAAATGTTGGGACAGCTTTTGCCGTTTACGAAGCGGTACAAAAAAACAAACCCTTGTTCGAACGGATTATTACTGTAACGGGAAAATCAGTAAAAAAACCGGCTAATTTACTGGCTCGCATTGGCACGCCTCTATCAGAACTTATTGACTTCTGCGGTGGCCTACCCGATGATACCGGAAAGGTAATTGGTGGCGGACCGATGATGGGTAAGGCTCTTACGACATTATCTGTTCCTATGACCAAAGGAAGTTCGGGCTTGCTTATTATGCCTAGCTTGGAAGCCGAACGGGGTAAAATGAATAATTGCATCCGTTGTGCAAAATGTGTTTCTGTTTGTCCTATGGGCTTAGAACCGTTTCTTTTAATGAGTTTATCAGAACAAGAAATTGCTGATTGGGCTACTGCCGAGCAACAACATATTATGGATTGTGTAGAGTGTGGCTCTTGTAGTTATACTTGTCCTTCAAATAGGCCTTTGCTCGATTATATCCGTTTAGGAAAAAATAAAGTAGGAGGCATTATTCGAAGTAGAAAATAGGCTACACGATTCTTTATTTAGATGAAGGAGTTTTGGTGCAGTAGTAAGTATATTAAAGATAAATTATAAAAAATGAGTAAATTAATTGTATCACCATCACCGCATGTACATAGTGGCGACTCTGTTTCCAAAAATATGTATGGGGTGCTTATTGCCCTGGTGCCTGCACTGTTAGCCTCACTGTACTTTTTTGGTGTTGGGGCGCTTATTGTAAGCATGGTTGCGGTAGTATCTTGTGTTGTATTTGAATACCTTATACAACGGTTTATTCTCAAGTATAAAACTACGGTTTCCGATGGTTCGGCAATACTTACAGGCTTGTTGCTTGCCTTTAACTTGCCGTCAAATCTTCCTGTATGGATTATAATTATTGGCTCTCTTGTAGCTATAGGTGTTGGTAAACTATCGTTTGGCGGGTTGGGTAATAACTTATTTAATCCTGCCTTGGTTGGGCGCGTTTTCTTGTTAATTTCTTTTCCGGTACAGATGACATCATGGCCGGTGCCGCTAGGATTTGATACTGCTTATATCGATGCGCAAACCGGAGCTACAGCCTTGGCAATGATGAAGAATCACTTTGGAACTTTACCAAGTACTTCGGATATGCTTTTTGGACAAATGGGGGGTAGCTTAGGCGAGGTGTCTGGTATAGCCTTGCTTATTGGTTTTGCCTTTTTGTTGTTCCGTAAAATAATTAGCTGGCACATTCCGGTAAGCATCTTTGTAACCGTAGCCGTAATGACAGGGTTGATGCATTGGGCAAACCCACAAGAATATGCTTCACCAATAGCACATTTATTTACGGGAGGTTTAATGTTGGGTGCTATTTTTATGGCAACCGATTATGTGACTTCTCCTATGAGCAAAAAAGGTATGATCATCTTTGGTGTTGGTATTGGAGTTATCACGGTATGTATTCGTGTTTTTGCAGCATTTCCCGAGGGAGTATCCTTCGCTATTCTCATCATGAATGCATTTACACCGTTGATTAATAAATATGTTAAACCAAAACGATATGGGGAGGTAATTAAAAAATGAAAAAGTTAGAATCAACATTTCCAAATATGCTGATCGTGCTTACCCTTATTGCTTTGGTAGCAGCTGCGGGATTGGCATCTATGAATAATCTTACGAAGGAGCCGATCGCTGTATCAGCAAAGAAAAAATCTGATGATGCTATTAAAAAAGTATTACCGAAAGATAAAGTTGGTGTAATTGCAAGAACCGAAATTGTAGAAGTAAACGATCTAAAGATCAATAGAGCTTATGGAGAAAATGGATGTTTTATTGGTGCTGCCGTAGAAGGAAACGCAACCGGATTTAGTGGTGATGTTTTAGTTATGGTTGGTTTTGATAAGGATGGAAATATTTTAGAATATGAAGTTCTGAAACAATCTGAAACTCCCGGACTTGGAACAAAAATGACCACATGGTTCAAACCGCAAGTGGCTGATACAAGTTTGGTTGAGAAAATAGTTGGATTTGTAGTAGAACCGGCAAAAGTGAATAGTTCTATTTTAGGATTAAATCCTGCAAAAAATAATCTGACTGTTTCTAAAGACGGTGGTGAGCTTGATGCGATTACAGCATCAACTATTAGTTCGCGTGCATTTCTTTTAGCCATAGCTAATGCGTATAATGCATATGATGAGGCCTATAAAAATAATCTGAAAAACAGCTCTGTTGAAAAATCAATTGAAGGGCAACAAGAAGAAACAGAAATTGTTGTTGACGAAAAGATTGTTAAGAATAAGAAACAAGTAGCAGAAAAAAAAGAAATTAAAAAAACAACGACAAAGGATGATTTAAAAGAAACAAAAGACCTTGAGTTGAAAGTTGTGGAAGTTGATACTAAAACGTGTGCAACACCAACTAATAATCAAAATAATGGAAAGGAGATCGATATAAATGAATAAGCTTAAAGTTCTTACGAACGGATTGATTAAAGAAAATCCGGTTTTGGTTTTATTGCTTGGAATGTGCCCTACTTTAGGAACCACTTCATCAGCAATAAACGGTATGAGTATGGGGTTGGCAACTACCTTTGTTTTGATTTGTTCAAATGTAGTTATTTCTTTAATCAAGAATCTTATTCCGGATAAAGTTCGTATTCCTGCATTTATTGTAGTGATTGCATCTTTTGTTACTATCGTTCAAATGAGTATGCAGGCATACCTTCCTGAATTATATGAAAGTCTAGGATTATTCATTCCACTTATTGTTGTGAATTGTATTGTGCTTGGTAGAGCCGAAGCTTTTGCTGCAAAAAATTCGGTGGGTGTTTCTGCGTTAGATGGTATAAGTATGGGACTCGGATTTACAATTGCGTTGACCTTATTAGGTAGTATGAGAGAATTGTTAGGTACAGGAAAATTATTTAGTGTTGCAATTTATCCTTCAGGTTATGGTATGCTTTTGTTTGTGTTAGCTCCAGGTGCATTTATCGCATTGGGATATTTAATAGCTATTGTTAACCGTTTACGTAAAGCTTAAAATTTAAAAATATGGAATACTTATTAATATTTATATCAGCTGTATTTGTAAATAATATTGTATTAGCCCAGTTTCTAGGGATATGTCCATTTTTAGGAGTTTCCAAAAAAGTAGATACGGCTTTAGGTATGTCGGGAGCTGTAGCATTTGTTTTAACTATCGCTACGATTGTGACATATGTTGTTCAAAGATCAGTTCTAGACGTATATAATCTTCAATATTTACAAACTATCGTATTTATTCTAATTATTGCTTTTTTAGTTCAACTTGTTGAAATTATTTTGAAAAAGGTTTCACCTGCTTTGTATCAGGCATTAGGTGTATTTCTACCTTTGATTACCACAAATTGTGCAATTTTAGGTGTTGCAATTCTTGTAATTCAAAAGAACTTTTCTTTGATGACTGGTGTCGTTTATGCTTTTTCAACAGCGATAGGTTTTGGCTTAGCATTGGTGATCTTTTCTGGGTTAAGAGAACAACTTGCTTTAGTGAAATTACCTAAGGGAATGAAAGGAACGCCCATTGCTTTAATTGTTGCGGGTATTTTGGCCATGGCATTTATGGGATTTTCGGGAATGGTATAGCCAATTGGCTAATTAGTCAATGTGACAATTCGTTAATAGGCTAATTTGCCAGTGATATACTACAAAGACACAAGTTGTTAACTAATGCGAATGTAATAATCTCGTCCTCTCCCTTTAATAGGAGGTTATTTTTTTTGCTGTTTACTTTAATGGAAAATAGTCAAATAGTATATATGCGAATCAGTAGTTAAACTTAAAGGGTTAATTAATCCCGAAGGGATGATATTATTATAATAAATCAAATTCATAAACATGAAAATCCCGAAGGGATGGTATAATATTATATCCCCATTTCGTGGTTTCTTATTCAACTCCTTATTCGCATACGTAATTATACGCTTTGTGTTTTTTAAAATCACAAGTATTAAATCGTTACTAGCCCAATTATCTTATCGAAAATCAATCAAATAGTGAAATTCTTATTACCGAAGATGGCTCTCATACCATTTATCTTTCGGAGATTGACGAAACATACCATTCAACATATGGAGCTGTTAATGAATCCAAACATGTGTTTATTGAGGCTGCATTCTTGGTAATTGATAAGGCAGAGATTAGGGTGTTGGAAGTGGGATTCGGAACAGGATTAAATGCCTTGTTAGCCTCCATTTATGCTCGAACAAAAGGAGTAAAGATAAATTATACGAGCATTGAGAAGTATCCTCTCGATGAGGCTGTTTGGGGCTTTTTAAATTATGGTGAGATAATGCATGAAAATGATTTTTTTCAGTGTATTAATAAATCAGAATGGGAAAAAGAGATACAGATTTCTGAGGATTTTACACTTCAAAAAATTAAAGCCGATTTAAATAGTATATCTTTTTCAACTACCTTTGATTGTATTTTTTTTGATGCCTTCTCGCCCGACAAACAACCCGAATTGTGGACAAATCAAGTGTTTGAAAAGTTGTTTGCTTGTACGGCCAACAACGGAATACTAACAACTTATTGTGCCAAAGGCGCTGTGCGCCGTGCCATGCAGTTGGCAGGGTATCAAGTGGAGCGGATACCTGGTCCCACCGGCAAAAGAGAAATGCTGAGAGCACGAAAAATGTAACTGTACTATGACCAATCAAATTGTTTATAAAATGAAGTCAATTATTAAAGCTAATTTGTATTTTTTTATCCCGCTAGTTTTGCTGTGGTTATTGCTGTTTATTGCTATTTTTATTGTTGAAAAGACTGCGTTGCATTTGATGCTTAATAGCTTTCATACAAATGGGTTAGATGTTTTTTTTCGATTTTATACTGAAGTTGGCGGTTTTTTACCTTTTGTAGTAGCTGCCGGCTTGTTATTCTATAAGTTTGGCGCTGCTATTATGGTACTTGTAACTCAATTACTTGTAAGTGTGCCGGTACAGGTACTAAAACGAACTATTGATGCAGATAGGCCTAAGTTGTTTTTTGAAAAACTTCAGCTTGCTTTTCCGCAAGTTGAGGGGGTTCATTTACATGCCAACCATAGTTTTCCCTCTGGCCATACAGCGGCAGCTTTTGCTTTGTTTCTGTGTTTAACCGTATTGGTTTCAAAGCGGGCATATAAGTTTTTGTTTTTTGTACTTGCCGTTGGTGCGGGTTTTTCTCGTATTTATTTATCGCAACATTTTGCTGCCGATGTGTTGGCCGGAAGTGTTGTTGGTGTTCTTGTAAGTTATCTGTATTTAACCTACCATCAAAAAATTTCCGTTTCTTGGTTCGATAAATCACTGCTTTCTTGGGCTGGAAAGTAATACGGAATGAAGTAGAAAAGCAAAGAAATACACCCTGTAAACCCAACCATGTCAGAGATAATTATAAATTTAACCGCTCACAGGGTAAATAAAATATATACCCTAATAGACCTTAAAAATTAAACACAACCCCCGTTCTTTTGTCTTTACTCTTTATTCGTTATTCTTTGCTCTACTAATAGCATCACACATTAATTTCTATTAGTAAGAGTAGAAAATTGTAAATTGTAAATTGTAAATTGAAAATTATACCTATCTTTGCCCCTCATTTTTAAACTAAAAACCAATTTATTTATGTATTTGTCAGCAGAACAAAAGCAAGAAATCTTTGGTAAATACGGAAAGTCTAACACTGATACCGGGTCAGCAGAATCCCAGATAGCATTGTTTTCGTACCGTATCAACCATTTGACTGAACACTTACGGTCAAACAAAAAAGATTATAGCACAGAGCGCGCTCTTAAAACTTTAGTAGGTAAAAGGCGTCAGTTACTTGATTATTTAATCAACATTGACATCAACCGTTACCGTGCTATTATTAAAGAGTTAGGTATTAGAAAATAAGTTTTTATTTTTTTTTTTTTTTAGAAAGTCCCACAGTTTATGCGGGACTTTCTTTTTTTTTTGGCAAGGTAAAATAAGGGCAAATGGAAAAGTTGTTAAGGATTTTTTTTGACATCTGTTTTTTTTATAGCTTTTTGACAATTTTTTTTAAAATATTAGTATTGAATTAATTATGTATTTTAAGCTTTTTTAAAATTATATTCTTGTCATTTTCTTAGGTTTTCTTATAAATTATTTAATTCTACTTGCAAATGCACTAAGCGTTAATGGAATATTTTATATATTTGTATTGTAAAAAGTACACTAACTAAATGCAGCAACTATGACAAAGAAACAGCTATTTATATTTGCAATGGGTTTATTATCAATAAGCACTTTTGCACAAGACATCGTTGTGAATAAGTATGGTCAACGATTTGATTGTTTTATTAGTAGAGAAGATAGCAGTGCTGTGTATTTTGATTATTACAGAAATAGCGCAAAAGTGGATACTTTTATCGTTCGTAACGATATTATTAATTATCAGTATGGTGCTATTTGTGAGGCACCAATACCGAATTGGGATGCCAAATTTTCCCTTGCTGCTGGATATGGGTTTGGAGCCGCTACATTTATAGGACTTGATATTGAATATTTATTTGCCAACCGTTTTGGTTTTCAAATAGGGGGAGGTGCTTTGGGTGCATCAGCAGCGTTAAATTATCATTTATCATCTACTATTCGCAGTTCGTTCTTGTCGTTGCAATATAATATTTATGGTATTGGTACCGACAAAACTTGGGGCTACCAGCGAACAACTATAGGTCCTGCTATTGTTTTTAGAGGGCGTAGATGGTTCTCAGCGCAAGTAGGTCTCGGGTATATTCTGGATAAAGGACCTGCATACAACGATATATCTACCTTGCCTGTAGTATTGTCGGTAGGTATTGGTGGTTATATTCCTTTGTAATTGAAGCAGTGGTTGGTTGAATATGCTTGGTTGACGAATAAACATTCAGTGAAGCTTATCTACACGAATAAGATATATGAATTTTGTCTTGGCTTATGGCTCTATAAACTAAGCAATATCTTCCTCAACAACCAAATTTTCTATAATAAACCCTTGTCTTTCTGAAGTGTTTTTTCCCATATAAAACTCAAGTAAGCTACTCACTGAATCGGCTTTGGTAAGTGTTACCGGGTCTAGTCGAATGTCTTCACCTATAAAATGCTTAAACTCATCGGGCGAAATTTCTCCAAGACCTTTAAATCGAGTAATTTCGGGGTTCGGGCCTAGTTCTTTTATAGCAAGTAATCGTTCTTCTTCTGTATAGCAATAGCGTGTTTCTTTTTTGTTTCGCACCCTAAAAAGAGGCGTTTGCAAAATATATACATGCCCTTTTTTTATTAAATCGGGAAAAAACTGTAGGAAGAAAGTTAAAAGTAATAGCCGTATGTGCATTCCATCGGTGTCGGCATCGGTTGCAATAATTACTTTGTTGTATCTTAGTCCTTCAAGACCATCTTCAATATTTAAAGCAGCCTGCAGTAAGTTGAATTCTTCATTTTCGTAAACAACTTTTTTGGTAAGTCCATACGAGTTTAAAGGTTTTCCGCGTAAACTAAATACAGCTTGGTAATTAACATTTCGGCTTTTAGTAATGGAGCCACTGGCAGAATCCCCCTCGGTAATAAACATGCACGATTTTTCTTTTAAGTCCCCTTTGTTATCCGTAAGATGAAATCGGCAGTCTCGTAGCTTTTTATTGTGTAGGTTAGCTTTTTTTGCCCTTTCGCGCGCCATTTTTGTAACACCGGCAATAGCTTTTCGTTCTTTTTCTGATTCTAGTATTTTTTGCTGTAGAATATCAGCAGTTTCTGAATGTTTATGTAAATAGTTATCCAGTTCCTTTTTTAGAAAATCGCCAATAAACTTACTTACCGAAGGTCCATTCGGACCAATGTCTTTTGAGCCTAATTTGATTTTTGTTTGTGACTCAAATACAGGCTCTTCAACACTTATAGCAACTGCAGCTATTAGTCCATTGCGGATGTCTGCCACCTCCATGTTTTTAGCATAGAACTCTTTAATTGTGCGAGCAACAGCCTCCCTAAAAGCCGTTTGATGTGTGCCGCCTTGCGAGGTGTGTTGCCCATTTACAAAAGAGTAATACTCTTCGCCGTATTGATCGCTGTGAGTAAATGCAATTTCAATATCATCTCCTTTTAAATGTATGATAGGATATAAGCTCTCTGAGGTGATATTTTCGTTTAATAAATCGAGCAAGCCGTTTTTTGAAAAAAACTTTTTATCGTTGTAGTGTATGCTTAGACCGGTATTTAAGTAAGCATAATTGCGAAGCATCGTTTCTATATACTCTTCGCGGTATTTGTATTGCCCAAAAATGCTGTTATCTGGTATAAATTGCACAAAGGTGCCATTTTGCTCTTTGGAAGCCTCAAGCGGCGATTCTTCTTGCAGTTTTCCGCCAGAAAAAATGGCCTTTTTTACTTGCCCTTCGCGAAAACTTTGAACGATAAATGTCGATGATAAAGCATTTACGGCCTTTG
Organism: Paludibacter jiangxiensis; assembly: GCA_945897785.1. Lineage (GTDB taxonomy): Bacteria > Bacteroidota > Bacteroidia > Bacteroidales > Paludibacteraceae > JAFGVL01. Next base: position 26,847 of record CAMDGD010000022.1, read on the forward strand.
TGCCCACACCGTTTAATCCTACAGATTTTTTAAATGCTTTGGAGTCGTACTTACCACCGGTATTCATAATAGAAACGGCATCTATCATTTTTCCTAACGGAATACCTCGTCCGTAGTCGCGTATGCTAACCATGCCATCCTTTATCACAACATGTATGCTGCTACCACAACCCATTCTAAATTCATCTACCGAGTTGTCGAATACTTCTTTTAGGAGCACATAAACTCCATCGTCGGCATAGGTGCCATCGCCTAATTTACCAATATACATACCTGGTCTGCGCCGTACATGCTCCAGCCCTTCGAGCGTGATGATGTTGTCGTCGGTATATTGTATTTGTTGCTTAGTTTTTTCGTCAAGTACTTCCATGAATGCAAAAATAGTTTTTTTAAAAATCAACAAAAAACTTCTGTCCGGAAGTTATGAACAAATGTTGTTTTTACGTTTTTTTTGATGGCTAATATCAACTAAGTAATATTGTTTTACTGTGAAAAACAGTATGAAAAAAATGGTTAATTTTGAGAGTTTTAAAATTTATGTTAAATCAATAGTTGTATTTGTGACTTGAATTTGCAAAAGTGAAAATTGGGTATTTAGGTTTATTGATTTTTGAGTGCGTATGTTAAAAAAACATAAAATTCATTACAGAAAAAAACAATATTCTTAAAGAGAATCTTGTTTTTGGGCAATTTAGTTAGTAATGTTTAGTTTTTTTTATTCAAGAAAGCTAGTATCTATGCATATTTAAATAGAACTTTTTTGTTATTCTCCTTTTTATTTCAATTGAATGTTAATTTTTTCATATTTTGTTGCATATAAAAACATGTTTATTGAAAAATAGTTGCTAAAAAGGATAAACTATAAAAATAAAAAAAGTAGATTTGTAGTTTATAAAATATAAATAATCTTACTATAATATAAAACACATCATTTAAAAGAATAGAAACTTATGAATGCACGCTTACTCAAATCAATATTCGTATGTATTTTTCTTGCCTTTTCTTATGCGGTTTTAAAAGCACAAGAATATCCTATTTACAATCAATACTATTTTAATTACTTTTTAGTTAATCCTGCGATAGCTGGTTCTAATGATTGTTCGTATTTTATGGGTACGCACAAACAACAATGGTTGGGTATCGAAGATGCTCCTTATACTACTTCGTTTAGTTATCAAACTCGTTTTAGTGGAAATATTGGCGTGGGAACCTATTTCTTTAATGATAATAATGGGTACTCAAAGCAACAGGGAGCTCAGATATCAGCTGCATACCATATTCCTATGGCATCTGGAGCTCGCTATACTAAGGCTGTGCGAAAAGATCGTCAGTTATCGTTTGCTGTTTCGGCTAAATTTTTTAATTATGGTTTTGATTCAGATTTGTATCAGCGGATAGCTACTGCCAGATACGATCAGGCGTTACAAGACCTATCTACCATGCAATCGCAAGCTTTCAATGCTAATGTGGGAGTATATTATACCTCATACGGTTTTTTCACAGGCATGTCTTTTACAAATTTAGCTAGAATGAAAATGCCTTCGTTCGACGAGGCCTTGGAGCCTTTACTTCCATTAAGCGGCTTTTTCTTACTAGGAAATGAATTTGATATGAAAAACGACGAAACATTGGAACCATCTTTAATGTATAAGTTTACTACGAACGGAACTATGGCTTTGGATGTTAATGCCCGTTATTCACGCAATATGCCACGAGAGCAGTTCTCGTATTGGTTGCAACTAACGGCTCGTATGAGTATGGACCCCGGTAATTTTCAGGCATTAACAGCATTGCCTGTGTTGGGTTTTCAATTTAATAAGTTCCACATGGCCTTTGCCTATGGCATCGATTTAAATAGAATTGTGCGGTATAATTATGGTTCACTGGAACTAATGTTAGGTTATACCATGTGTTATGTGGAAAAATTCTGTAGATAATATTTTTACTAAGAAAAGTTAAAATATAGAAAGGATGCTTGTTTCTAAAAGTGTCCTTTTCTCTTGTTATCAAGGTGAATTTTATTTACAATGATTTGAAATTGTCAAATTTTATAGCTACCTTTGTTAATCAAAACTTAAATATGTGAAAATATGTTATAATTTAGTGTAATTTTCATTGTCAATCAAAACTAATTTAAAAACTCAACTATTTATGAAAAAAGGATTCACATCTATGCCTATAAGAGTGCTAGCGCTCTTGTTTAGTGTAATCTTAGGCCTTGGTTCTTTTTCTGCGTTAGCGCA
>CAMDGD010000023.1 GCA_945897785.1 Paludibacter jiangxiensis
ACATTGTTTACATCGGCACATACTTGATACATACCATAACTTGGGTCCATCGCCACGATATTATCTACCTTGGGTTCGCAAAAGATGCGCACCACCAAGTCTATGGGCTCGTCGCTACCATTGCCTAGCATAATTTGCTCGGGCTGTACCTTTTTAAGTTTGGCAATTTTCTCTTTCAGCGGCCATTGCAAAGGGTCAGGGTAACGGTTATAAGGGCCGTTCATCGGGTTCTCGTTCGCATCTAGGTATACGGATGCTTCACCTTTGAACTCGTCTCTTGCACAAGAGTATGGTTTCAAGGCGAGTATGTTTGGGCGAATTAGTTGTTTTAGTTCCATGACTTTTTTCGAATTAAAAAATTAAAATAATGAAGAAAATTAAAGTAATAAATACAAAATCAGTTCTTTGATGATTGAAGAATTGCATTTAATATTCTGATAATTTCTTCACACTTTGCTAATAGGTCATTTGCTTTATCAACTTCAACTATCTCACTATCTCTTAAAAGTCTCAACCAATAATGTGATTCTCGAGCTTCTTTATAAGAAATTTGAAGTTTCATAACAAACTCTTTTTTTGAAATACCAGCAGTGGCTTCTTCGGCATTTGCGCCAATTGATGTTGCACTTCTTAATAGTTGTTTGGATAATACAAATTCTTTCTTTTCTATGGTTAGATATCTATAAAGCTTGATAATATCCAATGAAAATAAATAAGATTTAGTTAAAATCAGATTATCTTTTGCCACAGCTTTTCTTTATTTTTTTAATTGCTTTAATTATTTTCATTTTTTAATTTTCTATTGTACCCAATCGAAGAGTTACCGCATTTTTATGCGCAAAAAGTTCCTCATTTACGGACATAATTTCAATAGCAGGTCCTATATTTCGTAACCCTTCTTCGGAAATTTCCTGAAAGGTAATTTTCTTCACAAAACTATCCAAGTTTACCCCGCTGTAGGCTTTTGCATAACCGTTAGTTGGCAAGGTATGGTTGGTTCCGGAGGCATAATCGCCGGCGCTTTCAGGCGTTAAATGACCCAAGAAAATTGAACCAGCATTGGTAATTTGGTTGGCAATTTCCAGATAATTTCTGGTAGAAATAATCAAGTGTTCCGGTGCATATTCGTTGGTAATAGCAATTACTTCTTGTAAATTATTTACCACGATAATCTTGCTGTGTGCTAAAGCTTGTTTGGCTAAATCGACACGGGGAAGATCTTCCACCTGCATATTTACTTCGGTTATTACTTGCTCTGCTAATGTTTCGCTGGTGGTTATCAGAATTGCCTGACTATCAACTCCGTGTTCTGCTTGCGACAGCATATCAGCAGCTACAAAAGCCGGGTTAGCTGTTTCGTCGGCTAATACTTCTACTTCAGATGGACCAGCAGGCATATCAATTGCGACATCCTTTAAGGATACCAATTGCTTTGCTGCCGTAACAAACTGATTACCGGGACCGAATATTTTGTACACCTTTGGCACAGTCTCCGTACCATATGCCATAGCAGCAATAGCTTGCACACCACCAATCATATATATTTTACTAACCCCCGATAGCTTGGCAGCATAAAGCACTGCCGGATGAATTTTACCCTCGATAGTAGGTGGCGAGCACAATACAATTTCTTTACATCCGGCAATTTGAGCCGGAATAGCCAACATCAATACCGTAGAAAACAAAGGAGCCGTTCCACCTGGAATATACAAACCCACCTTATCAATAGCCACTGCTTTTTGCCAACAACGAACTCCCGGCATTGTTTCTACGACAGGTAAGTTCTGCTTTTGTACAGCATGGAATTTCTCGATATTCTTTTTCGCCAAAAGAATAGCATTTTTTAACTGTTCCGAAACCAAGACCTCCGCAGCAGCAATTTCCGTTTCGCTCACTTGCAAGTTATCCAACTGCACCTTATCGAATTTCAGTTCGTATGCTTTTACGGCGATGTCGCCACGAGAACGAACATCATCTAAAATAAGCTTTACCGTTTCCAGCAATTGGCTGTTATCAACTGTTGGTCTAGCTAATAACTGCAACCATTCCGCTTTTTGTGGATATTTAATTAGTTCCATTTCAATAATTAATTATGGGGCTAAAGCCCTAGTACTTCATCATCACAAATCCGTAAGCTTAGGCAAACGGCGATATTTTCATTAGCACATTACACTATCATTTTCTCAATAGGTACCACCAAAATGCCTTCAGCCCCTAGGGCTTTAAGTTTATTGATAATATCCCAAAATGTTTTTTCTTCGATAACCGATTGCAGTGAGCTCCATCCCTCTTCTACCAAAGGAGTAACTGTTGGAGCTTTCATTCCCGGGAGCAACTCACACACCGCATCAATTTTATCGTTCGGAATATTTAGTATGATGTACTTTTTCCCCTCTGCATTTTTGTAAGAATCAAAACGAAACAACAACTCATCCAGAATAACTTTTTTCTCTGCCGATAAGCCTTTATTTGCAATCATCAAGGCTTCTGATTTCATCACCACCTCTACCTCTTTCAGATTATTGCTAACCAAAGTACTGCCAGAACTTACGATATCAAAAATAGCATCAGCCAAGCCAATACCCGGGGCAATTTCTACCGAACCGGTAATAACATGCACTTCGGAAGTTATATTGTTTTTCTTTAAAAACTTGTTTAAAATATGTGGGTAAGAGGTTGCAATCTTTTTCCCATCAAACCACGTTACACCTTTGTAATCTACTGACTTTGGAATAGCTAAAGACAGGCGGCATTTACTAAAGTCGAGTCGTTTGATAATATCTGCGTTTTCGTTTTTCTCTTCGTATTCGTTTTCACCAACCACACCCACATCGGCAATTCCACTAGCAACAGCTTGCGGAATATCATCGTCGCGCAAATACAACACCTCTACCGGAAAATTTTTGGCAGGGATTAACAAGGTTCTTCTTCCGGATTCAACCTTAATGCTCGACTCAGAAAACATCAACATTGTTTCTTCGTATAAACGGCCTTTAGCCTGTACTGCAATTCTTAACATATCCATTTGGTTTTAGTTATTAGCTACAAAATTAAATAAAGCATTTGATTGTTCTTGTGAATAAGTAAAGTAAGTAATTATTCCTGTTGAACACAAGGCGTTATCATGATTATAAATTTCACATTCAATGATGGCAATATTTCGTTTCATTTCTTTTAAACGAGCTTTAATAGTAAGCTGACCCTTAGTTGTAAAAACCGGCTTAAGAAACTTTGTCTCTATCTATGAAGTTACCCCACATGTATTTCGTTTTTTTACAACCACCCATGCGGCTATTTCATCCATCAAAACAGATTGAATACCACCGTGCAAAGTATTAAGCCATCCTTGAAAATGACTTTTTGGTTCCCAGTAACAAACGAGTTCTTCTCCTTCTTCGAAAAATTCCATTTGCAGACCATAAGCATTTGTTGGTGCACAACCAAAACAATAATAGCCATCTGTTTCTAACCAAGGATTAGGTATCTTTTTCATGCTCGTTGCATTTACAAAAAATAAAAAAAGCTCACCGAAATAACGGCAAGCTTTTACAATAATATAAGACGATACTTATCTGCCCACCGGATTAATCCAGAAAGAAAAAATGATGAGCAGTATGTAAAGTAGTTTGATTCATAATAAGTATAAAAGTAGAAATAAAAACAAGAAAGCCCACTTTACCAGTGGACTTTCTTTAATGCATTTTTTTGCTAATTATTCTGCTACAACAGTAGTATCAACAACAGCAACAGCAGTGTCAACAGTAACAACTTCTTCTACAACAACAGCAGTTGAATCTACAGTTTCAGCAGTTTCAGATGGTTTACAAGAAGCAAGAGCAACAGTAACAGCAACAGCAGCAAATAAAATTACTTTTTTCATTTTTCGTTTTGTTTTAAAAATTAAACATTAATGTTTGTTGAATTAAATTCCAAGGGCAAAGTTACAAGCTATTTTTAAATAAAAAAGAGAAAGATTGCTTTTTTTTTTAAAAGGATGTAATTATTTTGTTTAATAGGAGTCTCATAAAAAATAAATACGCACTTAATAACACATATATAACTAATATACAATTACTTAATTAATAAATAGTCTAATTTAATAAATAGATAAATTTAACAATTTTTATAGCTTATTCTTTCTGTTTTGCCTGATTCCACAACACATCCATCTCATCCAAAGTCATATCTTTCAAGTTTTTACCCTGTAAGCCCACTTGCCACTCTAGATAATTGAATCTTTTAAGAAACTTTTGGTTTGTAATTTCCAAGGCATTTTCCGGATTGATACCATACAAGCGACCGGCATTAATTATACTAAATAAAAAATCACCAAATTCTGCTTCCATTTTTTCAGTATCTTGCTTTTGTATCTCCACTTTTAACTCGTCGAGTTCTTCCAGTACTTTATCCCATACTTGTTCCTTTTTATCCCAATCGAAACCCACATTGCGAGCTTTATCTTGCATACGATATGCCTTAATCATAGCCGGCAAAGAAGTTGGCACTCCTTCAAGAACGGTTCTGTTTCCTCCCTTCTCTTTTAACTTAAGTTGTTCCCAGTTTTGCTCCACCTCCAATGCAGAATCTACATGTTCTGAAGCAAAAATATGCGGATGTCTATATATCAATTTCTTTGTAATTGAGTCACACACATCTTTAATAGTAAAATCGTTAGTTTCACTGGCAATCTGCGCATAAAACACAATATGCAACAATAAATCGCCCAATTCCTTTTTAACGGCATCGGTATTTTTTTTTAGTATTGCATCGGCTAGTTCGTATGTTTCTTCAATTGTTAATGTGCGTAAGGAATCAAAAGTCTGCACACTATCCCAAGGGCATTTATCCCGTAGTTCATTCATTATATCCAATAAATGGGCAAATGAGGCTAATGTATCTTGCATGTTATCAGCATGCCTGGTTAAGTTTATTTCCATTTTTTGTTCTTTTTGTTCTATTATCATGACTATAATAAAAACCACAGATTACTCAGATTAACACAGAGCTAAATCCATAAGTAAATAAAATACCTGTCCACTAATTTACACTAATTAAAAACACAACCCCAGTCTTTTGTCTTGATTCTTTGTTCTTTTTCTTGACTCTAAGGAAACCACAGATTACTCAGATTAACACAGAGCTAAATCTATAAGTAAATAAAATACCTGTCCACTAATTAAAAACACAACCGTTCTCCATTCTCCATTCTCTTGATTCATATACATTGCAAAACAACCCTCCCCTTTCATTTAGCAAACTTCATCAATTTAGGGTTCAATTTTAAGTAATCTAACGTAGTATTGAATCCAATTTTAGAAATCTCCTCGTATTTATCAAAACTAAATTCGTTGTATTTCTTAATCGCCGGCGATTCAATTAAAAAATCACAAAGCAGTCTTCCTTCAATAGAATTTCGATGTTGCACCGAACGAATAGAAAGCGCCAATACTTCTGACTTTTTGGTTATTTTTTTTTGCTCATAATACGGCAACACATCGACACCAATAATAACATCGCATTTCTTTTTAAGCACCTGTGCAGGGAAATTATTAAAAAGCGCCCCATCTACATAGGTCCACTCACCAATATTATTAGCTTCGAAAACACCCGGAACAGAAGCGGATGCCACAACATACTCATGAAGCAGAGGTCCTTCTCCAATAATTTCCCATTCGGAAGTAGATAAATTGGCAACACAAACAAAAAAGGGTTTTTCTAAAAGCGCAAAATCACTGTGGGGCAAAAACTCTTTTAATAGTTTTCGCAACACTTTTTGATCGGATATTCCTGTAGCAGAAAAAGTGGGGTTCAACAATTTACTTATTTTAAATACCTGTTCATTTCGAAGCAGTTGAAGCATATCCTCAGGACGCTGCCCTGATGCATACAGCACTCCAACAATTGCCCCCATGCTACTGCCGGAAATAATATCCGGATAAATACCCTTTTCTTCCAAAGCCTTTAAAACACCAATATGAGCATAGCCTAAAGCACCTCCACCACTAAGGCAAACTCCAATTTTTTTATTCATATTTCGATTAAACATAAAACAAGCTATTGGATTAACTTTAAAACCAAACCATTATTTTTAGGAACGGTAACACAAAATAAATCTTCGTACGATAAGCCTTGTTCAAGAATAGTGTCTGAAAATAATTCCCTCCACTTTGCCTTTTTGCATGGTTTGAGTTTTAAAAATTCAAAAGCGTGTGGAGGAATAATCACGCCCATATCCGCATCAGCATCTTCAAAATTAACCAATACCAATACTAAATCGTTGGCTTCTTTTCGTAAAAATGCAAAATGATACTTGGGATTAAAAGCCTCATTTTGATGATTCACCCACATCAAATCATAACTTAATCCGCCAAATGATTTTTCATGCATTTTAAGCTGAATCAGTTTTTCGTAAAACAATTTTAATGACTTTTGATGGGGAGTTAGAACCTTATTGTTACAATTTCCCGCAACCCATGTTCGAAGAGTATCGACGCTCCAATAATCGAATATTGTTGTACGCCCATCTATGCCGCTAAAACCTTCGGCATCCATTCCTCTCTCGCCCAATTCCTGCCCTGAATACACCATCAACGAAGCATTATTTAGCAAGCCGCTAACCAACATTGCCGGAATCGCTTTTTGTGGATCCTTGGCAAAAAAATCGGAAGCTATCCGTTGCTCGTCGTGATTCTCAAGAAAGTTAAGCATATTGGGCTGAATGTCTTGCACTGCTTGCCAGCAAGTAGTGATATCCGTAGCCCAAGCACCTTGACTTGAGATAATGGAGCGTAAAGTATCATACAAGCCAACCTTATCATACAAGTAATCGAATTTACCGTTAAAAATGTAGTTGCGGTATTCATCGGGGTTATACACTTCGGCAATAAAAATTAATTTCGGAAAAACTGATTTGATTTTTGGAATAACCCAGGCCCAAAACTCAACAGGAACCATTTCGGCCATATCACAACGAAAACCATCCACATTTTTTGCTGCCCAAAAATGCAAAATAGCATACATCTTTTCCCAAGTATCAGGAATGGGGTCAAAATGGGCAATCTTTCCGGCTTGATAATCTACCCCATAATTCAGTTTTACTGTTTCGTACCAATCATTTATGCCAGGAGATGCTGTAAACTGATCGTTACCGGTTGCTTTTGCAGGAAACTCGGAATATCCTTTTGCATCAAACTGAGGCGTAAAATTTTGGTAGGGTATATAGTAGAAATTATTTAGCGGGCTAAATGCAAAATCGGAACGATCATCATGTCCCAAATTGGTGACATTTTCAGGCTTTGCATCTGAAGCATATTGACGCGCTACATGGTTGGGCACAAAATCGATAATCACTTGCAACTCTGCTTGATGCGTTCGTGCAAGCAATTGTTCAAATTCTGTTATCCTATTAGGAACTTCGCTGGCCAAATCAGGAGCAATATCATAATAATCGCTTATAGCATAGGGAGAGCCGGCCATACCTTTAATTACACCAGGATGATTTGGCTTGATGCCAAAATCGCTATAGTCAGTCTGAGTAGCATGCTCAATTACGCCGGTGTACCATATGTGCGAAAAGCCCATCTTTTTAATTGCCTTTAAAGCTGTAGGAGTAAAATCGGCTAATTTACCACAGCCATTCTCAGAAAAAGTACCATTAGGTTTATTTGCAGCATTGGTATTACCAAACAAACGAGGTAAAACCTGATAAATAGTTATTGCCATTATTTTATTTATTTAGCCATTGGCTTTTATGATTCTCTAATACAATTGGGTCAATCTTTGCCATATTTACTATTGATGTGTTGCGTAAAGCACTGGTGTACATATAAAAATAATCAATAGAGATAACACATTGACCCGACACCTCAAAACCGAAAGCATTACCGATTTTATTTATAGATAATTGGTCGTAATACACACACGCTCCATTGATGTAATAGTATATCTCATCGCCAATTTTTCGAATGGCAAGCGTATTATACTCATTACTTTGCAGCCCTGCCTGCAATAACTCGGTGTACCATCCATAACAAGTATTATGACCAATAAACGAACGGTTTTTGTTTGATACGGTAAAGTAGTTAGCAGAAATAGGAATTTGTCCGTAACCAAACATTAATCCGGCTTGCTTATCCAACAATGTAGACTCAATTTTCAGGGATGTTTCCAGGTAAAAATCTTCATCAGAATTAATTGAAACAGGCCTAGCAACAAAAATTCCGTATGCATTTTTATTTTCGAAACGATAATACCCGTTAGCATAACTTGCAGCATAAGACTCGTTGTTACCTATTGGCCAAAAAATAGCCGAATTAAAATCGTCTTGCACAATTAGCTGCTCGGTAACCGAATCGGTAAACTGTTTATTTGCCCAATAAGGAATCGGCGCATTTGAATTAAACAACTCATCTAAATAATACGCTCGACGAATGCCTCTATAGTTTATATTCCAGCTTCGGTCATCCTTAACCAAGCCACCGCACATAATTGATTTCCAATCACCATTAGGCAAGTATTCGTTGGTATGCCTACGGTCAAGCAAGCCATGCCCCAACTCATGAAACACTAGGTTTTCTTTTAAATCTTCGGCATTCGGACTTGAACTAATACCATCCCAATACGCATTATCAATAACAATACGAATGGGATTTTCGTAATAACACCTACCGGCAACACCGCCTTCCAAGTCGCCATACTCCAAAATTATTCCTTGAGCTTTTAAATCGAATGTTTTTCCACGCAAGGCCCCTTCATGTAAAAACCGTTGAAGGTATTCATTTAAGCTCCCATCTACACGATAATCGGGTTCATCGTGGCAAGCAGCAAAAGATACCAGCACAAAAACGAACGATATGTATATACAATATTTGCTCATGTTTAATCGATTTGTTCTTTAAATAGCTTACCATTAAAAACGAATTTTTTGTGCCGTCGTAAAACCATCCCATCTTGATCTGTATCTCTTAGCTTAATCTGCTTTTCTTTTGCCTGGTATAAAATTAGTTCTTTTTTATAATTTTTATGCGATAGAGGATGATAAAGCACTTCCAAAGAGCTTAACAAGCTATCGCCTGTTTGAAATATAGGGATAGAATCGTGCAATTGAGTACCTTCAATACAAAAAGTCTGAAAGCTATCCGAGAAATCTTTCGGGGAATAAAAAGCATGAAAATAGCCCATATAAACTGTTGTATCTTGGCCAATAGCTACCGAATGAATTTTGGAATAATAGCCTTTAGGATCATAACCATCATCGTAATTTATTAGCGTGCTGTACACTTTACCGCCTGCTTCGTACTGAAACACATTAAAAAAATACTCCATATCATCCATTTCGCCTAACCACCACGAATAAATACGGAGTTTTTGATCATCGGAAGATGCAATATTTATATACGCTCGCAAACTATCAAAGGCATAAGTAAGAGTAGTTGGAACCGAAACCGAATAATCCAATAACAATCCCTTAAGACGAATATTCTCTATATATAGTGAATCGAGAATACGAAAATTTTCATCCATATCTGCCGGACGAGTTTTCCAATAATTTATTCGTTTTACACATTCAACAAGTTCATCTTCAATTACCTGAACATCCTTTGCTAAGGCAGATAAAGAGACCAAGCAACAAAAAAACGCAATAAAAAAACGCTTTCTATTTCGATTTTCAACTCCCATTAAACACTTATTAAACCGTACTATTAAAGTTTATAAAGGTACAATTTTTATTTTTTGACACACACAAACAAGCGGTTGATTATGTTAAAAGACAAAACAGCATGCAAAAAACTCCATTTCGCTCAGAATACTGCATGATATTTGTTTAAATTTGGATCGTAAAACACACAACATGCGCAAACAAACATTTGTACTATTTTTTTTCGCCTTACTAATTAGCAATTCTATTTCGGCACAAAACGCAACACTACGAAATGACACCATTTATGCCGATGCCGATACCCCAAGCATAAGTACAAAAGTTAGTATGGAGATTGACCCTTCACTTTTTCCGAATAAACAAGGCTCAATTTTTTTCTGCGATACACCTAGGGCTATGATTATGCCTATGGTTATTCGAGCCAATTTTGATTCGTTAAACCAAGAACGATTAGTAGCCGAAACAGCTACAGAACTAAACCTAGCTATTGAAAAAAGCGGACGAATACAGAAAAAAGGGAAAGATATTTATTTTATTTCGGGCTATACAAAAGACAAGGAAAGAAGCATTGTATTGGAAGTTTATTTTATAAAATATGATTTACACAGAACCATTATGATTACAGGGTTCTACGACAAAGTAGCAAAGAAAAAATACAAAAAGCAAATACAAAGAGCAGCACTAACAGCTACCATTGAGCAAAAACATTATCAGCAGTAAATTTATTTAACCCTTAAACCAGACCACCCTTTTTATGAAAGAGCGCTTGAAATACAGTATTATTATTTTATGCATGCTTTGCTTATGCAACTATTCTTCTTTTGGACAAGGAGTAAAATTCCCTTTGCAAAAAGGATGGGTAAACGATTACGAAGGTCTATTTACCGCTCAACAACATGACGAATTAAACTCTTTGATAGCTGATTTTGAGCAAAGAACCAATAGAGAAATTGCCCTAGTAACACTAGAAAACATTAAACCATACACCAATCTTAACGATTACTCCAAAGACCTATCGTATAATTGGTCGTTGACCAAAGAAGAGCTTAAAAACGGACTGATAATTATAGTTAGTAAATCGCTAAGAACAGTTAGAATAACTACCGCTTACGGAACACACCAGCTTATACGAGATGATATTTGCCGCAATATTATCAACAACGAAATGTTGCCCGCCTACTCTATCGGCAATTATTACGGAGGCACAAAACAAGGCTTAATATCGTTGATGCGTCAATGGCACTAACAAACAACCTCAATCTCACTTTACTTCACGGCTATCGTTTCAATTTCTACCAAAGCACCCAAAGGTAAGCCCTTAACGGCTATGGTTGTGCGCGCAGGGAAATTGCTTGTGTAGTATTTCTTATACACTTCATTTAGCGATTGAAACAAACTCATATCAGCAAGAAAAACAGTCGATTTTACCACATCGGTAAAAGCATAACCAGCTGCTACAAGAACGGCTTCGATATTTTTAAACACTTGTTCTGCTTGAGCAGTAACATCTCCGTCAACAATTTTTGACGTTTGCGGATTAACAGGTATTTGTCCGGAAATATACAAAGTTCCATTCACTTCTACTGCCTGATTATACGGTCCTATTACCGCAGGTGCCTGATCTGTTATTATTACTTTTTTCATTTGAATAAATTACATTAGTTGTATGTTAGCTAATAGACATTTTTTTATGTACTCCTAAGTTTTTATATGATTTCTCGCTCATTGAGGAAGTGGGATAGTAATTCCATCTTCTTTCATTACCTTAAGGGTTAGGGTTTGTAATACTTGGGGCAAAAATATACATTTTTTTAATTACAATACAGTTTTAGCAAAAATTGTTACTAATAAATTGAACTCTGAGCAGTATCCGATATAGTCGAGTACCCAGCCAGGAGTGACTCGTATGAACAGGACAAACTGTGTTGAACTACACCCCGCTTTTGTAATAGAGCGTTTTTAGTTGTTATTATGTACATAACCGAAGCATGATGCTTCGGTTATGTTAAAAGCAGGCCTCCGGCCGGCAAAATACATAAGATAAAACAGCATGAATGATATGTTGAAATTTAGTGTATTAAAGGGTTAGGCAGGAGCCGTACGCCCAGCAGTGCGGTGTTTGTGTATTGAAGTATGAGCCTACGGCAAGCTGAGGCTTTATATATTAAGGGCTGTGATTTATTTTTTGTTATTCAAATCATGCATTTTTATTGCACATGAGCAGTATCCATGTGTAATCATACAGTTGCCTCCCCAAATAGTAAAAATACCCCAAAACAAAGGCAAATCCAATACTTCAAAATAAGATGGGGCAACTTTTAAAAATGGCACTTGATAAATTGCGTAAGCAGTTACAATACTTCCTATTATTATAGCGATATGACCAACTATCACCGAAAGATTTCTGTTTTGTGTCCACCCGACTTTCAAACCCCAAAAAATAAAGAACAAACCAACAGCAATACCTATAAAGCGAATCGGCTCAAAGGATAAAATAATCTGAATAATGTTTAATATTGCAACAATTACTCCTATATAAAATGTTATTCTTGCTTTCATAATTTTGAAATTAATGCATCATAAATCTTGTGTATTTTACCTTTGAAGTTCGCATCATTCAAATGAGTTTTCATAAATGCATCTGTATTATCTTTTAACTCATCGGGTAATACTAGTGTAATTGGAAATGCTTCGCAGTGTAAACACTTATCTTCTGCAAGCTTTCTAAGCTCTTTAAAAACATTATTATGACCAAATTTTTCATCTTTATTATCAAAATTGCTACCACAGCATGTTACAAATATCAGTTGCTTGATTCTTGAAATATTTTTAGCCACAAAATTGTGCAAAGGAACAATAAGTTGCCCCATCCAAATTGGCCCACATAAAATTATTCTATCATAATTTTCAATTTGTGATTTAAGTTTCCGGTTGCCAAAATTTAATTTCATTAACATCAAAAGATGCGAATTTAAGCGGGGTATAATTTCTTCAATATCGCAGTCTAAATCTTTTGCAATTTTATTTGCTAAATATTTGTTACTGCCTTTGTGCGAGTAATAATAGACAATCGTTTTCATCGTTTACTAACATTATTTATGGATTTAATTTTTATATATCTTGGTATAAGCAAATCAATTGATAAAAACACACCGCGCGGCAGCGAGTTAGTTCTCCTCAAATTGAGCAATACTTTGCTTGTCGATACCTGCACTTCCGTTGTTCGCTCTTACCTTTTTGAAAGCTTCTTGCACCATCTTACCTATAATCCCCTCGAAGCCGCACGAGCCTCCCTAGATTCGGCATTAGACATGCGGAATCTAGGGAGAATTTGCGCGGCAGCGGGGCTCTGGCATTTTTTACTCTATTCTGTTAGTTTTCAAATATTTATCAATTATTCTTATTGTATAATTAATGTCTCCTTTTTTAGTGTCTTTCCCTAAGCTTATTCGTAAGGTTTCTTCTGCTAATTTATCAACCAATCCAATAGATTTAAGCACATGCGATGGCTTATTTAGTTGTGAACTGCAAGCCGAACCTGATGATACAGCAATGCCATAATTATCTAACATCATCATCAACTCCCTGCTGTTTAGGTTTGGTAGGCTTACACTGATTGTATTTGTCAAGCAATTTTCCGTTGGTGAATTAATGATTGTATCTGGTTTAATTTTTTTTAATTTCTCAATAAAATAGTCTTTAAGAGCTTTAACATCATTTGCTTTTGCTATTAACTGATTAACCTGCCGGCATGCTTTCCCAAATCCCGCAATATTATGAACAGATTCGGTGCCTGCACGCATACCCTCCTCCTGATGACCACCATGAATGAATGGTGTTAGCGGACTGCTTATATTTGCATATAGAGCTCCGATACCTTTGGGTCCATAAAGCTTATGAGCAGAAAAGGTAGCATAATTAACCCCCATATCTTTAACATTAATGGGAATCTTCCCTAATGCCTGCACACAATCAGACATTAGCAGAATACTGTGTGCTTTAGCAAGTGCCGATATTTCCAGAATATTTTGTATTGTTCCAATCTCATTATTAGCATACATGCAACATATTAGAAAAGTGTCTTCATCAATTAAGTTTTCTAATTCTTCTATTGAAATAAATCCATAGCAGTCGACTGAACAGTATTGAACAATTATTCCCTGAGTTTTTAAAAACTCAAGTGTATTCAATACTGAAGGATGCTCAATGGGAGATGAAATTATTTTTTTCTTCTTAGGGTAAAAATGATTAGACAGGGTTTTTAATACCGAATTATTAGCTTCCGTTGCGCTACCTGTAAAATAAATTTCATGTGAATGTGCGTTAATTGATTTGGCAACTTGTTCACGGGCATGTTCAATAATATGAAAAGCGGTTTTCCCTTTTTGGTAACCAGATGAAGGATTACCCCAATGATATTTTAAAACACTATTCATAGTTCTTATAACTGAACTACAAACATAGGTTGTTGCATTATTGTCGAGATAAACATTTCGTCTGATTAAGTTAAACATCCCTATATGTTTTTATGATTTTGATAATGCTTCTATTAATTGCCTGCAGCCACCCGATGTAATATAATCGGAATGTTCGTCAATTGTACTAAAACTCCTATTACATATTTTATTGCACAACATTTCCGAATCCGTTTGTATATAAAATGTTCTTAAAACCTTTTTAGCATCAGGATTATTAAACATTGATGGTGATTTTTCCGGATTATTTTTTGCCCATTGCAGCATTTTATACCAAATTGCAGCACTAAGTGCGCCGCAAGCATTACCACTTAATCCAATTCCTCCGGCAAAACCTGCCACCATAATTGATTCTTCTTCTGTTCCTCCCATCTTTTTTACCACCTCTGATGAACAACTAATACACGGCTGAATGTAGTTAATTTCCTCATTGAGACCCACATTTGCAGCTTGAATTGCTTCAGGTGTCCACTTAACAACAAGGTTGAAACAGGAGCTGTAAACAAAACCCTGAGCAATAGTTTTTAACATATAAATAGTAAGTTGGAATTTGTTTTCCCAATCAACTCGTGAAATATCCTTGCAATTCACTGTTTTTGTTCTTTTATAAAACGAATCCATCAACAGTTTTGATGCATTAATTGCCATTGCAATAGCTTTGTTCTTGTCATCAAACTTTCGAAACGCTTCTGTTCCAATAGCTAAAGAGCCGCCCCAAAGCATGCCACATTGATGTCCTTTTTGTGCAATTCCCCCTGCCAGCATATCCGAAGCCTTTTCTTCTCTGGTTTTTACATTATCAAACTCATGGTTTAAAAGATGAAACATAGCATTAGAACATGCTCCACATTTCCAAAATGTTTTTCTTGGATTTAATTTTTTCTTTACGGGTTCCATTTCTATTTGTTTTAAAAATTGGTGTGCGTTATTCATCTGTATTTATAGTCACATAGTAAACAATTATCTCTATGAACACTCAAACCTCCTCCACAATTGCTACAAGTCCATTTTTTCTCTTGAGATTTTAGAAAGTTCTCTAAGCCATTCACTTTTATGAAAGCAAGATTTTCAAACATGCTCATTCCGTATTTTGCACTATAGCGTTTATCGAGTGCTTTTAGTCTTGTGCAGGGAAATTTAAAACAGTCGTAACAGAACCCGGATTCTGTAGTAGTCAAATTCTCACAAGAAACCACAGAGCAGCTTCTACAACCCTCGGGTTTATTAATGTCATTAATTCCCAAACAACCACCACAAGGTTTATTTTTTCGAAGATGACCTATGCAAAGTCCGCAATTCATGCCGCAAGGAGCAATCATTCCGTGATACTTCATAAATTGCTGCATATTAAATTTACCAATTCAAGGGGAACAGAAGTTCGTTGCGAAACTTCACTTTCTGTCATTCCTTGATTTTTAAATCGTTTTACAAAACAAGGAATGGTTTCTCCAATCTCGATTAAATTGTTCTCAGGGTCAAAAAATCGAATTGTTTGTTGCCCCCATAATTCTTCAGTTTCTTCATGTAAATATTGTAATTGGTAATTTTTAAAATTTTCAACGACCAATTCAAAATCATCGGTTTCAAAGCATATTTCCAGATTCTTGTTTCCGGATTTATCGAAAGTACGACCAAGTTTCTTTGTAATTGGGTATTCTTCTTTCAGTTTCCATAATGAAAGTCCATTTTTGAAACCGATGCAATTACCAAAATCAAATTCAATTTCTTGTTGAAGAATATTTTGATAAAATGACTTCATCAGTTCAAATTCTTCGGTCATAATTACCGTTGAATGAAATTTTATTTTCATAATTTTTCTTTTACACTTAGTAACTTGATTTTCATATTGATATAATATTTTTCAATAAAATCCAATCTTCTTTGAATTTCCTTTGAAAACTTTTCCGGATTTTTTGAATAGTACTTATTAACAGTTGCTTAGGTGAATAATTTTAATTTCGATTTGCAGGAATCACAAATAGGGTAAATAAACAATTCCTTAATAGTTTAGGTTCCGCAGTTATAACAATTATTTGTTTTTTTATTTCATAATTTTCATCATTATATTCTCGAATCGGGTATTGCTAATGGGATGATGGCTGATAATATTTCCATTATAAATAATGCAAAATGTACCAAATGCGCAAGGATTGTTTTGTGCTGATTTGTAATCCATTAAATCAATAAGTCTTGTGTTGAGCTTCATTTTTTTTGCAGAATCTATAATTGCATTTACATTTTTCTCTGTATAAGGACATTGTGCCGAACGCATAATGGTTAGTCCATTCTCGTATTCCTTCGATTTTTCATCCACCGTAGCTTTAAAGCCCGGATTAGTTGTTTGCTTATCAAACTTCAACACCAAGAGTTCAAAGTCTGGTTTTGCAGAATCAACTATTTCAAATCCATTTTTCAAGAAGATGCTATTATCGGCCATAAAAGAACCTTTTCTGCAAACCACACCTACGCCCAGCATTTTGTTATTTTTTGCATCTTGGATACATGCCTCTAATAGTTGGGTAGCATATCCTTTGCCCTTAAATTCTTTTTTAAATCCAACAAAAAGGCAATGAATAAAAAGAAATCCTTCTGCATCCACGGGTCTGTGGGCGTATTTTCCAGGGATATACTCAATCATTCCTTGGTAACCCCCGTTTGGTGCTAAAACTGCTTTTATTTTCAATCCTTTTGAATAAAATTCACCAAACCATTCAATTTTTTTTCTCAATTCAAGATGTTTATTTGCATCTTTGTAACCGCATACACCATATTCAGATATATTTTCGGGTGTAAGGTCTATAATTTTTATTTCTTCCATGTTATTGTTGTGTAACCATATTATTAAAATATTACTAATTATTTATCAAACAACAATGCCTGATTTAGGTAATATTGCATAATTTCACCAATTTCTTTTATTTATTAGAAATTCTTGTTCACCTTTCTTTTGGATTAATTTAAGATTCTTACTATGAGCATCATCATGTACGGGAATTAAAAAATCGAGTTTAGAACAATTTTCAAAATCATTACATTGCCAGCAACCATCAAATCCATTTTTTTGGCAACATTGCCGCATTTTACAAAAAGGAGGTCCGCCTCCAGTTTTGCATCCTTTGCATCTAAATTTTACCATAGCTCCTAGAACCTCGTAACACTTATCATAGTCTTTGTAAGCTTGTCCAAATTTATAGGTAGCAATAAAATCGGCAAATTTTTTTATACTTTGTACTTCGTAATTCTTTTCATAAATCCCGCGACAAATTAGGAATCATCTGCTGATAACCGTGACAATCTGAGCAACAAAGTCCGCAAAAAGCGATATTTTTTTCGTTGAGCTTATTTTTATTGTTGTTCATGTTATGAATTGTGTTTATTATCCATTGCAATAATTTTAAGATTATCCGGCATTTTTTCAATGGCATACCGTAAAGAAGTCCTGGGCATGGTTGCATTTCTTTTCATTACATAATCAAACACTTCTTGTTGATGTAATTTGCTTGCGGCTTTCAACATCCATCCATAACCCTTTTGAACCAAATCGTCCTTATCAAGCAACAGATTATCTGCTATTTCAAAAATTGTGTCAAGATACAATCCTTTTCTGGCAGGAATAATTAATGAAACAGCGGAAGCTCTTCTTACCCACCTGTTTTTAGATTCTGTAAACTTTTTTAGTTCCATTAAAAAATCGGGATACATTTGAATAAATTCACCAACTGAATGGTTACAAAATGTATCACATGATGCCCAATTATTTATGTATAAATCAATCCAATTTTTGAATAATTCAAAATCCTGTGGTTGAAAGCTTTTACGAAGTGAATAGGTCCAATTGCAAGCAATGAAGGATTCTTCAAGTTTACCAGATTGCCAAAGAATTTCAATTAATTTAAAAATTTCTGCTTTATCAAATGCTTGTATTTCCTTAAAACTATCTTTACTTATTTTGTTGACAACTGGTACTTTTACTCCATAAAAGTCAATCTTTTCTTTAAAAAATCTTTGACTCATTTCTTTTGTATTGATGTCAATACTTTCTTCAAGTTGATTCTTTATTTTGTTAATAATATTATTCATCTTTCGTTGTAGATTGTTTTTCAAAATGTATGGTAACGGGAGTCTCCCGCAAAGCGGGACAAGTTGTGCAAAGCCCCCAGTAAATTTTAGTTGGTTGTAAAAATACACGATACAATTGTTTTGAGCTTCATATTCGATGTAAAAATTTGCTGCTAGGGTGAAACTATTTTTTTTGGTTATGAAAAATTGGTGCTTAAACCATGTTCTTGTAAAACAGTACAATTTTCTTTATTGCAAACTGCCACCCAAAAAAAAGCGATAAACCAGCAAATCTCTTAAAATTCACTTCCGTTTATCACTCCTATATTCTTTAAAACTGCCTTTATATACATAATACAAACCCGGTGCTTTCCCTGCGGTTTGTAGTTCAACATAGCTTGTCCCGTTTCGGGATACTCCTCGCTGGGTCTCCGACTATATCGGAGACCGCTCAGAGTTCTATTTATTAGGGGCTGGCTGTTTGTAGCACTATCCACATCGACTACGCACTGTGACAGACACACTTTTTGCCATGACTCGTCCTAAAAAAAGTTTACACTTTATACTTGTTAATCCTGATTCAAATTTACACATTAATTTTAATCCTAAATACTCTTTACTATTTTTAAACCCCTCTTTGTGGAGTGGAGCGTAGCGGAACGAAACAAAGAGGGGTTTAAAAGTCGCTAAAAAACTTCCTCTAAGGCTCTTTCTTCCCTTTTTGAATAATAGTTCTTCCATCTCCGTTTTAATTCTCCGGATTTAAAATGAGCCTCTATTGGCGTTAAATAATCAATACTGCCATGAGGACGTTGATGATTATAAATACTAATTGCAACAGAAATCCCTTTTACTGCCTGACCATAATTCAAGTAATTTTTTTCAAATAATTCATCTTTTAATATGCCATTTACTCTTTCTGCAATTGCATTTTCTCTCGAGTCGCCATTCTGAGTCATGCTTATACGGATGAAATTGTCGTTTAATATACCAACATAATCCGAGCAACAGTATTGGGAACCCCGGTCTGAATGATGAATCAGCCTACCTAAACCACCCTTATTGTTTCTCAATGCCATATTTAATGCCCTTATACAGCCTTCTGCTGCCAAATCAGGAGATAAATAGAATCCGACTATCTTTCTGCTATAAGCATCTGTAATAAGGCTTAAATAGCCAAATCCATCTGCTACAACTATGTATGTAATATCGCTTACCCATAATTGATTTGGTGCTGTTGGATAGAAATCTTCTATCAAGTTTGGATGTTTTCTCATCCAATGGTCTGAAAATGTTGTAATAGGCTTTCTTCTTTTCCTTTTTCTTACTAATAAACATCGATCCGAAAGAAGATTGAAAAACGCATCTCTACCAATCGATATTTGATGTTCTTTTATAAATGGGTCTAACATGAAAAGCGGTTTCCTGCCACCTAATCGTTTTTGCGTTTTCCTGATTTTTAGTACCTGATCTATTAGTAAATCATGCTGTAACGATTCTTTCTCTAATTGCTTTTTATGTTGATAATAAGCCTGTCGGGTATAGCCAAGCAATGAGCAAAGAGCAGTTATACTGCGGTTTTCTCTTTGACTTACTTTATTTATCGCTTGGCACCAAACTTTTTTCGCAAATCAACTCCCGTATATTCTTCCGAAAGTTTTAACATTTCCTCCAGTAACTCACTTTTGAGCTTACTTTTGAGTAAAGCATCTTGTAAAAGCTTTACATCCTTTGGTAATTCAGGTGACGATGTTTTGCCTTCCTTTTCCAATTTTCGATGTTTTTTTTCTTTCCAGCTTGGTTTTCTGCCTTGGTACTCCATAACCCAATCACAGATACTTCTATTTGGTACTCCGTATTTAGCTTCCAAACCCCTATAAGTTATAGTCCCGGTTAGATACTCGGCTACGATTGCCTCTTTGCTGATGTTTTCTTTTTTCTTGTCCATTTGCATTTTTGTGCGGTGTTAAATTTACACTATTTGTGTAAACTTATATCAGGACAAGTCATCAGGACAAGTCAGTCTACTCGATTGTGCCTTCGTGCATTTTTTGAGTTACGTGTCGGATAAAGCTGTCGTGACTTGGCAGTACTCTTACAGGTTTTGTATGCGAAGCTAAAAACCTGTATGTGTGCTGACAAGTGGCATAAAAGTACTTAAGATTTTTCTAAAAACAATAAAAACCTATTTTAATGATAGCTATTTTCTTAATGGAGTTTACTGGTTTTGTGGTTGGAGTTATTCTTAGTTTTGTGTTTCAATAATTTTCACAAGGCAGTTTGTTTGGTTAAAAACCATGTGTTTTAATTGAAATGCAAAGCCAACGCTGCAAAGCCAGAAGAGCTTGCCCTTTAACACTGCTAAACAAACTAAGTGATAATTTTTATACTCATTTAGTGAGTATTCCTAAAATCTTTCCTACTTTAGTGGACTGAAACGAAAGTTCGACTTGAACATTAAAAAATAACAAAGCCAAGTCAATAAAATAATTCAAAATGAACCGAATTAAAGAGGTTTTAGACAGGAGTGGAATTAAGCAAATTTGGTTAGCTGAGCAATTGGGGAAAAGCTACAATATGGTTCACTCATACGCTCAAAACAAAAGACAACCGAGTATAGACGACTTATACAAGATTGCTGAAATTCTGAATGTGGATATTAAAGAATTACTAGTATCTAACAAACCTGAACAAGACAATTAATGAAATCAACCGAAATAAAACATAATGTTCAGAACCTGATTGACAATTTCTCGAAAGAAGAATTTGTCTTTGATTTGTTGGTGGCATATGGCATTTCTAAAACATCAGTAACGCGACTTAAAAAAGGTGATTACAATTTATCCTCTCTTGATGGAGAGATACTTTACAAAAAGAAACTATTCTATAAAGTCGAAGCATCAGACACACTGCTGAGTAGCATTGAAGATATTTCTAAAGAAGAACGAATTTTAAAACACCAGCCAAGATTTGCGATTCTTACCGACTACAAACAACTAGTTGCCAAAGACCTGAAATTAGGTAAGAACTTGGACATAAAATTAAAAGAACTACCTAACTATTTTGATTTCTTTTTACCCCTTGCAGGTAGCGAAGTATATAGTTCTAGCAACAACAATGAAGCAGATAGAAATGCTTCGTACAAAATGGCTTCATTATATGATTTGTTGATTGATGAAAACCCAACTATTTACAATTCAAAGGAGAGCATTCATCACCTCAATATTTTTTTATCTCGTTTGTTATTTTGCTTTTTTGCAGAAGATACCGAGATATTTAAAAAGGAAAGCATTTTTACCGATACACTGGCTCAGCATACTGCCGAAAACGGGAAAGACACCCATACTTTTTTAAATGATTTGTTTAACCGTTTAGATACTGAAAATGCAGATCATTTACCTGAGTATCTCAGAAAATTTGAATACGTAAACGGTGGTTTGTTTAACCAAAAAATAAATTCACCTCTATTTACTGCAAAAGCAAGAAAAACGCTTATTGAATTGGGTGAATTGCAATGGAAAGACATTAACCCGGACATTTTTGGTTCAATGATACAAGCGGTGGTAATTCCCGAATACCGTAGCGATTTAGGAATGCACTACACTTCTGTAGAAAATATCCTTAAACTCATAAAACCTTTATTTCTGGATGAACTCTATGAAGCGTATGAAAATGCAACAACCATAAATCAATTAAAAATACTAATAAAAAGAATTTCAAAAATTAAATTCTTTGACCCTGCTTGTGGTAGTGGAAATTTTTTGATTATTACTTACAAAGAAATTCGTTTATTAGAAATTAAGATTTTAGAAAAAATAACCGATTTAGAAGGGATTGCACCAACCATAAAATGGACTGACATACAACTCTCGCAGTTTTACGGTATAGAAATAGATGATTTTGCACACGAAATGGCAATACTCTCACTTTGGTTGGCAGAACACCAAATGAACAAAGTATTTGAAGAACGCCTTTTTGATTATGGAAAATCGAAAGACATACTACCCTTAAAAGAAGCAGGACAAATAAAACAAGGAAATGCCACCAGGGTGGATTGGAATTCTGTTTGTCCAATTTCTACAACAGACGAAGTGTATGTAATTGGAAATCCGCCTTATTTGGGTTATAGCCGACAAGACGAAAACCAAAAGGAGGATATGAAAATCGTCTTTTCACGAGTAAATAACTATAAAAAGTTAGATTACATAGCGTGTTGGTTTTATAAAGCAACCAATTATATTCATAATACAAATGCGAAATATGCCTTTGTAACGACCAATTCTATAACACAGGGAGAACAAGTAGCCTTATTGTGGCCATTAGTTTTAAGTAAAGGTCAAGAAATTGACTTTGCACACCAGTCGTTTAAATGGACCAATAATGCCAAAGGAAATGCTGGAGTAACTGTTGTCATAATCGGTATTAGAAATAATTGTACAGAAGACAAATTCCTGTTCAATCAGAATCTAAAGCAGAACGTAAAAAATATAAGCCCATATTTAACGAATACAGGTAATCAATTTGTTTCTGCCAGAAACAAACCTTTATCCAATATCAAAGAGATAGGATATGGTAGTTCGGCTTTAGATGGTGGCAACTTGATACTTTCTCCTGAAGAAAAAGAAGATTTAGTCAATCAATACCCATCTGTAAAAAAGTTTCTTTTTAAACTAATGGGGTCTCAAGAGCTGATAAAAGATATTGAAAGATGGGGCTTATGGGTTACAAAAGAAGAATATGAAGAAGCTCAAAAAATTGAACCGTTAAGAAAGCGATTTGACAATGTTGAGATTTTTAGACTTAATAGCAAGAGAAAACCCACAATTGAAGCTGCTCAATTCCCTTATAGATTTGGTGAACCAAGATTTATTAAAGGTGAAGTATTGTTGATTCCAAAGGTTTCCTCTGAGTTAAGAGAATACTTACCAATCGGTTATTTTTCGGACATTATCGTAATGGATAAAGCTTTTCCAATATATAAAGCTTCGCCATATTTATTTGGGATTTTATCTAGTCGAATGCATAACATTTGGATAAAAGCAGTGGGTGGAAAATTGGAAACTAGACTAAGTTATTCATCATCAATATGCTACAATACCTTCCCATTCCCCGACATTACCACCAAGCAAAAGGAAAATTTAAACCTCTATGTTTTTGCCATACTAGACGAGCGAGCCAAACACCCAAGCAAAACAATGGCACAATTGTACAACCCAAGTACAATGCCTAAAGGTTTGTTACAAGCCCATCAGGAATTAGACACTGCCATTGAGCAATGTTATCGCTTGCAACCTTTTAAAAACGATACCGAGCGATTGGAGTATTTGTTTAAGCAATATGAAGAAATGTTGCAAAAAGACACACTTTTTGCGAAGCAGAAGAAAACAAGAAAAAAGACAGTGAAATGAGTATAGAAGATAAAAATAGCGGTTTACAACCTATAAACAACTTTGTTATTTTCAAGACCGAAAGTGGCAAAATAAATATTGATGTCTTTTATCAAGACAAAACGCTTTGGCTTACGCAAAAAACAATAGCTGAACTCTTTGAAAAAGGGCGTTCTACTATAACCGAACACCTTAAAAAAATATTTGAAGATGCCGAATTGGATGAAAATTCAGTATGTCGGGATTTCCGACATACTGCCCAAGACGGTAAAACCTACGAAACCAAATACTATAATTTAAGAGCCATTACAGCGGTTGGCTACCGAGTTAACTCACAAAGAGCCATTGAATTTAGAAAATGGGCAACTGAAATTTTGCACGAATACATCATCAAAGGTTTTGCTATGGATGATGAGCGATTGAAACAAATCAAACATTTTGGAGAAGATTATTTTGAAGAAATGTTGGAGCGAATCCGAGAGATTCGATTAAGTGAAAGACGTTTATATCAAAAAATTACAGACATCTATGCACTATCGGCTGATTATGACAACAAATCGGAAATAACCCAACATTTTTTTGCAACGGTTCAAAACAAACTGCATTGGGCAATAACAGGAAAAACCGCTGCCGAGATTATTTACTCAGAAGCAGATGCTACCAAAATTTATATGGGCTTAAAAACTTGGAAACAAGCCCCTGACGGAAAGATTTTAAAAAGTGATGTAACGATTGCCAAAAACTATTTGAATGTTGAACATTTAAAAGCTTTAGAAAGAATCGTTACTTCTTATTTAGACTTAGCAGAAAATAGAGCAAGAAACAGGCAAGTAATGAATATGAAAGATTGGGATAATTTTTTAGTTCAATTTTTGGAATTAGCGGATTATCCTATTTTGAAAGACAAGGGCAAAGTATCAATGTTGGAAGCAAAGCTAAAAGCCGAAAGTGAGTATGATAAATTCCGTGTGATTCAAGACCAAAATTATGTTTCCGATTTTGATAAGGAGATGACAAAATTAATAGATAAGAAAAAGAAATAGACAATGCCAAATCTAGTACATGTAACATACAACCAAACAGGGAAAAGCAAAAGCACCAATGGGTTGGGAATGCGAGAAATGCAGGAAAAAGCCTATGAAGGCAGAACCGCACAGTATTTATTGCTTAAAGCTCCACCAGCATCAGGTAAATCAAGGGCTTTAATGTTTATTGCTTTGGATAAGTTAAAAAACCAAGGCATTAAAAAAGTAATTGTAGCCGTTCCCGAAAAGTCTATTGGAGCATCTTTTGGCTCAACAGAATTAGTAAAATATGGCTTTTTTGCCGATTGGAATCCAAACCCAAAATCCAACCTGTGTACACCAGGAGAAGAAAAAAGTAAAGTAACAGCATTCTTAAACTTTTTAGAATCTGACGAACAAATATTGGTTTGCACACACGCTACATTGCGTTTTGCGTTTGAAGGTTTAGACGTGAAAAAATTGGATGACACTTTAGTAGCTATTGATGAATTTCATCATGTATCAGCAGAAGGCGACAACATTTTAGGGCAAGTGTTAAAAAGTATTATGAAAAATTCAACTGCTCATATTGTGGCTATGACAGGTTCTTATTTTAGAGGAGATAATGTGCCAGTTTTAATGCCCGAAGATGAAGCAAAATTCACTAAAGTAACGTACTCTTACTATCAACAATTAAATGGTTATGAGTATTTAAAATCGTTGGGGATTGGTTATCATTTTTACACAGGCAGGTATTTTAAGAAGAATCCAGAAACAGGAATTTCCGCATTGGCTGAAATTATTGACGAAAACCAAAAAACAATTATTCATATACCTAGTGTAAACTCTGCTGAATCTTCAAAAGAAAAATACGAAGAAGTCAATCATATTATTGATGTTTTGGGAGAATTAGAGTTTCAAGATGAAAATACAGGCGTTTTGCACATCAAAAGCCACAAAACTGGCAAAACGTTAAAAGTTGCCGATTTAGTAAATGACAACCCTAAATCAAGAGATAAAATAAGTGCCTATCTGCGGGAAGTAAAATCGGTAGATGATATTGATATAATTATTGCTTTAGGAATGGCAAAAGAAGGCTTTGATTGGCCCTATTGCCAACACGCTTTAACAATTGGTTACAGAGGTTCGCTAACTGAAATTATTCAAATTATTGGTAGAGCTACAAGAGACAGTAAAAATAAAATTCATGCTCAATTCACAAACCTAATTGCTCAACCTGACGCACAAGATGATGATGTAAAGCTTTCGGTAAATAATATGCTAAAAGCCATTACAGCATCTTTACTAATGGAACAAGTTTTGGCACCAAACTTCAAATTCAAACTGAAAAAAGATGAGGATGATGAAGACGAAGAAGATGATGATAAAACTATTAAGATTAGAGGTTTCAAGTTGCCAACTTCTCAAAGAGCCAAAGACATCATTGATACAGATTTGAATGATTTGAAAGCTAAATTATTGCAAGACCCTCAAATGCTTAAAGCGATGCCGGGCAATGTTGAGCCAGAGGTTATCAATACTGTTCTAATTCCTAAAATCATCCGAGAAATATATCCTGATTTAAGTGATGATGATGTAGAAGCAGTTAGACAACACGTAGTTGTTGATTCTGTACTCAAAAATAGTACAATCGAAGAACAAGGAGATAAGAGATTTATAAGAGGAGCAGGCAGTTTTATCAATATTGATGACATCCACATTGACCTAATTGATAGAATAAATCCATTTCAAAAGGCTTTCGAAATTTTATCAAAATCAGTAACAACACAAGTTTTAAAACTAATTGACGAGCATATTCAATCTACCAAAATTGAAATGACCGAAGAAGAAGCTATTTTGTTATGGCCAAAAATAAAAGAATGGGTAAAGAATAATAATGGTGAGCAACCAAATATTCAAGCATTTGACCATAAGGAAAAAAGAATGGCGGAAGCATTAGTGTTTTTAAGAGAGTTGAAACGAAAAAAAGCACTTGCAAATGGCTAAAAAGAAGCTGACAATAGACGATATTTTTGAGGATGACGATTTTGGATTATTAGATTCAAAAGCCAAAACTTCCATTGTAAAAACAGATGAAGATAGGCTTATTGATTCGTTTGAAGAGATAAATGCTTTCTTCGATAAAAACAAAAGAGAGCCAAATAAGTCAAGCATGTCTGAATATGGTTTGATGGCAAAATTGAAGAATTTTAGAGAAAATGAAGCTCAAAAAAAAATTCTAAAACCATTTGACAGGCACAACCTATTGGGCTATGTGGAAATAGAAAAACAAACCATTGATGACATTTTAAATGATGATGATTTAGGGTTATTAGATGCTGACAAAGATTTAGATATTTTCAAATTCAAACATACACCACGCCCAGAAGAAAGAGCTGATGCGGATTTTGTTGCACAACGGAAACCACTAAAAGAAAAGGAGTTTGAGAAATATGAATTAATGTTTCAAAAAGTGCATAAAGAAATTAAAGAAGGTAAAAGAAAGATTTTGCCATTTAAAAATATCGAGAAAAACCTGCACGTTGGAGACTTTTATTTAATGGATGGCTTACTGCTCTATTTGGAATCAGCGAATTTGAAAAAAGAAGAATGGGAGCAAAAGTCAGGAAACAGAGTTAGAATTGAGGGCAGAACAAGAACCATTTTTGAAAATGGAACTTACAGTAATATGCTTTATCGCTCATTAGGCAAACAAATTCAAAAAAACGGAAAACTTATTACTAATACGTATGAGCAAATCGAACAAGATTTGTTTGTAAATGCTGGACTTGTAAAGGAAGAAGATATACAATCAGGTTGGGTTTATGTATTGAAATCAAAATCAACAAAAAAGGAATTAGCCGAAATTAAAGATTTATACAAAATTGGTTTTGCAACCAGTTCTGTAGATGAAAGAATAAAAAATGCTCGTAACGAAGCAACCTATTTATTTGCGGAGGTTCAAAAAGTTGGGACTTACAAAGTGTATAACAGAAATGCAGACAAACTAGAAAGTCTTTTACATCGTTTTTTTGCGAATGCTTGTTTGGACATTGATTTGTTTAATGAAAAAGGACAAAGACTAAATCCGAGAGAATGGTTTGTTGTTCCTTTTGATGTAATCGAAGAAACAATTCAATTGATTATAAATGAAAATATTGTGAATTATGAATACGATACTTTGACGAAGAAAATTAAATTAAAATAGTACAATGCCAACGCTTAAAGCCATACACATTTGCAATTATTCACAATGTTATGGTAAAAAGCAATGGTAATTTGGCTCTTTTGCAAAGCTTTGATTTTTGCGGGTGGATTTGTGGGGCTTTGCAAATGTGCCAAATGGCTCACAATAAAACGATTGACTCGTCCTAAAAAAAGTTTACACTTTTTAATTCATAATCCTGATTCAAATTTACACTATTTGTGTAAACTTATATCAGGACAAGTCATCCATTTTTGCTCGTTTCCGCCAACTTTTGCCCATTATTTTTTTCTTTTTTATTTCTTTTTGAGCCAATCGTGAGCCAATTAATAAATTGTAATGTTCAGAAAATCACTAGTCTGTGTATTTCTATTTTGTATCCTTGAGCCAATCATGAGCCAATTGAGCCAATTGAGCCAATTATGAACCAATTATGAACCAATTAAAACATAGTTTGTTCCAGCTCCAACTTCTCCGCTTCTTTTGAGTAGATTATACTTCTCAACAAGTTCAGTTAAATCTCTTGTTGCAGTCGCTTTTGAAATATTATTAAGTTTTTGATAATCACTATTTGTTATATTACCTTTTTCTTTTACAAGATCAATGGCTTTTAATTGTCTTTCGTTAAGACCAAAGAAACTAATTTCTTTTTTCTTAAATATTGTAACACGAACACCGCCCGATTGATTTTCAATTAAAGGTTCCGGCAAGCCTGCTTTTACACATTCATTAATAATCTTTATGGTTCCACGACCCCAAGATTCAATTAAGCCTCCTTTGAAAAAGGTACTTGCAAGTATTGGATTGTGAGGGTGGGACGAATGTTGCTTTCTTAAATCCTCAAAAGTCAGTTCTTCGGGCAATTTGCCTTCGTTCCAAACAAGTATTTTATCGTCGTAAACACGGATCTGAATAGGAGCACCCATGTAATCCCGATGAACAATAGCATTTAAAATCGTTTCTCGAATTGCTTCATAAGGATATTCCCAACCTTCAACGCGATGTAGTCCTTTGTATGAAATAGGAGAGATTAGAAACTTTTTGTCTAAAATATCAAGTGTTTTATCTGCCAGTTGAAAAGCGTTACCTTCAATTACTTCTTGAAATCGCAAATCATCATCAGAATTCCCAAAACGACCAATTTTTACAAATGCATTGATATAAAAACGAGTAGGTTGCTTTCCAAACAATAAAACCGCCGCTCGTTTTAGTTGACCGTTTTCTAACAGCAACAAGTTTTGGAGAATCTGCTCTAA
>CAMDGD010000024.1 GCA_945897785.1 Paludibacter jiangxiensis
ATAGGAACAGAACTTTTAAATGGGCGTCGTGAAGATGCCCATTTTCCATTTTTAAATAGTGAACTTTTAAAAAGAGGCTGGACTCACAAAGGCTCATTTGTGATTAAAGATGAACCAGATTTTATAAATTCAGTATTTAAACTTATTAAAAATGACCCTAAAAGTGTGATGTTTAGTTTTGGTGGAATTGGTGCAACGCCTGATGATTACACAAGAAAATGTGCTGCAGATGTATTTACAGATGGAATAATGGAGATAAATGAGGGTGCAAAAGAAGCTATTTTAGAGCGATTTGGTGATAGTGCTTATCTTCATAGAATCAATATGGCTCATCTTCCTATCAATACTGGACTTTTAAAAAATATAGTTTCAAATGTTCCTGGCTTTTATGTAGAAAAGAGATTCTTTTTTGTCCCTGGGTTTCCATCGATGGCACAGCAAATGATACTCGAAGCACTAGATAAATATTATCCACAAAATGAAGAGATTATCTATAAAAAAGTTTTAAGTGCAACTGCAAGTGAAAATGATTTTATAGATACTATGAAAGAGATAAGTTTAGATGTTGATTTGTCCTCTTTACCAATAATTGAAGGGGATAAAAGGTACTGTGTCCTTTCTATCTCATCAACAAATGAGCAACTTACAAATCATGAATTTACAAAATTTGTAGATTACTGCACAAAAAATAATATTGAATTTATTTTAGAAGATATTAGACAAAAAGCTTAAAGAGGTTTAGTCTAATATATGTCTTGATATTCCCCAAGCTACAAAAGGGATAACTCTCATTAGGGAACTTAGTGTTTTTTGAAATAGCTCACAATTCATAGTTGAAATAGCATAAGGCTCACCATTTGATATAAATCTAAAAGTCATAATATTATTATCGTGTGTTGTGTATGAGAGTGCATCAAGGAGTATTGGAGCTTTGGCTTTTGTAAGATTGAGCTCTCCATCTGAAATAGGTTTTTCCCATTTTGTTTCTGCTTTTTCTTCTTTTGAAGCTTCAGGTTTAAGAGGTTCTTGCTCTTTGTATAGTTGTTTAAATAATTTTCCATTATCACATAAAGTAATAAGTATGTTATCAAAACCATGTAATAGATCTATAATCATTTTTCTAGTAACAAAAAAATCAAGTCGTTCGTGGTAATTGTTGTGATTTATAGTGAAAATAAGTCTATCTTCTCTTGAATTATATGAAAAGCTTAAATTTGTGATTTGTATCATTTTGGAGAAGTCCTAAAATGTAAATTATTGTTTAAAAGTGGCGCGGTGGACGAGGCTCGAACTCGCGACCCCCTGCGTGACAGGCAGGTATTCTAACCAACTGAACTACCACACCTTGGTTAAATGCTCTGCAAAGATAATCGTTTTTTTCCATTTTGCAATATTGCTGTGAAAAAAACTGAAATATTATTCAAGCTGCTGTTTTGGTCTGGTAATGGGGTGTTTAGCTTGTTGTAATGCCATCTTTTAAAGGGAAATTTATTGTGCTGATAGCTGAAAAAATGACTTTCTTTTTAGCTGGAAATAAAATTAGGTGTTTTTCAGACTCTTTTATTACCTTTGTTCGATTGTAAAAATAACGCTATGATTAAAACAGATAATACCGCAATTCTATTAATTCACTGTCCCGATAAGCAAGGGATACTAGCAGTAGTAACAGAGTTTATTAATGTAAACAAAGGCAATATCTTGTATTTGGATCAGTGGGTAGATAAGGAGGACGAGCAATTTTTTATGCGTGTAGAGTGGAGTTTGGATGAGTTTGAGATTCCACGAGAGAAAATTGAGGAATATTTTGCCACCTTAATTGCTCATCGATTGGAGATGAAGTTCAATCTGTATTTCAAAAATGTTAAGCCTCGCATGGCCATCTTTGTGTCTAAAATGTCGCATTGTTTGTACGACATGCTGGCGCGCCATGCTGCCGGTGAATGGCAGGTAGATATACCGGTAATAATTAGCAATCACCTCGAATTAGAACATGTAGCCCAGAGGTTTGGTATCCCCTTTAAACATATCCCGATAAGCAAAGAAAATAAGGCAGCACAAGAAGCTGTGCAACTGGAATTATTAAACAAATACCGAGTTAGTTTTGTTGTTTTAGCGCGTTATATGCAGGTGGTTTCTGATGATTTCATTCAGTATTATCCAAACAAAATTATCAATATTCACCATTCTTTTTTGCCGGCTTTTGTTGGTGCTAAACCTTACCATGCAGCACATGCTCGTGGGGTAAAATTAATTGGGGCAACCAGTCATTATGTTACTGCCGATTTAGATGCCGGACCTATAATTAAGCAAGATGTAACGCATATTACGCACAAGGATACGGTTGAGGCGTTGGTTAGAAAAGGACAGGATTTGGAAAAAATTGTGTTGTCGCGTGCTGTAGCCAAACACATTGAGCGAAAAGTTTTGGTGTATGGTAACCGTACAGTTGTTTTTGAGTAGGCAAAAGTAATGATATAAAAATACCTAAGGCATATAATGAATTGCACCCAAAAAGTTAGAAATTTTTTAGGTGCAATTTTTTTTAGTATTATGCCTTAAGTTTGTTTATACACCTTTCCAATCCATCTCTCCAATACGGAATTTCAAGGGAAAAAGTGCTTTTTATTTTGTTTTTATTCAGCACACTGTATGCAGGTCGTGGGGTTTTACTCGGAAAATCTTTTGTTTCGATAGGGCGAACGAGGCATGCAATGCCATGTAATTCGTGTATGGCTTTGGTAAAATCATACCAACTGGCAACGCCTTCGTTCGAGAAGTGATAAATGCCTTTTTGCCATTTGTCTCCTGAAATAATTTGCATGATAGCCTTGGCTAAATCAGCCGCATAAGTTGGCGTGCCAATTTGATCAAAAATAACTCCCAAAGTATCTCGCTCTTGGCCTAATTTAATCATTGTTTTTACAAAGTTGTTTCCGTAGCCCGAATACAACCATGAAGTGCGGATAATAATGGCCTCAGGGCATACGCTCATCAGTGCTTTTTCTCCTTCAGCTTTGGATTTTCCGTAGGTCGATTGCGGACAAATAGCTTCGGTTTCGGTGTAAGGAGTGTGGTTGGTGCCATCAAAAACATAATCGGTAGAAATATGTATCAGCTTTACTTGTTGTGCCGCAGCTGCTTCTCCTAAGTAGCGCACGGCGTCTTTGTTAATGCTGTAACAAAGAGCGGCTTCTTCTTCTGCTTTATCAACAGCCGTATATGCGGCACAGTTTATAATAAAATGAATGTTGTTGGCAGCAATAAAATTCGTTATAGCCTGCTTGTCGCATAGGTCTAAGCTGTCGATGTCGGTAAAAATAAAATCGAATAATGTAAAATCGCCGGCAATTTGTTGAATTTCATTGCCTAATTGTCCGTGTGCTCCGGTTACAAGTATTTTATTCATGGGTAAAGCTAAAGTTTATTTCGGCTTCCGATAACAGGGGGTGTTTGTTATCTTTTGCTGATATTAGTGCTTTTTCGGCAGGTATTTTCCAATCGATAGCCAAGGTAGGGTCGTTGTAGGCAATGCCTCTGTCGAGCTCGGGTGTGTAAAAATTATCGCATTTGTAACTAAATATAGCTGTTTCGCTTAAAACGGAGAACCCGTGTGCAAATCCTTGAGGTATAAGAAATTGCAAGTGGTTTTCGTCCGATAATTCTATGCCATACCATTGTCCGAATGTAGGGGAGCCTTGCCGAATATCAACAGCAACATCAAACACTTTTCCTACAATCACAGAAACGAGCTTCGACTGGCTGTGTGGATTGAGTTGATAATGCAATCCGCGTATTACTCCGTAAGCAGATTTAGAACGGTTGTCTTGACAAAAATGAATAGCAATATTATTTTGCGTAAAAACATGCTCGTTATACGCTTCGGTAAAATAACCTCGGCTGTCTTCAAATACTTTGTTTTTGATAACAAGTAGGTCGGGTATAGGTGTGTTAATTATTTCCATCCAATTTTGTCTTCTTAAATATTTTCTTGTGCCACCTTTATCATATACTGTCCGTATAGGTTTTTTTGTAAAGGTTCGGCTAGTTTTAGTAGTTGTTCTTTGTTTATGTATCCTTTCCGGTATGCAATTTCTTCAATACAAGCAACTTGTAAGCCTTGCCTGTTCTGAATAGTGGCTATAAAGTTTGATGCCTCCAATAAGCTGTCGTGTGTGCCGGTATCTAACCAGGCCATGCCTCTGCCTAGTAACTCAACAGATAATTTGCCCTCGTTTAGGTAAGTTTTATTTAAATCGGTTATTTCTAGTTCTCCTCTGGTAGAAGGTTTCAACGCCTTTGCTCTTCGAACTACATCATTGTCGTAAAAATATAAGCCTGTTACTGCCCAATTCGATTTTGGCTTGAGTGGTTTTTCTTCCAAGCTCAAGACTTTTCCATTGCTGTCGAATTCAGCCACGCCATATCGCTCCGGATCGTGAACATGATACCCAAAAACATAACCACCTTCAGTAAGTTGAGAGGCGTTTTTTAAATGCTTGGAGAAGTCAAATCCGTAAAATATATTATCGCCCAGTACCATACAAACGGAGTCGTTTCCAATAAACGATTCGCCAATAATAAAGGCTTGTGCTAATCCATCTGGCGAGGGTTGTTCGGCATAGCTAAGTTGTAAGCCTATTTCAGTACCGTCTTGCAGTAAATTTTGGTATAAAGGTAAGTCTTGCGGAGTAGAAATAATGAGTATTTCTTTGATGCCGGCAAGCATTAATACCGATAGCGGATAATAAATCATCGGTTTATCGTACACAGGAACAATTTGTTTAGAAATACTTTTTGTAATTGGATAAAGACGAGTGCCTGAACCTCCGGCTAAAATGATTCCTTTCATTATGGTCAAAATTTAATGTATCAATTGGCTAATAAGCCAATTAACTATAATTGGTTAATAAATTGTTGCATCAGTCTTTCTTATAAAGGAGCGTGGCTATACCTAGCTTTTTTTAATAAAGCAGGATAAGGAATCGCTTTTCTTTGAAGAAAGAAAGGAACAAAAGTAAGCATTTTTTATTCAAGTTCAAGTTTTCCTGCTTTGTAAAGCTTGTATTTTGAGGCTAGTAACGCAATGAACTGACTTATTTCGTTACTTGCGGTTGCTGTTTCTTTTGTGATGGCTTTTTTCTGTAGTTTCAACAATAAAAAACCGTATAAAAAGGTAAAGCAAACCTCAATTTCATTTTCAATAGCATTGCCTTGTTTGGCTTTTATTTCAGTAATGAGTGCGTTGGTTTTGTAATATTGGTTTTTATAATCTTGATGGAAGTTACTGGTTAAAATGGTTTGGTGTAAATCGTTTAGGTCGATTAAAATATTGTTATTTATTTGTAGATGCCCTAATTCTATTACATGCTCTTCGCGCATCATGTCGATGAGGTTTTCGTACCAGGTAAGTAAGGCTTTTTTGTCGTCTTCAGCACAAGGGTAGGGCAGTATTATTTGTGCATTAATCTTTTCAATATCAAACTTATATGCGCGAATTATGTCTTCAATTTGCCACATATACAACAAGTATTCGGCAATATTTTCTTTTTTCTTTTCGGCAGATATAAACATAGTATCGTGTGGTTTTACAGCAATCGTTGGATTTTTTTTTTTACTTGTTAGGCAGTTTCTTCACTGTCGTCAAAAAACTCATCTTCAAAAAAACTTTCAATTTCTCGGCGGTCTTTTTTTGTTGGTCGCCCTAAGCCTTTGTTCCGGTTAAGCGACTCACTTAATTGATGCATTTCCAGTATTTGTAACTGCTCTACTGTGGTTACATTTTCCATGAAATCAGGTACAAGCTTTGCGCCCATACGGTTTTCGCTAAGACCGAGTACCTTAAATGAATAGCTAACCGGATTTTTTCTAACCTCGATAACATCCCCTAGTTTTATTGTTCGTGAGGGTTTTAGTTTGTTTCCGTTTAAGGATACTTTGCCTTTTTTGCAAGCCTCTGCAGCAATGCTTCGGGTTTTGAATATGCGAACCGCCCAAAGCCATTTATCGATGCGAACTTCCTTTTTTTGCATTATTTGTTATTATACATTGTCATGGTTTGCTGAACTCCAACAAAGCAGAAACTTTTTATAATAGCTATGGCTGTAGTTACGCGCTCGTTTAAAACCAGCTGTTCTTCGTCCGAGAATTTTTCAAGTACAAAATCAATTTGCTTTCCTTGAAGAAAGTTGTTGCCAATTCCAAACCGTAACCTGGGGTATGCATTAGTTGTTAGCATACTCTCAATGTTTTTCAGTCCGTTATGTCCGGCGTGTGAACCCTGATGCCTTAGTCTGAGAGTGCCAAATGGCAAGGCTAAATCATCAACGATTATCAATGCGTTTTCTACCGCAATCTTTTCCTTTTGAAGCCAATAACGAACAGCATTGCCGCTTAGGTTCATAAAAGTGTTGGGTTTGAGCAATACAAGCGTTCGGCCTTTGGTTTTGTATTCGCAAACGGCTCCGTATCGTTGTTCGCTAAAAAAAATATTGGACGCTTTAGCTAAAGCGTCCAATACTGTAAATCCTATGTTATGACGAGTATCTTGGTATTCATTACCAATATTTCCCAGTCCTACAATCAGATATTTCATAATTTACTTTGTGGTTTTAATCAACCTGTTTGTACAACAAATTTGTTGATAAAAAGTGTTTAGCTTTCGCTTTCTTCAGTAGCCTCATCTTCGGTTTCGTCAATAATATTATCGGCTATAGCTGCCGCTGCTGCACCTTTTGCTGCTCTAGTTAATTTCACGGTAGCAACAATGTTCATTGTTGGTGATAATATTTCAAGACCAGGGAACGATAACGCACCCACTTGGATAGATTTTCCTAGTTTAATTTTGGTTACATTTACCACAAGGTTTTCAGGAATTTTATCGTAAGTAGCTCTTACTTT
This sequence comes from Paludibacter jiangxiensis, assembly GCA_945897785.1. GTDB lineage: Bacteria > Bacteroidota > Bacteroidia > Bacteroidales > Paludibacteraceae > JAFGVL01. The sequence goes on from CAMDGD010000024.1 coordinate 6,898, forward strand.
TAGGGTACGCATTTCTTGAATTAATTTACCCCCTTGTTTTACCCCAATAGCTAACCCTTCTAATTTTACCGGAATTTTAATGGTAATTGGCTTGCTTTCAAATACTTCTAAAAAGTCGATATGCAATACTTTGTCGCTAACCGGATGAAATTGTAAGTCTTTCATGATGGCCATACACGATTTTTCGCCAATAGTTAAACCCACAACAAATACTTCGGGGGAGTATATCAATTTGCGCACATTGCTTTGTGATACTTCAAAGTGAATAATTTCTGTGCCACCGTATAATACGCATGGTACCATGTCGCTTTTACGCACTACTTTCGTTGGTTTTTTACCAACTACTTCTCTTACTGAACCTTGTAATTCAAATGTTTTCATGATTTAATTTTTTGTGTTACTCAAAATTTTAGTGATAGATTCTCGCTAAATTTCCCATCACACCTTTTTTGCAAAAAGTGGTGCAAAATTAGGTCTTTTATTTGAATAATACAAGCTTGTAAATTAATCTTTTACTAAAATAAAATGAAGTTCGTGGATTGTGAGGTAATCTGTAATCTGAAATTTCAGATTACAGATTACGGATTGTGTTTTCTGTGTAAACACAATTAGAAAATAACACCAAACGATAGTTCTACTGCCGAAGGTTGAAAAATAATGGTTTGGGTGTATGTTTTTGCATTTGAATCAATTAGCTCCAGTTGGTCGGATGGCAAATTAATTTTGTTTTTGTAAAAATACAAATTAGAAAACCAACCTTTGTAACTAATTTTTCCGGTAAGTATTACGGCGCCTAAATCATATTCAACACCAGCCCCTAAGTTGTATAATGCTCTGACAGGCAATAAGTTGAAATCTCGTATTTTCTCGTTTTCGTAAAACCCATATGTTTCTTTGGGTTTGATGGGGATGCCTAATCCGGTGCTTAGGTGTGCAGCAAAACGCATCTTACCAAATGAGCCGGTGCGAAGCTTTAAGCCGATAGGAATTTCAAATTCATTGAATTCGTATTTAACTGATGTAGAGTCAATTCCCTTTAACGAACCACCGTGAGAGTTGTACCGTAATCCGGTAACAATGGCATAGGTTTCTCCCATATTAATGTTAATAATTAACCCTCCGTTAAGTTTTAACGAGCTGCCATCGGAGTCAATTTGTGGATGGTCAATATTTAACCAACTTATGGCCGGAGTTACTTCTAATCCGAACGATACTCTTCCTTCTTCGGCAAATAATTGTGTGCTAATAAAAATAGCAACTACAAGGACAGAAATTTTTTTTAACATACTTCGATTTTTTAATGATAGTTATATTATTCGTTTCACCTAAGTGATAATGATACTTTGCTTTGTGAAAAATGAAAGTAATAGTTGTTTTAACAAAAATACACTTTTACAAAGATAGTTTTTTTTATAATTGATACAATTTGCTTGTGGGAATTAAAATGAGATATTTTATTTTTATTGATAAGAGACTTTTTTAAACATAATGTTGTATTTTTGGATAAAATGAAAAATGGCTAACCTTAACCTTATTAAATTATGAGTGATGTTAAACGATTAGTGCGATCAAAAAATAAAATGATTGCCGGGGTATGTGCCGGTATAGCTGAATATTTGGCTATCGACACGGCTATTGTTCGAATAGTATGGCTACTATTAACCATTTTTGGAGGTGCTGGACTAGTGGCTTATATTGTTTGTTTGTTGTTGATGCCTAATGAGTAATTTCAGCCTTTTATGTTTTTCTTTGTAGCTACTTTAAATACTCAAGCATGTTTTTTAATTTGATTTCTGATTATAAACCTACCGGCGATCAGCCTGAAGCTATTCAGCAATTGGTCCATGGCTTGGAGCTTGGAGCTAAACATCAAACCTTGTTGGGGGTAACAGGATCGGGAAAGACCTTTACCGTTGCCAACGTAATACAGCAAGTGCAACGACCAACCCTTATCTTGAGTCATAATAAAACCCTTGCGGCTCAATTGTATGGCGAGTTTAAAGCCTTTTTTCCGGAAAATGCCGTGGAGTATTTTGTGTCGTACTACGATTATTACCAGCCTGAAGCTTACTTGCCGGTATCAGATACTTATATCGAAAAGGATTTAGCCATCAACGATGAAATTGAAAAACTTCGTTTGGCAACAACTTCTTCGTTGCTTTCCGGAAGACGAGATGTTGTGGTTATTTCCTCGGTATCTTGCTTGTATGGTATAGGTAATCCTCAAGATTTTTATGCTAATTTGATTGAAATTCAAGTAGGACAGAAAATTATTCGTAACGATTTTCTACTGTCCTTGGTTGATAGTTTATATACCCGAAATGAAATTGATTTGACTAGGGGTAATTTTCGCGTAAAAGGCGATACTGTCGATATTTTTTTAGCTTATACTGATTTTATTTTAAGGGTTGTTTTTTGGGGAGATGAGATTGAAGAGATAGTACAAATAGACCCAAAAACAGGCAAGCAGACGGGGTCTTTTCAAGCGTATCCAATTTATCCGGCTACTATTTTTGTTACAACTAAAGAACGGATACATGCTGCTATAGAGCAAATTCAGTTCGATATGTTGCGGCAGGCTGCTTATTTTGAGTCGCAAGGCCGCCCTTACGAAGCAAAACGAATTACCGAACGAGTAAATTACGACTTGGAAATGATACGGGAATTAGGATACTGTCAGGGTATAGAAAATTACTCCCGTTATTTTGATGGCAGAGTGCCAGGAAGTAGACCGTTTTGTTTACTCGATTATTTTCCCAAAGATTTTCTTTTGGTTATTGACGAAAGCCATGTTACCTTACCTCAAATTAGGGCTATGTATGGTGGTGATGCTGCACGAAAACAGAACTTGGTGGAGTTTGGGTTTCGCTTGCCGTCGGCTAAAGATAACCGTCCGTTGAAATTCGAAGAGTTCGAAACACTCATAAGTCAAGTGCTATTTGTTAGTGCTACTCCGGCAGATTATGAATTGGAAAAATCGGGTGGGGTAGTGGTTGATCAGCTTATAAGACCTACCGGGTTGCTTGATCCTATTATTGATGTGCGTCCTAGCTTAAACCAGATTGATGATTTGTTGGAAGAAATTGCGCTTCGAACTGAGAAAGATGAACGGGTATTGATTACGACCTTAACCAAGCGGATGGCGGAAGAGTTGACTAGTTACTTGGAAAGAAATGGGGTTCGTTGTAGTTATATTCATTCGGATGTGGATACTATGGACAGGGTGAAGATATTAGAAGGATTGCGTAAGGGCTTATTTTCTGTTTTGGTGGGAGTTAATTTATTGCGTGAAGGCTTGGATTTACCTGAAGTTTCTTTGGTAGCTATTTTGGATGCCGATAAAGAGGGTTTTTTGCGCTCCAATAGATCGCTAACCCAAACAGCGGGACGTGCTGCGCGTAACTTAAACGGTATGGTAATTATGTACGCCGACAAGATTACGGATAGTATGAAACGTACTATTGATGAAACCAATAGGCGTAGAGAGAAACAATTGGCTTACAATGCCAAACATAATATTACCCCAACGGCTTTAAAAAAGAAACAAACGGTTTCTGTATTTGAAAATAAAGAGTTGGAGAATGCATATATCGAACCTCAAGGTATAGCTTATGCTGCAGATCCTGTAGTGCAATACATGAGCAAAGCGCAATTGGAAAAAGCTATTTTGAAAACAAAAAAAACTATGCAAGATGCAGCCAAAAAGTTAGCGTTTATGGAGGCAGCCCAATATAGGGATGAGCTAATGAAATTAACTGAGCTGTTGAAAAGCAAAACAGATTAATAAAAAATGCGTGTTTTAATAAACACGCATTTTTTATATCGATATATCTGTTATTATTTTACGGATATTTTTTTTGTTTCGCCTGCTGTTTTTACAATGTAGTAGCCTTTATTTAAATCAACTAAAAATACATGCTTAAGTTCTAGTGTTTTTCCTTGAAAAATACTTACACCAAGCATGGTAAATATTTCTACATGTGAGTTTATGGGGGCATTTTCAATAATCAACTGACTATTGATAAACGAAATTTTAACAGGAGTAGTAACTTGTTCAGTTTGTTTGTTAATAGGAGTGTTAAAAAAATACCCTGAAGCATAAACAAAAGCACTTGTTGTTAGCAAGATAAGGAGTATATAATGTTTCATAAGCTCTTAATTTTAGGTTGGTAAGCCAAAAGTATTAATAAATTATAATAAAAACAATAATTTTAACAAAAATGTTCAATTAGAATGATTATTATTTATTATTAGTACTGATTTCAGGTTGTACCCAATAATATTTTGGCATTTTCGATGGCAGCATCAGATAGGCTTGAGCCGCTTAGCATTTGGGCAATTTCGGTAATTCGTTCGTTTGTTGATAATTGGCATATTTTTGTGGTGGAATTGCTTTTGAAAACTTTGTAGTGTTGTTTTCCTTTTGCGGCAATTTGTGGTAAGTGTGTGATGCAGATAACTTGCATTGCTTGACTCATTTCGGCCATAATGCTGGCTGTTTTGTCGGCTATTTCACCCGAAATCCCTGCATCTATTTCATCAAAAAGTATTGTGGGTAGGGCTTTTGTATTGGCAATTAAGGATTTTAGTCCAAGCATAACACGCGATATCTCACCACCCGAAGCTGTTTGTGATATTGCTTGCAAAGATGATTTATCGTTGGCAGAAAATAGAAAATCAACTTGGTCTTTTCCTGTAGAGCTAAACTCTTTTATTGTTGATAAAGCTACCTCAAAACGGAGTTGTTTCATTCCCAGTGAAGCCAATTGTTGTATTAAATGGCTGGCAATTTTTGTTGAGGCGGCTTTTCTTTTGATAGAAATTTGTGTTGCTGCTTTTTCGAGTTTGTCACTCAATAGTTGAATTGATTTTTTTAAATCGTTAATCTGGTCGTCGAACGAATCGATTTGTATCAACTTATCTTCCAGCTCTTTCTGCAAGTTACATAGAGCTTCGGTGCCGTTTACCCGATGTTTTTGTTCTAGGGAATATATTGTGTCTAGTCGCTCATTGATATATGCTAATCGTTCCGGTTCAAAAGAAACCTCGCTTTGTTTTTGGTTAATCTCACGGGCTAGGTCTTTTAAATCGATGTAAGCCGAATTTATTCTCGCTTCAAATTCTTCCGTTTCCGGAAGGTAATTGGTTAATCGCCGTATGGTGTCTACCGATTCTTTTAAACTGATAACAATGCCACCGCTTTCATTAGATAGTAATTGTTCCAACCTCAACAAGTCTGTTTTAATTTCTTCGGTATGCGAGATTTTTTGCAGCTCATCTTCTAAGCTGTTTTTTTCGTCTGGGTGAATATTGGCTGTAAGTAGTTGGTCAAATTGAAATTGCCAATAAGCTTTGTCTGCCTGGCTTTTTTCTGCTAATTCGATTAGCGTACCTAGTTCGTTTTTTAGTGTTTTATATTGTGAGAATAGGCGTTGGTATTGTGCTAGTTCCTCATCGTTTTTTGCAATAGTATCTACAACTTTAAGTTGAAAAAGCTTGTCGTTAAGCAATAAGTTTTCGTGTTGCGAGTGTATGTCGATAAGTTGGATGCTAAGATCCTTTAGTGTGTTTAAATTGACTGGAGTATCGTTAATAAAAGAGCGGGTTTTACCGTTCGGAAGTATTTCTCTTCGAATGATACAATTTTTCTCATAATCAAGTTCGTTTGCTTCGAAGAATGCTTCTAAATGGTATTCGGCAATTTCGAAATTTGCTTCAATAACGCATTTGTTTGCACCTTCTTTTATGGTTTTTGTATCAGCTCGTTGTCCCAATACCAAGCCCAAAGCCCCAATAATTATCGATTTACCGGCACCTGTTTCACCTGTAATTACAGAAAAACCTGCGTCAAACGGTATGTTGAGTTTGTCGATGATGGCATAATTCTCTATAGATAGGGAGCTAAGCATAGGTTATTTTTTGATGATAGATTCGTATCGTGTAGATTGAGACGGATTTATATCCATAAGTAGTTCATTTACTGCTGTTTTTTCTTTTTCCGACGCATTAGAAAAGATGTTTACTAATTCGTCTGTTTTGGTTTCTAAAAATGAGGTAAGTACTACTGATGAAGGTCGCAAGCGGTTTACATCTCGTAAAACTTGAATAGCAACGGCAATTTTTGCACTACCCTTACTTACATCGTTATACATTTCATCTAATCCTAAGCGGTGGTATTCGTAAAAAAATTCCCTAAACTTTTTTAGATTGTCATCTAGCAGATGATTAATAAGTGCATAACGGTTGCGGTTGTCTTCAAAAGCTTTCCATCCTTTTTCACTTTGACTTTGTGCTGAGTTTACAATAGATTCTGCTTTTGAAAAAGAGGAAGTGCCTCCCATTTTTTCAAAAGAATCACCGTCAAATCCAATAATTAAATAACAATAATAAGCAATAACTGCGGTTAGGTTAGAGCCAAAAGTTCCTTCCGTGAATTCTAAGGGAGTCATTTCCAAGTATTCGAAATTTAGGTTCTCGTCTTTGAAATTAAAAAGGGAAGTATAATAAGCTGAGTTAAATATGGGTCTTCGAGCTTGAACCTGTAAGCTGGTTTTGAATTTATTATCTTTGTATTCGTTTACAACAATAATAAAGGTGCATTCTATTTTTTCGTTTGTATCATACTGGAAATCTGACCAACGGCGGTTATTTACAAATTCGTTTAAGGCTGTTTGCAAGGAGGTAAAAACCTGTTTGTTGGAATTTTTAATCTGATCGGCATTTACAATAACATTGCACGATAGCTCTTGCGAGAAGGAGTTAAATAGCCCGTTGAGCATAAAAATTGATAGAAATAAAAATCCTTTCATTTGGCTAGTAGTTGTTCTATGTTATCAATTATATCTTCGGCAACAAGTGTTTTTTCCTTAAGTGGATATTGTTTTTCTTGTCCGTCATTAAACAAAATAGTAATTTTATTTGTGTCAAAACTAAAACCGGCATTTTTGTCGTTTAATGAGTTTAGTACAATAAAATCGAAATTCTTCTTTTGTAGTTTTTTTTGGGCATTGCTGACTTCATTATTTGTTTCTAGCGCAAAGCCAATAAGCAATTGTTTTCCTTTTTTTTCTTTCCCCAATTCGGCTGCAATATCTTTAGTCTGACAAAGGGTCAGAGAAAAATCTTCCGTTTTCTTTTTTAGCTTTTGGCTTGCTTTCTCAGCAGGAGTATAGTCGGCTACCGCAGCAGCAAGAATACCAATATCTGCATTGCTAAAGTGTTTTTTTGCTGCATGATACATTTCGTCGGCCGACTCAACATCAATACGGTAAATGTTTGGGTGTTGTGTTTTAAGTTGTACTGGGCCTGCAATTAATGTAACTAAAGCCCCTCTTTGCGCACAGGCTTCTGCTAAGGCAAAACCCATCTTGCCGGAAGAGTAGTTGCCAATAAAGCGCACGGGGTCAATTTTCTCGTAAGTTGGCCCGGCTGTAATTAGCACTTGTTTAGTTAGTAATTTTTTTTTTTTGGAAAAGAAATTGTTCAGGTAGGCAACAATCTGTTCCGGTTCTTCCATTCGGCCTTTTCCACTCAGTCCGCTGGCTAATTCTCCTTCCGTAGCTTCTATAATATAATTTCCGTTGGTGCGAAGCATAGCAATGTTTTTTGTTGTTGCCGTATGTAGGTACATATCCAAATCCATAGCTGGGGCAATGATTACCGGGCATTTTGCCGATAAATAAGTGGTAAGCAATAAGTTGTCGGCTATTCCGTGAGCCATTTTACCGATAGTATTAGCCGATGCGGGAGCAATAAGGTAGGCATCAGCCCATAAACCAAGTTTAACATGACTGTTCCAGTTGCCGTTGGTAGGATCAAAAAAATCGACTAAAATTGGATTTTTTGAAAGAGTAGCCAAGGTAAGCGGCGTGATAAATTCTTTAGCTAAGGGAGTCATGATAACCTTTACTTCTGCTCCCTGTTTAGTAAGTAAGCGAATTAACGAAGCTGTTTTATAGGCTGCAATGCTTCCTGTTACTCCTAAAATTATTTTCTTTCCTTTCAGCATGCCTTTAAATTATGAGGGTAAAAATACAAAAAAGATAAAAGAATAACGATGTGTTTATCCTTTTATCTTTTTTATTGCAAGATACGGTATTTTTTACTTTTTGTAAACAACAGCTAATAAGCATGTTAGTGAGCATATACAAAATAATTCACGCTTTATTTTTTGATGTGTGCAGGGTTACGGTAAAATATTTTTCCTTCAATCAGTTCTTGTGTTGCAATTAGCGATGCTTTCGGTAGTTTTTCGTAAAAACGAGAAATTTCTATTTGTTCTCTGTTTTCAAAAACTTCTTCTAAATTATCCGTATAGGAAGCAAACTCTTGTAGTTTTTTTTCTAATTCGCTTTTTAATTCTACGCTAATTTGGTTGGCTCTTTTTCCAATTATTTTCACTGTTTCGTACACATTGCCAATTTCGCTACAAAGTTCGTTCATGTCGCGAGTTACTGTGTTGCTAGGAGCATTTGTTTTTTTGTAATCCATAATGTATTGTTTATTCTTTAACAAAATTAGTGGCTATAGTAGCTATTCGTTGTGCTTCTTTATTGAATTTACTCTCCGGAAATTCCGAAGTAAAGTTGTAATATTCGTCGATGGTTTGTCTATATCGTTCTGCTTTTTTACTGTCGATGCTTAATTCAGCTTGTTTGAATTTTGATTTTAAAATTAGAAAAGCCAGAGCCTCTTTGTATTGACTATTTGGATAATCTTTTATGGCATTGTTTGCTGTAATTACTGCTGCAAGGTAATTGTTGCCTAAGTAATTTCCTAAATCATAATACAACATGGCATTTAAGTAAGCTTTGTATGCCAGCTTTTCATTTAGTTCTGTGTTGTATTTATTGGCTTCTGCCGCAAATGTTCCGGAAGGGAACAATTGCAAGTACTCGTCGAATGCTTTTATGGCTTCAATCGTAGGCGACTGGTCTAAGCGTTCATCCGGTGAATCTTTATAGGCGCAATAACCAACCATATACCAACATTCTTCAGCATATTTTCCTCGAGGAAATGTTTTGGTATATGTTGTAAAATAATTTGATGCCGTAAAATAATCCTTGTTGTCGAAGTTAGCTTTTGCTGTTAAATACAATACCTCCTCCGATTTATCTGTTCCTTTAAAATTAGGGGCGATATTTTCGAGCAGAGTAAGCGCTTTAATGTATTTTTTATCTTGATAAAACTTTTTTGCAGCTTCTAGTTTTGCTGTGCTATCGTTGCTTTTAAGTAGTTTGTCGTAACTATTGCACGCTGTTAGCATTAGCATCGAAAGAAGGATGTACAGAATAGTTTTTTGCATGATAAAAAATTGAATTGGCAAAGGTAGTTATTCCTATTCAAATATTCAACTAAAAAAATAAAGAATAATTTTGCGCCGTAAACTTTATAGAATAGTGTAATTTTGTTAGGTAATTTAGTTTTCTATGACAAAAAAAAAACTAAAAACCAGTCTTTTGTCTTTACTCTTTGTTCTTTTGTCTTAAAATATTCATTTTTATTCCGATACTATGCTTACTTTTCTTTTTTGTTTAGGTTTTTTGTTGCTTGGGTATTTTGTCTATGCCCGTTTTCTAGAGAAAAAATTTGGTGTCAATCCGCAGGCAGAAACCCCAGCCTTCCGTTTGTACGATGGCGTTGATTATTTGCCTATGAAAACCTGGAGAGTGTTTTTTATCCAATTTCTTAATATTGCCGGATTAGGACCAATTTTTGGTGCTGTAGCTGGTGCTATGTGGGGGCCGGTAGCTTTTTTGTGGATTGCCTTGGGTTGTGTTTTTGCCGGAGGGGTTCACGATTATTTTGCCGGAATGATTTCTTTACGGGAAGATGGTTTGAGTTTGCCCGAAATTATTGGAAAGTATTTGGGAAATGCCGTGAAGCAATTTGCCCGCATTTTTACTGTCTTATTAATGATTATTGTAGGTGTGGTATTTATTAAAGGTCCTGCTGCAATTTTATTTGCGATGACAGCGGCTTGGAGTAATGAACTGTTCTGGATTATATTGATCTTTGCCTATTTTGTGTTGGCAACACTAATGCCTATTGATAAGCTTATCGGAAGGATTTATCCAATTTTTGGCTTGGGGCTTATCTTTATGGCCGTGGGCATATCGTGGGCTATATTTTCTGGTGAATATGCTATTTTGAATATTAACTTGGATTTTGTAAAAGTAAATTTGCATGCAAATCCGGAAAAATTTCCCGTTTTTCCTTTGTTGTTCGTGTCTATTGCTTGTGGTGCTATCTCTGGTTTTCATGCAACGCAGTCTCCTTTAATGGCTCGTTGTATGAAAAATGAGCGCAACGGGCGACCAGTTTTTTTTGGTGCAATGGTTACCGAAGGTGTTGTTGCCTTAATTTGGGCTGCTATAGCTATGAGCTTTTTTGGCGGAGTGCGTGAGCTAAATCAAGAGATGACAGCTATTGGGGGCAATGCAGCCAAAGTGGTAAACGATATTGCTAATACTGTTTTAGGACCTGTTGGGGCCGTGTTGGCTTTGTTGGGTGTAGTAATTGCTCCCATAACATCGGGTGATACGGCTTTTCGTAGCGCCCGGTTAATTATTGCTGATGTTTTTAGTATCAGTCAGTTGCAACTTAAAAATCGCTTGCTTATTAGTATTCCTATGTTTGCTGTGGGGTTAATATTGACTTTTCTTAATTTTGATATTATTTGGCGGTATATGGCTTGGATGAATCAAACACTTGCTGCTATTACTTTATGGGCAATCACCGCATATATGGTAAAACACAATAAATCTATTTGGATGAGTTTGGTGCCCGCAGTATTTATGACAGCTGTTACTTCGGTATATATATTAATTGCTTCCGAAGGTGTTGGGTTAACAAAACAACTGGCTTATGTGCTTGGTGGAAGTATTACAGTTATTCTATCCGTAAGGTTTATGTGTTTTTATCGCAAAAATAACTGTACTTAATTTTCTAAATATTTTTTAAAACCGCGAGTATAAAGCACCTCATTTTCTCCTGCTTCGTTTTGGTATATAAAATATGCTTCTATATTGCTTAACTTTTGCAATAAGGCCATGCTTTTAACAATGCCCATAACCATAAAGGCTGTTGCATAAGCATCGGCTGTAATTCCGTCAGTGGCAATTACGGTTACACTAAGTAAATTGTGTGTAGTAGGGTAGCCGCTTATAGGGTCTATTGAATGGCCGTATTTTCTTCCTTCGTGAAAATAAAACTTCCGGTAGTTTCCTGATGTAGCTAATGCCACATTTTCTAAGTGGAGTATTTGTTGTATCTCGCTAATGGTGCTTGTGCTGTCGTCAATGGGTTTGTTTATACCTATTTTCCATGCGTCGTTTCGTGGACTCTTCCCTTTGGTTTTTAGTTCGCCGCCAATTTCCACTAGGTAGTTTTTTACCCCTTTTCTTTCTAGTAAGTCGGCTATGATGTCGCAAGAGTATCCTTGGGCTATGGCATTAGCATCAAGTGTTACATTGGGATGTGTTTTTAGCAACTTTTTTCCTTTGAGTTGTATTTTTTTGTAGCCAACAAAGGTTTTTACACTGTCTATCATGGCTTGATCAACGGTTATCCGTTTTCCATTGTTGAAGCCCCATAGTTTTACCAGTGGGGCAACCGTTAAATCAAAGGCGCCTTCGGTTTTTTCTGCTATGTTTTGTGATAGCGTAAATAGTTTTATAAATGACTCGTTAAGAATGGTATTCGCTTCGTTAGCATTGATACGAGAAATTAGCGATAGGCTATCGAAAATCGAAAAGGTTTTATCGAAATCGCGTAAAGATGCTTTTATTTCTTTATGGTAATTTCTGCCTGCAGCATCAAGGTAGGTGATGTTGTAAAAAGTGCCTTGTATTTCTCCGCTTATTTGTATCTTTTGTAGTTGATGTGTTGTTTCATTTTCATTTTTTTTTGAACAAGCGGTAAGACTGACAAATAGAAGAATTGCTGTAAGTTGAAGTAATTGGAATGGTATGTTGTGCTTCATTTTTTGCCGTTTTTATTTTCTAAATTTAAGAGCATTTGTTTGCTTTGTATGCCCCAAGCATACCCTGTTAATTGTTTGTTTTTGCCAATTACCCGATGGCAGGGTATGGCAATAGCAAAGGGGTTTTTGTTGTTTGCCTGACCAACGGATCGAGCAGCTTTGGGGTTGCCAATTGCCTTGGCTATGTCTTCGTAAGTTCTTGTTTCTCCGTAAGGAATGGCTTGTAATGTTTTCCAAACGGTAAGTTGAAACGGAGTTCCTTGCAAGTGCAAAGGTAAATTAAAAACCCTTCGTTTACCAGAGAAATAGGTTTCCAGTTGCTTCTTTGTTTCATTGCCGAGCATCCAACTCCTAGTGAGCGGTTGGTGTAAAGTCATTTTATCACTACATTTTTTATCCAAAAACTGAATAGTTGTAATGAAATCGTCAGTTCCGCAAATTTCTAATAGTCCGATAGGGGAGCTGTAAAGGTCTGAAAATAAGGTGTCATTATTCATTTTTGCACCCGAAAAGGTAGGGCTTATGTTGTAAAAGTCAACCGTTTTCCTTTTGCTGACTCGTCAAACTCCCCGTTTTTATACACTAGCTTGCCATTAACAAAAGTATGGGTAACCTGATGGTTAAAATTTGTTTCTTCGTAAGGCGACCAGCCGCATTTTGATAAAATAGTATCAGTCTCAACCTTCCAAGGGGTATTACGACTAACCAACACCAAGTCGGCATAATATCCTTTTCGAATATATCCCCGTTTCTCAATGTGGTAAATTGTTGCCGGAGCGTGACACATTTTTTCTACAACCTTTTCTACCGATATTTTTCCTTGTTTTGCTAGTTCAAGCATAACCACCAAACTGTGTTGAATTTGAGGAGTGCCCGATGCTGCTTGTGCGTAGTTTCCGGCTTTTTCACTTAGTAGATGTGGTGCATGGTCGGTGGCAATGACATCAATTTTATTGGAATTTAATCCTTCAATTAAAGCGGCTTTGTCGTTAGCACTTTTTATGGCAGGGTTGCATTTTAGGTAGGCTCCCTTGCTGTCGTATTGAGTATCGTCAAACCATAGGTATTGCGGACAAGTTTCTGCTGTTATTTGTTTGTTTGCTAGTAGCGTGTTTGCGTCAAATAAAGACAATTCTTTGGCTGTAGAAAGATGCAAAACATGCAAACGAGCGTTGTGTTTTAGGGCGTAGTTGATAGCTATAGCTGTGCTTTTGTAGCATGCTTCGGCGCTGCGAATTATAGGGTGATACCGAAAAGGAATGGTGTCGCCAAATTGTGCTGTGTACGTAGCCATATTGGCTTTTATCATTTCATCATCTTCACTATGAATGGCTATAAGAACCGGCGATTCAGCAAAAACTTTTGTTATGGCTTCGGCTTCGTTTACCAACATGTTACCGGTAGATGAGCCCATAAATAACTTAACTCCGCAGACTTTTGTGGGGTCTAGTTGCATTATTTCCTTGCAATTGTCGTTGGTTGCACCAAGGTAAAAGGAGTAATTAGCTAGCGACTTCTCGGCTGCTAAGTCGTATTTTTGTTCTAAATTGGCTATGGTTGTGGCTTGCGGTATGGTGTTTGGCATATCCATAAACGATGTAACTCCACCTGCTACAGCTGCTTTGCTCTCACTGAATAAATCGCCTTTATGGCATAAGCCGGGTTCCCTAAAATGTACGTGTCCGTCTATAATACCTGGTATCAGATACTTGTCAGTAGCGTCAATAACAGTTGCCATCTGAAAAATATTGGCAGGTACATCGTTTTTGAAAATTTTGGAGATTTTGTCGTTTTCGATTAAAACAGAACCTTTGAAAGCATTGCCTTCATTGATAATTTTGGCATTGTGAATTAAAATCATTGTCAGAAAAATCTTTTTAAACTGTTTCTTAGTAGAACGGTTATTTTGTTGTTCGTATTTTTTTATTTCTATTTACAGGATGAATAATGCTGTGAATTTTTAATCGGATAACACCCCAAACGGCTTCTCCAAAAATGCCTCCATTCATTTTAGATGTGCCTAAAACTCGGTTGGTGAAAACAATAGGTACTTCGATAATTTTAAACCCAAGTTTGTAGGCAGAAAATTTCATCTCAATCTGAAAAGCGTATCCTTTAAATCGAACATCGTCCAGATTTATGGTTTCTAAAACGATACGGCGGTAACACTTAAATCCTGCTGTTGTATCGGCAATGCCCATGCCCAACACAAAACGAACATATTTGGAGGCGAAATACGACATTAATACTCTTCCAATAGGCCAGTTTACTACATTTACTCCTGTAATATACCGCGAGCCAATAGCTAAGTCGTAGCCTTCGTTTTCGCAAGCATGGTGCAGGCGAATTAAATCTTCCGGATTGTGCGAGAAATCAGCATCCATCTCAAAAATATAGGCATATTTTTTTTCGATAGCCCATGTAAAACCGGCTATATACGCAGTTCCTAAGCCTAGTTTGCCTGCCCGTTCAATAATATGCAAGGCTCCTCCGGCTGTCTGTTGTAGTGATTTTACAATGTCGGCTGTTCCGTCAGGTGAATTGTCGTCTATAACCAAAATATCAAAAGCTTTAGGCAAAGCTAAAATGCTTCGAATCATGTTTTCGATATTTTCTTTTTCGTTGTAAGTTGGGATAATTACCAGGCAATCAGACATTGTTCTTTGGTTTTTTGTTCATAAATAATTGGAACAAATATATTATAAAATGTGTATTCAACGAGTCAGGTTCGTGCTTTTTTATGTTTATTTGCATAAAAAATGTAATATTGTATGAAGAAGAAGGTAAATATGGCTGTTCAGATATTGCCATGGGCAACGGGAATTCATCCATATAAAATTGTAGATGAGGCTATTAGTGTTATAAAGAAATCGGGTGTTAAGCACTTGGTGTGTCCTTTCGAAACCGTAATGGAAGGTGATTATGCAACTTTAATGCAGGTGGTAGAAGATATCCATACGGCTTGTTATAAAGCTGGTGCCGAACAGCTAGTTTGTAATATTAAAATTCAGACCAATGCTATAGGAGAAGTTACTATCGAAGATAAGATGGAATTGTATAGTGAGTGATTGTAAAATGTAAATCAAGAATATAGATGAGTTCGGTAGTGAAACCTAGCTGTTGCAACTAGAAAGCTACGGAGAACGAGCTGTATGCCTTTGAAAATAAATGTATAATTGTATGAAAAAAATCGTTTTTTTACCCTTTGTTTTAATTGCTTTGATGGGCTCTTTTGCTCAAAAAGGTACTGTTCCCAGTAATTTATTACACGATATCGTTAACAAACGATACGAACCAAAAGCTCCTAAGCCAATAATTTCTATGGTAACCGTCGATTCTTATGCACAGTTATCGGAAGATGGGAAGAGAGTTGTTCAATACAGCTATAAAAGTGGAAAGGAAGAGCTGGTGCTTTTTGATGCAGCAAAAGCCAAAGGCGTAAAAATTGAAAGTATTGCAGGGTATATTTTTAGTCCTCAGGAAGATAAGCTCTTGGTTTATACCAATGTGGAGAAGCTTTTTCGTCGCTCTTTTGTGGCCGATTATTATGTGTTTGACATAAAAAGAAATCGCCTAGAGGCGCTCTCGGATAGTGTGGGAAAACAAAGAGACCCTATCTTTTCGCCTAACGGAAGGATGATTGTTTTTGGTAAAGGCAACGATTTGCGTTTGAAAAAACTCGATTACGGCACAGAAACGTTGGTTACCAGTTCGGGTGTAAGTGGAACGGTTTGCAATGGAATAACCGACTGGCTGTATGAAGAGGAATTTGCTGTAACGAGTTTGATTGCGTGGTCGCCCGATAGTAAAAGCTTTGCCTATGTTAGCTTAGACCAAACCGCGGTGGGAACATACGATTTGCAGTTGCATGGCAATTACCCCTTTCAGTCTGATGCCGACTTATATCCTACATTAAAACAGCTAAAGTACCCTAAGGCTGGAACGGCTAATCCTATTCCTTCTGTATATATGTTCGATGTGTTTTATAGAAACACCAAAAAGCTAACGCTGCCAATCGATGATGATTTTTATATTCCAAGAATAAAATGGATAAATAATACGGAAGATTTTGCGTTGTTTGTCTTAAATAGAAATCAAAACCGATTGAGAATGTTTTCGGTAAACTCTAAGTCATTATTGTCAAAAGTGCTTGTTGATGAGCAAAGAGATACCTATATTGATTATGAAAACCTCGATTTTGTTTCGTTTTTAAACGACAATAGGTTTACTTTCGTAAGTGAAAAAGACGGTTACCGTCACTTGTATTTGTATAATCCTAATGGAATATTAGAGAAACAGCTTACAAGCGGAAAGTATGACATCACTGATTTTTATGGATACGATTCCATTAAAAAATTATTTTTTTATCAAGCAGCCGAAAAATCACCCTTAAACAGAGAAGTGTATAGTGTTGATGTAAAAGGAAAAAAATCATTATTGACTCCGGATGATGGTGTGCATGCGGCGGCGTTTAGTCGCTCGTACAATTTTTTTATTAAAAAGAGCAGCAACGTAAAGTCGCCTACGGTGTATAGTGTTTGCCAATTAACAGGTAAGGAATTATGGGTGATAGAGGATAACAATGCTTTGGCTAAAAAGACAGAAGGCTTGCCGCAAAAAGAATTCCTAACCGTAAAAAATGCTTCGGGAGATGAGTTGCATGCTTGGATGTTAAAACCACAAACTTTTGATCCAAATAAACAATACCCACTTGTTATGGTTCAGTATAGCGGGCCAAATAGTCAGGAGGTTTTAAATGATTTTACTGTTGGTTTTGAGCAGTTTTTACTTAGTCAGGGGTTTGTGGTTGCATGTGTTGATGGGCGTGGAACCGGAGCGCGTGGAGAGGATTTTAGAAAATGCACCTATCAGCAGTTGGGTGTGCTGGAAGCGCAAGACCAAGTGGCTGCTGCAACATATTTTGGATCCCTGTCTTTTATAGATAAAAGCAAAATTGGCATTTGGGGTTGGAGTTATGGTGGTTATACTACATTAATGGCCATGAGTACAGGCGAAAAAGTCTTTGCTTCGGGTGTTGCAGTGGCGCCTTTAACCGATTGGAAATTCTATGATACCGCTTATACCGAACGCTATATGCGTCGTCCGCAAGAAAACTTAGGCGGATATAGCCGTAGCTCGCCACTAGCTTTAGCTGATAAATTGCAAGGCCGTTTGTTGCTAATTTCAGGTACAGCCGATGATAATGTGCATATTCAAAATACGCTTGCATATACCCAACAATTGATGGAAGCAAACAAAATGTTCGATTTGCAATTATATACCAATTGCAATCATCATATTAATACGGGCAATGCCCGATATCATTTGTATAGTCGTATGGCTTTGTTTTTTGCTGAAACGCTAAAATAAAGCGTACCGAATATGTATTAACTACAAACAAGCTGTTGTTATTGTGAAAAATAAAACTGTATATATCCCTTTGGGGATGATGTTTTTGCTGTATTTTTTAATTGCTTTTACTACCGGATTAAACAATCCCTTTGCTAAAGTAATTCAAACGCAATTTACCTTATCTACTTTTGAATCGCAACTGGGTAATTTTGCCTTTTTTATTGCGTATTTGTTTATGGGTGTTCCTGCTTCATGGGTAGTGCGGTTGTTGGGGTATAAAAAGGCCTCTTTATCAGCGTTGGCCACTATGTTTGTTGGGGTTTGTGTGGTTTTTATGGGGGGTAATTTTGGGGCAATTTGGCTGTATTTACTTGGCGTTTTTGTTATGGGTTGTGCCATCACTGTTTTGCAGGTTGTGGTAAATCCATTGGTTACTGTGTTGGGTTCAAAAGAAGGCGCTAATTCGCGTATGAATTTGGGAGGTGCTATTGCGTCTATTGGTGCTACTTTTGCCCCTTTAGTAGTTGGGTTAATTATTGGAAATGTAGCAGCTGACCGGTTGGTAATAGCTGATGTCAATCCGTTATTAATAATTATTTTAGTCTTGCTAGCATTGATTTTTGTGGTGTTGCTTCGGGTAACTATTCCGCCCTTGCATTTGACGCAACAAGATAATGATAATGTGCAGGGTTCCGCACTACAGTTTTCTCATTTTAGATGGGGCTTGTTTGCTATTTTTTTGTATGTGGGTTTAGAAGTTACCACAGCAAATATCACCAATATGTATTTGTTAAACGACTTGAAAATTGATGCTGGTGTTGCCGGAGCCATAGTGGGTACTTATTGGTTGTTGATGTTACTTGGTAGGTTAATAGGTGCAGCTATAGGTAAAACAATACGTAGTCGTGCTCAATTGATTGTTGTATCAGCTATTGCGTTGGGCTTGTATCTTGGTGCAGCATTGCTGTCGCCCGAAATAAAAGTGATGCTTCCGGCAGTGGATAGTCATTTTACCTTGCTTTTTGCTCAGGTTCCTATCAATGTGTTACTTTTGGTTTTGGTTGGTTTGTTTACATCGGTTATGTGGACTTGTATTTTTATTTTGTCAACAGCAGGCTTGGGGCGATATACCAATCAGGCTTCGGGTATTTTTATGATGATGGTATGCGGGGGTGCTGTTGTTCCGGCTTTTCAAGGTAAAATGGTCGATGTCTTTGGATTCATAAATAGTTATTGGGTTGGCGTTTTTTGCGTGTTGGTAATTCTTCTGTATGCCCTATTAAATGGGAAATTAAAAAATGTATAAACCGTAATGCGTATGTTTACTATTGGTATTGATATGGGTGGAACAACCACTAAAATTGGCATTGTTAACGAACAAGGGCTTGTGTTGCATAAAACGAGTTTAAAAACAGCCGATTATCCTGTTTTTGAAAATTATGTTGATGCATTGTATCGTGTGCTTGAACCATTAATTTCGAAAGTAGGCGGTAGTGAAACTATTAAGGGAATAGGTGCAGGCTTGCCAAACGGCAATTTTTACTCGGGTACAATTGAGTTCGCGCCTAATCTTCCATGGAAAAATAAGGTGCCTTTTGCCCAGCTTGTTGCTAAAAAATTTGCCTTGCCATGCACTGTAACTAACGATGCCAATGCAGCTGCACTTGGCGAAATGACTTACGGAGTAGCCAAAGGAATGAAACATTTTATCATGATTACGTTGGGTACGGGCGTGGGTAGTGGTATTGTGGTAAATGGGTCATTGGTTTACGGTTACGATGGTTTTGCCGGCGAACTGGGCCATGTGGTTATGGTTAGGGAAAATGGACGAGCTTGTGGGTGTGGTCGTAATGGTTGTTTGGAAGCTTATGCCTCGGCAACAGGTGTGGCAAAAACAGCGCGAGAGTTTTTGCAAAAACAGCAAATAGATAGTTTGTTACGCCAACTACCAATGGAGCAAATTAATTCGAAAGATGTGTTTGATGCAGCAATAAAGGGGGATGCTTTAGCAAAAGAGGTTTTTGCGTTTACCGGAAAGATGCTGGGAGAGGCTTTTGCCGATTTTACAACCTTTACTGCACCTGAAGCTATTGTTCTTTTTGGTGGTTTAGCTAAGGCTGGCGATTTGCTAATGAAACCGATTCAGGATAGCATGGAACGAGCTATGTTGCCGTTGTGGAAAGGAAAAGTGAAGCTGTTGTTTTCTTCTTTACCCGAAGATGATGCTGCCGTTATTGGTGCAGCTTCTTTAGTTCAATGAAACTTGTAAATTCGTAAGTTTGTGAAAAGGTTTTTTGCTAATTTGGAGTTCTTAGCTATACTGAAATATTTCTTCAGATGGCTCGTTTTGCTTATTCCTGTAGCATTTTTTGTGGGTTCTTTGGTTGCGTTATTCTTGTACTTACTCGACTTAGCAACTGAGGTTCGATGGGCAAATCCGTATTTACTATGGTTTCTTCCGTTGGCTGGTGTGCTCATTTATCTTGCCTATCGTTTTATGGGTAAAAATGCCGAAGCCGGAAATAATTTGATTATGGACGAGATTCATAAGCCGGGTGGTGGTATTCCTTTGCGAATGGCTCCTTTGGTACTGATATCTACTGTTGTAACGCATCTTTTTGGTGGCTCGGCCGGTAGAGAGGGTACCGCCGTGCAAATTGGGGGAAGTTTAGCGCAGTTTTTTGCTAAAAAAATGCACCTGAGCAAAGAAGATACTCGCATACTATTAATGAGCGGTATTGCTGCTGGTTTTGGTGCCGTATTCGGAGCTCCGGTTGCCGGAACTATCTTTGCCTTGGAGGTGTTGAGTATTGGTAGAGTAAAATATGATGCCCTATTGCCTTGTTTTATTGCTGCTGTATTGGCCGATATGGTTTGCATGGCATATGGTATAGAACATACCTTATATCGTATTGTATCTCATGAACAAGTTGGTATTGGTTTTTCTTATTTTAGCGTACATTATCTCTTGGTGGCTAAAGTGCTTCTGGCAGGTATTGCTTTTGGCTTAGTTAGTTATCTTTTTTCCGAATTATCTCATGCTGTAAAAGCTATTTCCAATAGGTTTATTCAGAAAAAAATTCTTATTCCGCTGCTTGGTGGTTTGGTGGTTATTGGACTAACTTTAGTCTTGGGAACTTCAGATTATTTGGGCTTGGGTGTTACTACAGCATCCGGAAAAGGAAATAGCATTGTAAATGCCTTCATAGCTGGCGAAATTGATTCGTTTGCTTGGTTTTGGAAACTTATTTTTACCTCCATCACTTTAAGTATGGGTTTTAAGGGGGGCGAAGTAACTCCTTTGTTTTTTATTGGGGCATTGTTAGGGAATACCTTGGCGGTTTTATTGGGTGCTCCCATCGATTTATTAGCAGCCTTAGGATTTATCGCTGTTTTTGCTGGTGCTACCAATACTCCAATTGCTTGCACTATTATGGGCGCAGAATTGTTTGGTGGTGAGCATATCTTTTATTATGCGTTGGCCTGTTTTATGGCGTATTTTTTTAGTGGAAATTCTGGTATTTATGCTTCTCAACGGATTGAAGGAGAATCAAAAACTCGGTTGTCTGCCTTGAAAATTCAACATTCCTTGAAATCTATCCGTGAAAAGAAACGAATAAAGAATGGGTAAAGATTTAAGAGTCTAGACAAAAGAACAAAGAACAAAGAATAAAGACTGCCGTTGCGTTTTAATTAGTGTAAATTAGTGTAATTCGTGAACCATATATTTTTCGACCTTCGACTTTTCGTTTTTTATGTAGAAATGAAAGAAGATAATCTAAACTAAGGTTTAGTAATGATAATACTCTTTTTAACAGGGATTTTTTTTTGTCATGTGCGAAATGTAAAAAATATTCAGAAGGCAGTT
>CAMDGD010000025.1 GCA_945897785.1 Paludibacter jiangxiensis
TATATTACCAAACAAAAAAATGCCAGCGAAGGCTTTCGTTATTACCTAAATTTTGTAGGAAAAGACACTTATACCGATATCAAGTATAAACTTCAAACAGATTCTCCCGATTCAGAAAGTCGCTTAAAACGAAATGATAGAATCCTGAGAACGCTTAAAATGGGATTAACGCCTTATGTGAGCAGAACTGATGTGTCTGATAGAATTATATTAACTTGCAACAAAAGTATTAAAATTAAGGATCCTACTATTAAGGATCCTTGGAATTTTTGGGTTTTTGTGATAGACCTAGGTGGTAATCTTGAGGCCGAAGAGTCTAATTACAATTACAAAGTAAGAGGAAAACTTAGCTGCAACCAAATAACTGAGATATGGAAACACCGTTTTGTCTTTGATTATGCATACGAAAACGAAACCTACGATTATAGAACTGCTTCTATCAAACAAAGTATTCAAAAATCATACACCCTACATTCCCGTTCGGTATATGCCATAACTAAACATTGGTCAGCTCAATACTCTGCAGCTATAAAACAAGACACATACTATAATTATGGTTTTTATTGGGATTTTGGACCAGGAATAGAGTATAATTTTTTTCCTTGGGATATGTCTGACAAAAAAATAGTTGCGGTTAATTATCAGTTTAAAGCAAGGTATTATGATTACATACAGCCAACTGTAAATGATTTAACAGAGGATTTGATTTGGAATCAATTTGTGGTCATGAGATTAATCCTTCGTCAGCCTTGGGGTGACATCGAATCAGAAGCAAAATATAGCACCTACCTTTCTGAATGGAATCAGTATAATTTATCGATTAAAACACAACTTTCGGTAAAAGTGGCGCGTGGTCTTTCGGTTTTCTTTAATACGGAAGGTGCCTTAATAAACGACCAACACTACTTGCCTAAGAGTTCCAGTTCGTTAACTGAGCGCTTATTGCAGGTTCGAAAAGAAAAAACCCCTTTTGAACTTTCAGGGGATATAGGACTTCGGTATTCGTTTGGGTCTATCTACAACAGTGTAGTAAATCATCGATTTTAATGCTAATGTTTTTAGCCTTTTTAGCCTTATTTATAAGCTTTGCGTATGCATTTGTAATGCTTCATTTTGCAGCTGCTTGGAAAAATTCTGCAGAAGAAATGACAACTGACAAGCAGCCTGGCATTTTTCTTTCGCTTGTGGTGGCTTTTAAAAACGAAGCGGAACAGTTGCCACAGTTACTGAAAAGCCTAAGCATACAATCGTACCAACACTTTGAATTGCTATTGGTTAACGACCATTCATCCGACTTATTTGAACCAATAATTCAAAAACACCGGCAAGATATTCCTTTTTTTCACCTAATTACCGCCAACGGATATGGTAAAAAAAATGCCCTTCAAGAAGGCATCGCTAAAGCAAAAGGCAAATTAATTGTTTGCACCGATGCCGATTGTGTTCCCGGAAAAGATTGGCTGTATGCGTTGGCGCAATTTCAAGAAAAAACGACTGCCGATTTAATCATTGCTCCCGTAAAACTAACACACAACACCCGTCTGTTTTCAAAAATTCAAGCCCTCGAGTTTTTGAGTTTAGCCGCTGCTACGGGCGGGGCGGCAATGGCGAAGATGCCCCTTATGTGCAACGGAGCAAACTTGGCTTTTACCCCTCAAATATGGGCAAAAAGCAACCAAAACTTACGAACTGACATTGCCTCGGGTGATGATATGTTTTTACTAATGCAGGTAAAAAAACAAGCAGGAAAAATTGCCTACCTGAAGTCGCAACAAGCCATAGTACAAACCAAGCCAAGCGAAAATCTCAAGGCGTTTTTTAATCAACGAAAACGGTGGGTATCTAAAAGCAAGGCTTATACCGACTGGCAAGTTATTGCTGTTGCCTTATTGGTGCTGCTTGTTTGTGTTAACATACCGATGTATTTATTGGCCGGCTTCTTCAACCCTTTTTTTTGGAAAGTAACCCTGTTACTCTTTGCCGTTAAATTTTTTGCTGATATCGCTTTATTACTTTCTGCAGCTAAATTTTTCAAGGAAGAAAAGGTTATAATTCTCACCCCGTTACTATCATTGATATATCCTTTTTATGTGCTAACAAGTGCCTTTGGTGGTATCTTTGGTTCGTTTCGATGGAAAAATTAGCACGCTTTACCGTTATCGGCTCACTCTAAAAATTGTACCAGCTACAGTTTCAGAAATACTAACCCTATACCTTCGCAGGCCTTCTTTTACCGGTCCGGAAAGTCGATTGCCCGAACCATACCCAATTGAAAAAACAGAGCCACAAGTTGAACAAACGGCTTGGCCATTTTCGTTCGGAAAAACCCGCACATTGCGATCTACCTCATGCGGACAAGCCATATCAAAAGCATAATAAACCTCATCGTAACCATATTGAACCAAAATACCACCAAACCCTATGGCATCTCCATACTGATCTATCTCTATAAAAGTTTTATATCCGCCTATAGTGCGCAACTCTAAAGCCTCAGAATGAATGTTTCTTTCAATATACACCGGACTATCCGGTATCACAGATTTGTCTATCGAATCGCATGAAAAAAAAGAGAAAATAACAAGCAATACACTGCTGATTTTTTTACAATTGATAGCCATAGAGTTATCTGTATTTATTAGTAAAACAAAAGTAAGCATATTTTTTTTTCAATAGGGCGAAACAGTTGATAAATAATAGGGTTTTTAAAGCCTATTTTTTTGGTTGGCTGATGAATTACTTTTATATTTGTTAGCTTTTGTAAATAGGCATTTAACTAAAAAAACAATCCATATAATTCACGAAAAAAAATGAGTGATTTAAAAGAAAAAAAACAAGGAAATTATGGTGCTAGTAGCATTCAGGTTTTAGAAGGTTTAGAAGCGGTACGCAAACGGCCGGCAATGTATATCGGAGATATTGGCGTAAAAGGCTTACACCACCTTGTATATGAGGTGGTAGATAATTCAATCGATGAAGCTATGGCTGGGCATTGTGAAAATATCGATGTTATTATAAACGAAAATAACTCAATTACCGTTTCGGATGACGGTAGGGGTATTCCTGTCGATATGCACGAAAAAGAAGGAAAATCTGCCCTAGAAGTTGTAATGACGGTATTGCATGCCGGTGGTAAATTTGATAAAGATTCGTATAAAGTTTCCGGCGGATTACATGGTGTGGGCGTTTCTTGTGTTAATGCACTTTCTATCATGCTAAATGTTACGGTTCGCCGCGATGGCAAATTATACATGCAAGAATATTGCTGTGGAGCTCCTAAGGCTCCCGTAGCCGAAATTGGAACATCTACCGATACCGGTACCACGGTAACTTTTTTGCCAGACAATACGATATTTATTGAATCAGTATACAAGTACGACATATTAGCCGCTCGCTTGCGTGAGTTAGCCTATTTGAATGCAGGAATAAAAATCTCTTTAACCGACAAAAGAGCTCCCGACGAACAAGGGAACTTTAAAACAGAACGCTTCTTCTCAGAACGAGGATTAAGTGAATTTGTAGAGTTTTTAGATTCAAACCGTGAACAACTAATCGAAGATGTTATTCACATCAGTACGGACAAATTTGGCACTCCGGTAGAGATTGCCATGACTTACAATACAACTTTCAACGAGAACCTGTTCTCGTATGTAAATAACATCAATACTATTGAAGGTGGTACGCATGTTGCCGGTTTTAGACGAGGGTTAACCCGCACGCTGAAAAAATATGCCGAAGAAAGTAAATTGCTGGATAAAGTTAAATTTGAAATAAGTGGCGATGATTTTCGCGAAGGATTAACCGCAGTTATATCAGTTAAGGTGGCTGAGCCTCAATTTGAGGGACAAACAAAAACCAAACTGGGCAACAATGAGACCATGGGCTCTGTTGACCAAGCCGTTGGTGAGGCTTTACGCAACTATTTAGAAGAGCATCCTAAAGAAGCTAAAATTATTGTGGAAAAAGTAGTGTTAGCTGCTACAGCGCGTCATGCGGCAAGAAAAGCACGCGAAATGGTGCAACGAAAATCACCACTATCGGGTGGTGGACTTCCAGGCAAACTGGCCGACTGCTCAGACAAAGATCCGGTAAAATGCGAAATATATTTGGTCGAAGGGGATTCTGCAGGTGGCACTGCAAAACAAGGAAGAAACCGTGCTTTTCAAGCAATATTGCCTTTGCGTGGTAAAATTCTGAATGTAGAAAAAGCCATGCAACATAAGGTGTTAGAAAGCGAAGAAATTCGTAATATTTATACTGCATTAGGGGTAACTATTGGCACCGAAGAGGATAGCAAAGCCTTAAACATAGCAAAGCTTCGTTACCACAAGATAATTATTATGACCGATGCTGATGTAGATGGAAGCCATATCGCTACTTTAATTATGACTTTCTTCTTCCGCCACATGAAAGAGTTAATCGAACTAGGCTATCTATATATAGCTACCCCTCCGCTCTATTTGTGTAAAAAAGGAAAAGCAGAAGAATATTGCTGGACAGAAACTCAACGTGCACTATTTGCCGAAAAATATGCCGATGGAAACGAAAATGCAGTGCATGTGCAACGGTATAAAGGTCTTGGAGAGATGAATGCAGAACAGCTTTGGCATACCACCATGGATCCAGAGCATAGAACGCTGCGCCAAGTTACAATTGAAAATGCTGCTGACGCCGATCATGTTTTCTCTATGTTAATGGGCGACGAGGTGGCTCCACGCAGAGAGTTTATTGAAGCCAATGCCACTTATGCCAAAATTGATGCTTAATCGTTAACACTTTGCTTGTATGCAAGTAGCCGTATTTTGCGCATCGAGTAATCAATTAGCAGCCTGTTACCATGAAGAAGCTGCTGAGTTAGGTGCATATATCGGTAGCAATGGACACACCTTAGTGTATGGCGCTTCCAATAAAGGATTAATGGAATCTGTTGCGAAACAAGTAAAGGCTAGTGGTGGCTATAGCATCGGCGTACTACTTACAACAATGCGCAAAGATGCCAGTAAGTTTGTAGATGAACTGTTCTTTGTTGAAACCTTATCCGAAAGAAAAGATATAATTCAGGAATATGCCGATATTTTTGTTGTTTTACCAGGTGGTTTTGGCACTTTAGATGAACTTTTTGATGTGTTGGCTAAAATTCAAATCGGAGCTTTAGATAAAAAAGTGCTGATTATCAATACGAATCATTTTTTCGACTCCTTATTATCGCAAATAGAAATCATTTATAATGAGGCTTTTGGCAAAGAAATAAACCAAAAAAGCTTAGTTGTAACCGCCAATGTACAAGATGGTATAAAATACCTTAAGGAGCATGTAGTGTGAAATAAAAAAAATGTTTATTTTTGACTCGTTCTCTTGGAGAACATTAACACAAAATTTCATTACTTTTTAGATACTAATCTAATTTACTAAACACATGAATTTATTTTGGAAAAAAACTTTTGGTAGCTTAACCCCAACCGAAAAGTTAGAAAAAGAAGAAGCCGAATTATTACTCGCCTACAAAAGGTACTGTGATATCGAAGCATCTGAACAATTGAAAGAATACACACAATTGTTTCATATTGTTAAATCGGCCGAGTTCAAAGAAAAAAAAGAAACCCTTAAAAACCGTAAATTTAAAGATACCGAAGAGTATCGTCATTTTACGAAGTACAAAAAATTAGAGAATAACAGCAAGCTAAAGTTGTATTATCAAGTACTGCAAAGCCCTGAACTGAAGGATTTTTTGACATTTAAAGGAACGGATGAATACGAAAACTTAGGTAAACCAAAATTAGTAAAGAAAGATCCTGTATTAAACAAATACAGAACATTCGAAAAATCTAGAGCATACAAAACTTTCGTTCGTTTTCACAATTCATTTGTTGTTACCGAATACGAAAAGTTAAAAGATTTAGTGGCAACAGAAGAGTTCCAAAAATCAAAAACTTGGTGGGAAGACCAGAATCGTTGGTTAAAAACAGACGAATACATACAAGAAAACCGCTACTACGAATTGCAACGAACTGCCGATATCACTTTCTACGAAACAACTGATCCAACCCAATTTGAGCATATTAACGATTGGACGATGACTTTCGAAGATAATTTCAATACGAAAAGCTTGGAAGCCGAAAAATGGAAAAACGGATATTATCACCGTGCCAAAACAATGAAAAACTTATATTCGTTTGTAAACGAAAAACAAGCATTTACTGATGGCGAAAATATTTCTGTTGCAAACAATATGCTTAAAGTTTTAACCTCGTCGGTAAAAAAAGAGGGCATAGCATGGGATACACAAAAAGGGTTTGTTCCGAAAACATTTGATTTCACTTCCGGTTTAATTAATACCGGTGCGGCCTTTCAACAAAAATATGGCTTACTTAAAGTGAAACTACGGATTGGTGGAGCAAAAGATATTAGCCACGCATGCTGGTTGGGTACAGACGGAAAATTACCTCATATCAACCTTTTTTATTACAACGGTAAAAACATTATCGTAAATAATTATGCAGAAGAAGCAGGCACTGTAACTGCCATAAAAGAAGTAATCAAAGGGATTAAACCTACGGATTTTTATATTTATTCGCTCGAATGGACACCCAAAGAATTAGTCTGGAAAATCAACAATATTGAAGTATTCAGATCTTCTAAATTAGTTCCACAAGAAGCCATGTTTGTTACCTTGGGTTCTTTTATCCGCGATAATCAAGTTGGCGGTCCGGGTAGTTTAGAAATTGATTGGATTCGATTCTTTAAAAAATAAGCCTTACAACAAGAGCTGCTTTTATTAGTGGCTCTTGTTTTTTACCCCCCCCAAAGTTTTACTATGAATAAAGAAACCATCCGCTTGCTATTACAACAAGAATCAGAGGCTATTCTTAATATCCCTGTTACCGATGCTTTCGAAAAAGCCATTGCTTTAATCGTTAAACAAGTGCATCAAAACAAGGGAAAGGTAGTAACCAGTGGCATGGGTAAAGCGGGTCAAATTGCCATGAATATTGCAACAACATTCTCATCTACCGGTACGCCTTCGGTTTTTTTACATGCCAGCGAGGCTCAACATGGCGATTTGGGTCTATTGCAAGAAAACGACTTACTTTTGCTACTTTCTAACTCCGGTAGAACCCGTGAAATTATCGAGTTAGTCGATTTAGCACACAATTTATATCCTACGCTAACTTACATTCTAATTACTGCTAATCCCGATAGCGATTTAGCAAAAAATGCACAAGCAACGCTACTTACAGGCAATCCTCCAGAAGTTTGTCCGCTAGGCTTATCACCAACTACCTCAACTACTATGATGACTGTTATTGGTGATGTGTTGGTTGTAGGGACCATGAAAGCAATAGGTTTTAGTGTTGAGGATTACGCCAAACGACATCACGGAGGGTATTTAGGCGAAAAATCACGCGCCTTATCCAAATAAACCATGAAATTGTATAAAAACTTGCTGGCTCCAATATTAGCAGCACTATGCTGGTCATTGTCTTATATTATGACCAACATGGCCTTTCTGTCTTTTAGACCTATTACTATCGTTTTTTTTCGCGTAATTATCGCTTCCTTGTTTATGTTATTCATCGCCTTGTTATCGCGACAAATGATGAAAATTAAACGAGCTCATTTAAAATGGTTTTTACTCTTAGGTCTTATTGAGCCTTTTTCGTATTTTTTATGTGAGACTTATGGTTTAACAATGGTTTCATCTACATTAGCAGCTGTAATATTATCTACCATACCCTTATTTACGCCTTTCTTTTCTACCATCTTTTTGAAAGAAAAGGTCACTATTTTCAATATAGCAGGGTTGCTTATTTCTATTGGTGGTGTTGCACTTATAATTTTAGATGGCAATAGTGACTTTGCCTATAAAAAAGAAGGTCTTTTTTTATTATTTGGCGGGGTGGTCATTGCCATTGTATATTCTTTATTTGTCCGTCGCCTATCCCAAGAATACTCAGAAATTACAATCGTTACTTGTCAAAATATAGTGGGAATATTCCTCTTTATGCCCCTATTTTTCTTCATTGATTTTGAGCATTTGGGCGAACTACCTATATATACAAATGCTATTTTAGCGGTAGTTGTATTAGGTGTTTTTGCTTCTGCCTTAGCCTTTATTTTTTATGCTTATTCACTAAAGCATAACGGCATAGTAAAAACCAATATCTTTTTAAACTTATTGCCAGCCTTAACAGCCGTTCTAGCCTATTTTATTTTAGGAGACGCCATTACATTGCAAATGATTATTGGTATAAGCGTGGTTATAATGGGCTTGTACATTAGTCAGCTTCGCAAAATAAAACCAGACAAAAAAACAGAAAATGGCAAGAAATACCTATCCACGAATTAGCACTAATTTACGCTAATTAAACACAACGCTTGTCTTTTTTTTTTGCTTTTGTTTAGATTCTTGGTTCTTAACTTTTGGCCCTTCTTGAAAATGCACCAAGTAATTTGTTAATTTTCCCTTGCAAGCAATATTTTTTTTTCTACTTTTGTAGCACGAAAATTAAAAATAATAACACACGTTTTCATATACCAAACCCTATAAGGGTTTTATTTTTTATCAAATAGTAACACGTATTATGAATAAAGTATTACTTTTTACGTTAAAAAACAAAAGCATAATTGCACTGGCAATAGTTTTTTCCTTTACATTATCAACGATTCATGCAAATAAAAAAATGGTGAGCGACAGCTTATCACTAAATGAAATAGTTATAACCGGTACAAAGACTGCACGAAACCTAAACGAAATACCTGCCTCAATAACGGTAATATCATCCGAAAAAATTGCATCAACTCCCTTACATCAATTAGATGATTTACTCCGATTCACTCCCGGCATTACTGTTAACCGAAACACTGGTATGTTCACACAAAGGCCGACGATAACCATACGCGGTTTGTCGGGCGACGAACAAGGAAGAACGCTTGTACTACTAAATGGTGTACCAATCAATACCTCTGATGAAGGGGGGGTAAACTGGAACAGAATCAATCCTTTTGATGTAGAACGGATAGAGATTATGAAAGGACCGGGTTCTTCGCTTTATGGAAATAATGCCATGGGAGGTGTAATAAATATCATTACCAAAAAACCCGTAAAAAACCAAGAAGGATATGCCGGAGTAAGCTACGGTTCATTTAATACTCTTCGACAAGATTTAGCCGTACGCATACGAAACGATAAAGGGTATTATGGCTCTGTGGCTCAATATTATGTAAAAAGCGATGGGTACAACAATGTGCCTGAAGCAGATAGAACAGCATACGATATTAAACGGTCTTTAGAAGAGGTGGGGCTTTCATCTAAACTAGGTTTTGATAATAGCCATTGGTTTAACTGGGAACTGCAATACGATATTTTTAAAGATAAACGAGGCGAAGGCTACCAAATATTTACCCCCGATGGCTGTTACCGGAACTTCAATACAACTCTGTTACGCGGAACACTACAAGGAGGGAACAACAAACTTAAATACATTCTTAATACATACTATCAACTAGAACAATACTACGACCTTAACGAGCAATTTAAAGGGCCAAATTATGTTCGCTATGATGTAAATTCTTTTAGAGAGGATATGGGAGCCTTACTTACGGTTACACAACATCTATTTAAGCAAAATACCCTCACCTATGGGGCAGAATTTAAAAAAGGAAGTATAGCCGGAGGCGATTATTACCAAACTGCACCTTACGATACAATTCATAATGCAGGGTCAATTCAAACAGTGGCTGCTTTTATGCAAGATGAATATGCTTTGGTAAAAAACAAACTATATTTGCTTGCTGGCATTCGTTACGACAGGGTTTCATTTATGGATGGGAAATACAGCTCCACAAATCCATGGAATACCATACCTGTACTTAACGACCATACCTGGTCGGCTTTTTCGCCTAGAGCAGGACTCCGTTTCAATGCGAACAAAGCCATAAGTTCGTTTGTTTCGTACTCGCATGGATTTAGGGCGTCTATTCTCGACGATTTAACCCGTACCGGATGGATGTGGGTTGGCCCGAAATACGCTAATCCAACCCTCGGACCTGAATATATTGACAACTATGAACTGGGTTTAACCATCCATCCATCAAAAAAAATTAACTTATCTACTGCTGCTTACTATAGCTTAGGAAAAGATTTTTTGTACTATGTTGCTACCGGCGACAGCCTGTTTGGTCGTTCCGTCTATCGCAGAGAAAATGTAAGCTTTGTTAGAACAAGGGGTGTTGAGACCGACATGGAATACCACATCACTAAAACCGTTTCGTTTTTTGCTAGTTATACTTATTGTGATGCTACTATTGAAGCATTTAACGAGCGACCAGAACTAGAAAACAAATTGCTTAAATATGTACCTAAACATACAGCCTCAGCAAGTATATTCTGGCGCAATAAATGGCTCAGTTTTACCTTTATAGGCTTATATAAAGGGACACAATTTGCCGATGATATTAACCAAGTGCAATTGGATTCGTACCTTACATTCGATCTGCAATTGGCCAAAGAAATTAATAACAAATATATCGTTTCGCTTGCTGTTCAAGATCTTTTTGATAATAAACACATGGAAACAAACAATTATACTTCTCCGGGTAGAATCATTAGCGGTAGAGTTGCCCTGAAATTTTAGCCTAAAATTTTTATGAAATCCTTACCAATATATCTTTCGCTCATAGTTATACTTCTTTTTACTTGGGGGTGTAAACACACCTCCAAAAAAGAAGTAAAAGAAAAACAGGTAATTACTGACATGCTAGGGCGTAAACTAAGCATTCCCAAGGATATTAAGAGGGTGATTTGCTTGCGTGCCGGAGCGCTTCGTATGCTGGTTTACTTAGATGCATCGAAATACGCAGTAGGTATAGAAGAAGGAGAAGTGCGGGGCAATAGACCGTATATCATGGCGCATCCGGAATTGTTGCAGTTGCCTATTATTGGCCCAAGCATGGGTGGCGATGCTGAACTCATTGCCGAAGCTAGTCCGGAACTTATTTTTGTAACCTACAGCACCGTTTCTGATGCTGATGCCTTGCAAAAGCAAACCGGAATTCCGGTAGTAGCAATTACTTGTCCGGAATTTGACCAACAACCCGACACCCTCTTTGCCTCCTTACTACTAATGGGGCAAATTTTAGGAAAAACAGCGCGTGCCGATTCCTTAATTTCGTATATGCAACAATCCATTGATGCACTAAAAGCTCGATCTTCCGGTGTGAATAATACCAACAAACCCTCGGTATTTGTTGGTGGCATTTCGTATAGTGGTGCGCGAGGTATCCTTTCAACGCAAGCGGCTTATCCACCCTTTGTTTTTACCCAAGCCAATAATGTGGCAGCAAGTATCAACAAAAAGGCAATCTCGCATATAAAAGGAACTTATATTGATAAAGAGCAACTCATGCTGTGGAATCCCGACCTCCTGTTTATTGATGTTTCCGGCTGGCAGTTGGTTCAACAAGATATTAGGCCAAGCACACCATTGTTTGCCAGCTTAGATGCTGTAAAAAACAATCGTATTTACACCCTGTTCCCTTATAATAATTACGCCATTAGTTACGAAATGGTACTTGCAAATGCTTGGTTTGTAGGCAAGGTGTTGTATCCACAACAATTTGCCGATATCACAATATGCGAAAAAATCAATGAGATAATGCAATGCTTTTTAGGTAACAATGCTTCAGTAAGCATCTGGCAACAAACTGGGGCATGTAAACAACTATCAACCGACAGCTTATGAGTGTGGTAAAACAATACAATACCTTTTGGCGAAAACGGCTTTGGTTTGTTTTGGCATCGGCATTACTCTTAGTTGTTGTGGCAGGATATGCCATATTCTCAGGCTCTGCATCCATCAATCTTAATACCTTATGGACGTTAATTCAAGGAAATGCCAGCGAATTTGAACAACAAATTGTCTTATATATACGCTTACCACGAATACTTGCCGCTATTTTTGCAGGCACTGCTTTAGCGGTTTCAGGAGCCGTTATGCAAAGTATTCTTCGAAACCCCTTGGCCTCTCCTTTCACCTTGGGCATATCCAGTGCCGCGGCTTTTGGTGCTGCCTTTGCCATTGTGGTAATTAGCTCCGGCAGTGCTCATGCGATAAATTACTCCTTTTATAGCGGGTCGTTATCTGTGGTCATTTCAGCCTTTCTATGGAGCATGCTTAGTTTAGTGGTAATATTGATGGTATCGAAAAAGAAAGGAGCCAATCCTGAAATAATTATCCTTTCAGGTATCGTAGTAAGTTCATTGTTTGGCGCGGGTTTATCTGCCCTACAGTTTGTAGCAACTGAAGTGCAATTAGCATCCATAATTTTCTGGTCCTTTGGCGATCTTGGTCGCGCAAGCTGGACAGATGTGCGCACTATTTTATGTGTGCTAGTTCCCTTACTAGGCTTTTTTTTTACACAAAGTTGGAACTACAAATCATTACAATCTGGCGATGAATACGCCAAAAGCTTAGGCATAAATGTTAGTGGTGTTAGGCTGGCGGGGTTAATTGCCGCATCCTTATGTACAGCAGTAGTTGTTTCATTTTACGGAATAATTGCCTTTGTAGGCTTAGTAGTGCCTCATATTGTACGCAAATGCATTGGTAGCGACGAGGCGTTTATTATCCCTGCTTCGGCGGTTTTTGGCGGTGTTTTTTTACTATTTTCCGACACGCTTGCCCGCACACTAATTTCTCCGGTAATACTTCCGGTGGGTATCTTAACCTCCTTTATAGGAGCGCCTCTTTTTTTGTTTCTATTACTAAAGGGTGTGGGTAAAGGGTTTTGGAATTAATTGGTTGGGGTGAAAATAAAAA
Source organism: Paludibacter jiangxiensis (assembly GCA_945897785.1). GTDB lineage: Bacteria > Bacteroidota > Bacteroidia > Bacteroidales > Paludibacteraceae > JAFGVL01. The sequence continues at coordinate 12,816 of CAMDGD010000025.1, forward strand.
ACCATGAAAATAAAAATAAACAAGCTACAATTTGGGTATAACGAAACACCGGTAATAAAAAATATTTCGGAAGAAATTGACGCAGGTGATTTTGTAGCTGTTGTTGGCCCTAACGGCTCCGGAAAAAGCACGTTAATTAAATGCCTAAACGGTATTCTAAAAACAAAGCATGGGGCAGTTTGTATAGATAACAGTCCTCTTAACAGCTATGGGGCAAGGGCTTTAGCGCAAAAAATTGCCTTCGTTCCACAACATGAATACATTGCAAACCCGCTAACAGTTTTTGATACGGTTTTGCTTGGTCGTAAACCCTACATCCATTTTAAACCCTCAAAAAAAGATTTAGCAATTGTAGAAAAGCTACTAAATGAACTCGACCTAGCCGATTTTGCATTGAAAAACATAGACACGCTAAGTGGTGGACAACGGCAACGGGTTTTTATTGCACGCGCCTTGGCTCAAGATCCGGAAGTGCTTTTACTCGATGAACCCACCGCCAACCTCGATTTAAAGCATCAACTGGAAGTCCTCGATTTATTAAACCTACTGGCTAAAAGCGGATTAACCATTGTTATGGCATTACATGATATTAACTTAGCCATTCGCTATTGCTCAAAAACAATAATGCTTAAAAGCGGACAAATAGTTGCTTCGGGTGGTAACGAAGTATATACCGCAGCAAACCTCGAAATGCTTTTTGATATAAAAGTTAAACTTATACAAGATAATGAAGCTATTTTTGTTATTCCAACAGTTCCCATAAAAAACTAACAGCTATGTTTACATTACACCCCATTGGTATTGTTCAAAATACTTTCGACACTCCCGTAAGTCCGAATGAAATTAAACAAAAACCCAGCACCCTTATAATTGAAGAAAAGTATGCCGAAGCCTTGTATAATATTGAACTATGCTCCTTTATTGATGTAGTATTTTATTTTCATAAAACAGAAAATAGTCGATTAAAAGGGAATATTTTTACAGGAGAAGAAAGAGGCGTTTTTGCATCTCGCAGTCCAAACCGACCAAACGGTATTGGCATTACAACTGTAAAACTTCTCAAAAGAAATGGAAACATCTTACTAGTAGAAGGCTTGGATGCCATAAACAACACCCCCATTCTTGATATTAAGAGTGTAGATACTAGCCTATTTGCCAAAGAAACAAGTTTGAAAGAATTACACGAGTCTGTGTTAAAAACCAACCCACGCATCGAACATTGGAATAACATTCTTGCCGGAGATACCGATTCTTTGTTGCTAAATGCTGCGCAACTGCATGGGCATTTTTGTCCCGGTTTAGCCATGGGCATTATGGCCTCCGTTTACGCCATGCAAAAACTAAAACCCATCACCGATGGTATGGAAGATGTATTGGCTATTGTAGAAACAAACAATTGTTTTTCTGACGGAGTTCAGTTTGTTACCGGTTGCTCATTCGGCAATAACGCACTAATTTTTAAAGACTTAGGAAAAACAGCATTCACCCTCACACAAAGAGACGGTAAAGGCATACGCGTAATCTCATTGCCGGAATCACAAACCTATATTCAAACGAACTTCCCTGAATTTACCCTTGCCTATGAGCAAGTGGTAGTACAAAAACAACACGATACCGAAACAGTAGCACGGTTTAAAAAATTGGCCTTAGAACGGGCATTTGCGACTTTAAAACTACCTTTCGATAAGCTATTTGCTGTTTCAGAAGTGCTTGTGTCTGTGCCTGATTATGCCCCATCTACTACAAGTGTTGTTTGTGCTGCCTGTGGAGAAAGTGCAATGTCGAGCCGAACGATAAAAAGGGATAACAGTGTACTTTGCTATGCTTGCGCCAAACATTCGTACAATAGCTTAGATGGAGGGGGTATAAAATGCTCAGAAAAAATATAGAATAGATTGAAATAATCCTAGTCTGGTTACGCTTACTTCAACATTAATTATATCGTATCGTTTGTCCTACTCGTAAAGATCTTTTTTTATTAATTCCATTTAATCGACACAATTGATTAATTGAAACCCCATACCGCTTAGATATTCGGGTAAGTGTTTCACCATTACGTACTTTGTGAAATTTCTTTTTTGCAACTGAAGTTGAGGCTTCTTGAGATTTATTACGGTAAGGTTTTGCCCAATGAAAAGCAATTTCTTTAACCATCAAGTAACTGCTTACTTTTGCTTCACCTAATTCAAAATCGAAAAACTTTTCAGGATTAATAGGATTACCTAAAAAACGTGTTTCAAAATGAAGGTGTGGTCCGGTGCTTTTACCGCTGTTACCACCTAGCCCTATAATTTCACCTGCCCTAACTACCTGTCCTTCTGTAACCAAAATTTTGGAAAAATGCCCATAAACGGTTTCTAAGCCGTTATCGTGTCGAACAACTACATACGAACCATATCCACCTCTATCATATCGTGTAATTCTAATTTTTCCATCGAATACAGAAGCTACAGGGTCGCCAACATTTAATTTTATGTCTATGCCATAGTGATATCGCTTCCAACGAGGACCGAAACGAGAAGTTACTTTACCCTCTATCGCCGGAATATATCCTGTCAAATCAAAATAAATTGAATCAGGTATATTTTCAATGGCAAGTCTACCGGCATTTACCCCCGTAGTTCCCCAAGAACCTTCGTATAAATCATCGGCAGGGATGTACTCATCTTCTTCTAAATCTTTAATGATGTGCCTTGAAATGGCAGAGTCTAAAGCATGGCTTTGCTTCACAAACGAAGTATTATCTGCTAGCAAAGACGCTTTTTTCCTCGGTTCCATACGAGGACTCATCTGTGCCAACAAATTAACTACGGTTAAAAAGCAACAAGTAATTAAAAGGACTCTTTTTATCATTCGGTTGGAGTGATTTACTATAGATTAAACTTCGTCGTTAGCGTAAATGGCTTTATCAACAGCTCTTTCGTAGCTGAAATAATCTGTATCTATAAAGAATCGTTTAAGTTCTACAGCTGCACTCTCAAGCGAATCAGATGAATGTACAATGTTTTCTTGCATGCTCATACTTAAATCGCCACGAATAGTTCCTGCATCAGCCGTTCTTCCGTTGGTAACTCCGCACATTGCGCGCACAACATTAACACAATCAACACCTTCCCAGCAACATAAAATTACCGGTGTAGCTTGCATAGCCGCTTTTAATCGTGGAAAAAATGGTTTGTCAACCAAGTGATTATAATGATCGTGTAGTATAGCATCTGATAATTGAGCCATTTTCATGGCAGCTAATTTTAAGCCTTTCTTTTCAAAACGAGAAATTACTTCTCCAATCAATTGTCTGTTTACAGCACTTGGTTTAATAATGACAAATGTTCTTTCCATAGGTATAAATAAAAGGTTGAATTTTGATGATAAATTTTACGGAAGCCCAAAGAAAAAAATATTTGTCGATAAAAACAAGTATTTGTTGTATTATTTAACTAATTACACTCCAATTTATACTGTTTTTTGTTTTTTTCTTCAGTTGAAAGAGCAAAATGCTGTTTATTTGTGCTTCCAACGAAGGATCTGTTTCTAAAATTTCCATGGCAGTTTTTCTCCCCAGAGTCAATAAATGCTGATCTTGTGCTAAATTAGCTATTTTTAGTTCGAAAGGCATACCACTTTGTGAGGTGCCATCCATATCACCCGGACCGCGCATCTGCAAATCCACTTCCGAAATCTCGAATCCATCATTACTTTTAACCAGTATATCCATACGTTTACGGGTCTCTGTAGTAATTTTTACGGGCGTAAGTAAAATACAATACGATTGAGCAGCACCCCGACCTACCCTTCCCCGTAGTTGGTGTAACTGCGATAAGCCAAACCGTTCGGCACTCTCTATAACCATTACCGAGGCATTAGGCACATTTACGCCTACTTCAATAACGGTGGTTGCAACCATCAGTTGTGTTTCTCCGGAAGAGAATCGCTTCATTTCATCGTCCTTTTCCTTAGGTTTCATTTTGCCGTGAACCATACTGATTTTGTAGTTTGGCAAGTGTTCTTTAAAAAAAACATAGCCTTCCTCTAAGTTACGCAAATCAATTTTCTCCGACTCTTGTATCAATGGATAAACAATATAAATTTGCCTCCCGGCTTCAACTTGTTTTTTCAAAAAACTCAACATCGCAATCCGCTTAGAATCAAAATAATGGTAAGTCTGAATGGCTTTTCTACCAGGCGGCATCTCATCAATCACCGAAACTTCTAAATCGCCGTAAACAGTCATCGCTAAGGTACGGGGAATTGGCGTTGCCGTCATCACTAAAACATGGGGAGGCTGGGTATTTTTACCCCACAGCTTAGCCCGTTGCGCTACGCCAAACCGATGCTGCTCATCGATAACAACAAAGCCTAAATTCTTAAACACAACCACATCTTCGATTAAAGCATGTGTGCCTATCAAAATTTGCAAGTTCCCCGAACGCAGGGCTTCATGAATAATTTCCCGTTCAGCTTTTTTCGTTGAGCCCGTAAGTAAAGCTATCTGCACATCCATTTTTTGCAATAATTCACGAAAGGTTTCGAAATGCTGTGTTGCCAAAATTTCTGTTGGAGCCATCAAACATGCCTGATAGCCATTATCCAACGCCATCAACATTGACAATAAAGCAACCAATGTTTTACCGCTACCCACATCTCCTTGTAGCAACCGATTCATCTGCTTTCCACTACCAACATGTTGTCTAATCTCTTTTAATACTCTTTTTTGAGCACCGGTTAAAGAAAAAGGCAGGTGTTCCTTAAAAAAAGTATTAAAGAAATTGCCAATTTTGGGGAATACAAATCCCTTAAACTTTAGCTCACGGTATTTCGATTGCCGCAAGATACTCAACTGAATATAAAATAACTCTTCGAACTTTAGGCGGTGTTGTGCCCTTTTTAGTAAATCGGCATTTTTAGGAAAATGAATCTGCACTAAAGCCTCACGTAAAGGCATTAAATGGTACTGCTGCAACAAGTAATCAGGCAAGGTTTCGGGTATATTTTGCTGAACAAGTTTTAATGCCTCGTAAATAATTGTTCGAATAGCAGCAGCATTCAAAAAATGTTTTTTCATCTTTTCCGAAGTATTGTAATGTGCCTGCCAACCTAATTGTTTTTGTTCGTTCTGCGGATTTGCCGGAATTATTTCAGGATGAGCAATAGTATAAAAGTTTTTATACACAGAGGGCCTACCGAAAACAACATAATCTACATTTACCTTCAGCTTGTCTTTCACAAAACGAATACCCTGAAACCAAATCAATTCCACCTGACCGGTACTATCGTAGAGCATAGCCGAAAGACGCTGGTTTCTACCTTGACCGGTTTTTTTAATATTCCGCAACTTGCCTTTTACCTGAATATGGGCCAAATCGGGGTTTATTTCTTGTACAAAATAAAAACGACTTCTATCAATATACTTATACGGATAGTACGCCAACAAATCTTCTATGGTGTGAATAGCCAATTCCGTTTTGAGCAGATCGGCTCGTTTTGGGCCCATGCCAGGTAAAAATTGTATGTCTGTAGTTACATCCATTTACTTTGGTTGCTTCGACAAATAAACTTCGGCTAGCAGTAAATCGTTTGCCGTAGTAATTTTACTGTTTTCAGGATTGCCTTCTACTAAGTGTATTAGTTTACCCATAGCCTCTAAGACTGACGCGTCGTCAGTAAAAAATTCGTTATACGGTTGCTTATATGCTTCCAACAATTCGTTGCTTAAAAATACCTGCGGTGTTTGTATCAAGCAATAATTGCTTCGGTTTAGCGATTTATTTCCCTTTTCATCGAAATATCGTATGCTATCAACTAAGGCAATTGAAGGCACTGCGGAACCATATATTTTAGCAGCCGTAAAACAATTCTCTAATGTTTTCTTGCTCACAAATGGACGCACTCCATCATGCACAGCCACCAATGCATTAGTACTCACAACTTGTAATCCGTTAAATACAGAATGAAAACGGGTAGCTCCTCCAATAATTACTTTGTGCGGAATAGTAAAATGGAATTTATTGCACAACATTTGCCAATAATCAGTATGTATAGCCGGCAATACAAGCAATATTTCTATGGTCTTATCGTAAGCATAAAAAGCTTCGATAGTGTGCATAAGCAAGGGCTTTTCCGCTATGATAATAAATTGTTTTGGGAGGTCGGCTTGCATCCGCTCTCCTTTACCTCCGGCAACTATTAAAGCAAATTTCTTCACGAGATTTTACGTACGAATTAATTAAGTAACCATTTTTTACTTTCGATACTCAACAAAGATAAATTTTATCTTGGATAAATTAAAATGACAGTTTGCATATTTTTTCGGTAAAATGGGCAATATGCTCCTTCCTCACTATTATAAGGACAAAATTCTGTGCAATTAGCAGGCTTGATGCTTAACATTTTATACCTTTGCATTTCAAATCAAAGCAGAACATTGTCTTTTATTTTTCATATGAAATACAACTAGGCACACTTTTCTCTAATGACAAGTAAAAGCAAATAATACAAATTATATTTCGATGATAAAACAGTTGACTTTTTTATTTTTTCTACTACTGATGCATATTCAGTGGGGTTTTGCACAACAAGCACTTGGCGAGTTGGATGCAGAATTAACTATTTTCGAAAAGCTTACAGAAAATAGCGACACTTCCAAAGGGCAAATAATACTAACGCAAGACGAACGAATAAAAACCCTGGTGTTAGAAAAAAAAGAACGGGATAGCCGGAACAAATCTTTTATGACTACCTCCGGTTTTCGGGTACAAGTTTTTTCGAGTAACGAGCAACGAACCGCTAAACCCCAAGCATATAAAACAGAAGAAAAAATTAAAGACCGGTTTCCCGAACTAACGGTTTATGTTTCGTATATGTCTCCTTTCTGGAAAGTGCGTGTTGGCGATTGCTTGTCGATGACTGAAGCACAACGACTTAGAGACGACTTAAAAAAAGCCCTTCCTGAACTTCAACAAGAAATTTATATTGTTAAAGAACAAATTTTAGCTCCGGAATAATTCAAATTTAGTACAATGAAAGAAAAAGAAACAGAGGCAACTGCCATAAACCAACGAACAGAAGCCATTGCTAAACACTATACCGAAATTATCCGTCTATTGGGCGAAGATGTAGCGCGCGAAGGTTTACTAAAAACCCCTATTCGCGTGGCAAAAGCCATGGAGTTTTTAACCAAAGGTTACGACCTGGACCCTCAAGAAATTTTAAAAAGCGCCATGTTTAAAGAGGATTACCGCCAAATGGTAATTGTTAAAGAAATTGATTTCTATTCCTTATGCGAGCACCATATGCTACCCTTTTTTGGCAAAGCGCATGTGGCCTATATTCCAAACGGATACATTACCGGATTAAGCAAAATTGCACGGATAGTAGATGTTTTTGCACGCAGACTACAAGTACAAGAACGGATGACTACCGATATAAAAAATTGCATTCAAGAAACGCTTAATCCCTTGGGCGTAATGGTGGTTATTGAAGCACAGCATATGTGTATGCAAATGCGTGGGGTAGAAAAACAAAACTCCGTAACTACAACTTCGGATTTCACCGGTGTTTTTGAAAGCCAAAAAACCCGTGAAGAGTTTATTGCGCTAATAAAAAGAGGGTATTAAAACACGCACAAATGCTGTTCAAAAAAAGCACTAATTGTTTTAAACAACCCTACCCTATCTTTTCCATGTACATTATGCTCGTGTTTTTGGTAGCGAATAAAAGGCACTTTTTTATGGGCTGCGTTGGCTGCTTGTAAAAACTTTTCTGCATGGGCAATACGCACAACGGGGTCGAGCTCACAATGAATAAGCAATAACTTTCCGGTTAAGTTAGAAACAAAGTTACTTACATCATTTTCGGCATACCCTTGCTGATTTTCTGCAGGGGTTTGCATATACCGTTCTCCATACATTGCCTCATATAAACGCCAGTCAGTTACAGCACCACCGGCAACGGCTGCTTTAAAAATACCGGGCGTTTTCAACATTAGCTGAAGTGCCATAAATCCACCAAAACTCCAGCCGTAAACACCCATGCGCGTGCTATCAACAAAAGGCAAGGACTGTAAAAAAGCAATACCCTCGAGTTGATCTTCGAGCGGAATTTTACCAATATTATTATACAACAAATCCTCGTACACCTTTCCTTTTCCTTCAGCGCCTCTGCCATCAAGCGAAAAACAAACAAAGCCTTGTTGTGCCATATACAACTCCCAGCCTTTTGACCCTCCTAGCCAGGTATTTTGAACCAACTGCACATGCGGTCCGCCATACACATATACTACAACAGGATATTTTTTTTTCGGACTAAAATTTACAGGAAGTGTTAAGCGATAATACAAGTCGGTTTGCTTATCAACAGACGTAATCTTGCCAAGCTGTATTTCAGGCATGGCAACAGACAGATAGGGATTTTCGGCCGAGAGTAACCGCACGCTATTGTTCTCCGGAATACGATAAAGGTCTATTTTTCGAGGAATGGTTAAGGCAGAATACTGATCAACAAGAAACTGTCCGGAAGCCGAAACTAAGCCTTGATGCTGCCCTCCTTCGGTCGAAATCTGCACTTGCTTACCATCAGCAACAGACAATGCATACAAATTTTTTTCTAAAGGAGAAGCTTCGGTTGAGCTAAACAACACAGTACCCGAAGCCTCATGTATCCCCAACATATCAACTACATTCCAATCTCCTTTTGTAAGTGTTTTGTACGAGTTATTAGTAAGATGATAACAATATATATGCTGATATCCGCTTCGTTTACTAAGCCATAAATAATGCATACTATCGATAAAAAACGGCGGATGCTCAGGCTCAACAAAAGTATTGGAACTTTCGGAAAAAAGGATGCGCACAGTTCCTTGTCGAATAGAATATGCTTTTAACTCACACAGCTTTTGTGTACGATTAAGCTCTGCCACCAACAACTCTTTCTCGTCGGGTGTCCAGCTAAGGTTAGTAAAATAACGGTCGAATGGAGCACCGGTATTCAAGTAAGCTATTTTTCCTGTTTTCACCGAATAAATACCTATTTTTACCCAATGCGAAGCTTCTCCTGCGGCAGGGTAGGCAATCACTTTTGGTTTAGGAGGATTACAACTATTATCTAGCAAAGTATGCTTGCTAACCATACTCTCGTCCATAGTGTAAAATGCAAGATAATTACCTTTTGGACTCCAGAATGTTCCTTTTCTTATACCAAATTCATTGCGGTGCACTGCCTGTCCATGAACAATTGCCTTATCTGTACCCGCCGTAATCGGCAAATTATTTTCACCATTATTTAACCACAAATTGTTATCAATGGTATAGGCAAAACAGCCATTTTGGGCACAATAATCAATATGTTGGCTCCCTTTCATAAAGACTATCTTTTGTATTGCTTCCGTGCGCGTATTATACATTAGCACAGTATCTTTTGCTTGAAAAAAGACAGTTGCTTTTTTCGCAGGCATAAAAAACGAAGGGAACTTTTTTCTTGGAGGAAGTTCCGCCTTTATTAAAGCTGCATTCAATTGATCCAAAGTACACAACAGCTCTTTTTTTTGAGTAGCCGGACGAAGCCTTACAATGGCATTGTTTTCTTCAAACACCAACGTATCCGACCACCATTGCAATTGGGGTAGATTTTTCGGTGTTTTTATTTCGTATCCCTTTCCACCGGGAGTAACATCATCCAAACTGAGTTTTTGTTGAGCAAGCATAAGTACGCAGGGAAAAAACAATAGACTTAAATAAACACGGATTCTTTTCAATTAATTACAGGGAAAATTAATAATTTAACTGCACTTCTTTATCACTAACAATAAAATGAGCTTCGGCACCAATTAGCAAAGGCATATTGTTGTCAACATGTCCTACCGGAAAATTAAAACATACAGGATATTCGTATTCTTTAACAGCATCGGCTATTAGTTCGTAAACCGTTTTTCCCATCAACGGGTCTTCTTCATAATCGGTAAACTGTCCAACAATTAGCCCTTCCAAGTTTTCGAGTATGCCGCCCATTTTTAGGTTATGCATCATCCTATCAATATGATACGGTTTTTCGCCGATATCTTCGATAAAAAGGATTTTTCTATATCCATCCATATCGAGATGTGTGCCACGCAAGCTATATAAAACGGATAGGTTTCCACCAATTACCTCCCCTTGCACATTCCCTTTTCTATTTAATGGATGCGAAGGTGTTGTGTACGACGGCATTACGCCAAACAATACATTTCGAAGGTTTTTAACGGATGCTGAATTTGCAGGTAAGCTGCTTAGTTGTCGAGCCATGTGGCTATGTATAGACACAACTTCAATATTGGCAGTAAGTGCATGCAAAACAGTAATATCACTGTAGCCAATAATCCACTTTGGTTTAATTTCGAAGGCGGAAAAATCAAGAAAATCAATAATCTGAATTAAGCCGTACCCACCCCTAGCACATAAAATCGCTTTTATATCCGGATTGTCAATGGCTTCTTGAAAATCAGATATCCGCTCTTCTATACTACCCGAGTATCTGCCTATTTTTCCCTTCGCATGGGCTCCTATTATAAGTTCTAAACCCCATTCGGATAGTAATTTTACAGCACCATTAATGTAATTTGTGTCAACAGCCCCCGAAGGAGAAACTAAAGCAACTTTATCGTTTTCTGTTAAAAAAGGAGGTATCATACCGATGTTTTTAAAATTTACCTCAAAGGTATAAAAACAGCGTTAAAAAGTAAGCTATCAGCAAAAGATTTCCAAACATTCTTGCATATCCGTTCAATTTTAATATTTTTGTTTGTTCAGAAATAACCTTATGGCAAAACAACACATATATCTTATTCCTTTTCTGTTGGCAATGTATTGTTTCAACAGCCTTACTGCTCAAACAATAGAAGTAGATATCGAACCGTGGGCCAATCTAGAGAAGTTGCCTGTTCCCAAGCAAGAAAAAATCTACCTGCATTTTGACAAGCCCTATTATGCCAGTGGCGAACGGATGTGGTTTAGGGCATATTTACTCGACGCCGCAAGCTTAACCGAAGATACCCTTTGCAACACACTTATTGTTGAATTGATAAACAGTAGGGATTCCTTAATCTACCGGCAAAAGATTAATAAAATTGAGGGCATATTCAGTGGCAGTTTTAAGCTCAACGAGATGCTATCCGAGGGCACCTACCGTGTGCGGGCATACACAAACTATATGCGCAATGCCGGCGATGCCTATTTTTTTATACGGCCATTTTTTATCGGCAATAATTTATCGAGCGAAATTAAAACCTCGGTTTCGTTTACTTTTTTAACCGATAAAATGGCAATGGCAGAAATAAAATTTAGCAGAAAAGATAAGCCTTTAGCCCTAAAAGAGATTCGATATACGGTTACTCTTATGGGAAAGAAACCCCGAAGGAAATCAGCAGAAACTACTGTTGACGGCCTCTTCCGATTTGAATACAATCCAAAAAAACTTGACCAGCAAAAACCTACCCTCACTGTTTTTTACGAGGATTCTGTAAATAAGTACGAACGCTCCTTTGTTATTCCTACCAAAAACGAATTTGATGTGCAAATCTTCCCCGAAGGGGGCGAAGTAATTCACGGAACAACCAATTGCATTGCTTTTAAGGCAATAAAAACTGATGGATTGGGTATACCTGTAAGCGGAGTACTATACGACAACGACGACAAAAAAGTAACCGAATTTAAAAGTAAACATGTAGGTATGGGCAAGTTTTGCTTCTTTACCGAAATATATAAACGGTATTATGTTGTCTTTACTACTGCCGATGGCGAAACCAGACGAATAGACTTGCCCAAAGCAAAAAAAGAAACTTGCGCTTTGGGGGCTGTGGTAAAATACGGACGGATATTGGTTCATGTTAAGTCGGAAATGAACCGCATGGTTAACGATTCCTTGATTTTATTGGGACATATGGGAGGAACGGTTTTTTATCGGGAATTCATTTCCGGATTTACCCCGGCGGTAGTCTTCAACACCAAAGACATGCATCCCGGCATTGCCCATTTTGTATTGCTGGATAAAACTGGAACATCCATCTCTGAACGGCTGGCTTTTGTGCGCCCTTTACAAGAAACATCTGTTTCCATCGATTTTTCGCGCTTGGTACATGAAAAACGGCGACCGGTAACTTGCCAACTAACCGCAAGAGACTCAAAAGGTAAACCAATACAAAACGGCACATTTTCCGTTTCAGTAACTGATGCCTCAGCAGTTGACTATGATGCCGGTGCAGAAAATATTATGAGCCGTTTATTGCTTACTTCAGATATAAAAGGGTTTGTAGAGAAACCCGGCTTGTATTTCGACCCAGCCAACAAAAATGCCGAAGAAGCAATTGATTTATTGCTGATGACACAAGGATGGAGGCGTTTTTCAGTTCAAAAAGTGCTGGAAGGCGAAGTAAAAGAAGACCTATTTAAGCGCGAAAAAGGATTCGACTTGTCGGGTACAGTACTTATGGGAAATAAGGGTATCCCTTTAAAAGATGTGCAAGTATTGGCTTACGCTCCTAATATACTGTATTTTGACGAAACAACTACCGATGCCCGGGGGTATTTTATTTTCGACAGCCTTCGTTTTCCCGACAAAACACAATTTACCCTCGAAGCCAGACGGAAAAAGCCAACAAACGAAAAAATCCGTATCGAAACAAACGAACCTTCTTTTCCGAATATCGACGACAATATTTTTCCTGATAAAGCAGCAACAGCAATTACCGATGAATATATGCTCGTTACCAACGAAAAATATTTTAACGAAAATGGCACCCGAAATATTTATGCACGAAATAGGGGATTAATATCCATTACTGCCCCACAACTAATCGAAACAGTAAAAAATGAACCCTTTCGATACAGCTCCGAAGAGTATATATTGGAAGGGCCCCTGTTAAAAGAACGGGAAAACGAATCGCTACCTGCTTTACTACAAAGCTTGCCCGGTATGGAAGGCTGGAACGAAGAAATGCAACCAAAAACAAAAAAAGGAGATAATCCACACGAAGAAATAATTAAGGGGCCCCGGTTTGCTATCGATAATATTATTTATTCGTACAACGAAATAAAACATATTCCGATAAACCAATTGGAGGCTGTGACTGTATTTAAATCTCCAGCAAAAGAACCTACGGCAAGCAACACTTTACTTAGCCTTAGCTTTAAGGTGTCTAATCCTATTTTATCTAGTGCCGACAAACATACTATTGCCTCGATAATGCCCTTGGGTTATGCCGATAATGTACAGTTTTATGTACCCAAGTACGAGCATTTTTCAGCAAGAAGCAATCCCTTACCCGACTGGCGAAGCACCCTAATTTTTATACCGGAACTACGCACTGACAGTAAAGGACAGGCTGTTTTTAGTTTTTATACTGCCGACCGCTTAGCACCTTACAAAATAGAAATTGAAGGCATCTCGCCACAAGGAGAACCTTGCCGTATGCTTACCAAAAAAATGCTTTTATCTAAAGATTATTTACATCAAGTTGAGTAATCAAAATTTTCACTTTTGCAATTAATACAAGTGTTTGTTAAATTAAATAGAATGTATATATTTGCCAATATTATTAAAACAGAACAATTATTTATTAAACAAAACAATTATTTATTAAAATTTTAACTTATGAAAAAGATTTTGCTTATTGCTGCATTAGTATCTGCAGTTAGTTTTAGCACTATGAGTGTAAAAGCACAGGCCGTTGAACAAGGAACTATGATTGTAGATGCATTCTACGGTTTTCCTGATTTATATGGAAGCGTACTAGAAGCAGCTACTGCTAGTGGTGTTACTGGAACAGAGATCGGATCATTAGGTCCGTTGGGTGGAAAATTTGAATATCTAGTTTCTGATAAAGTAGGTATAGGATTAATTATTGGCTATGCAAGTAACTCTGTTACATGGCAAGACCCTATCAGTTCATATGATTATAAAGTATCCCTTCCTAGAATTAGAGGAATGGTAGCATTTAACTTACATTTTGGTTCATCAGACAGTTTTGACCCATATTGGATGCTTGGTGCTGGTTATGCAAGCTCTTCTTTCAACATTGAAACTACAGACCCTTCATATAGTGAAGCTAGTATTAGTTTAAATGTTTTACCTGTAGCTTTAAGAACAGCTTTAGGTGGAAGATATTTTTTCACTGATAATTTAGGTGCAAATTTAGAAATTGGTTTTGGTAGTGGCGCTTTAAT
>CAMDGD010000026.1 GCA_945897785.1 Paludibacter jiangxiensis
CTGATATTGAAAGAATTGAAAAACTATTATCATTAGTTTTAATTGCTTTTACATGGGCATATCTAATTGGAATATACTTACACGAACAAGTAAAATCAATAAGAATACTAAATAATGGCAGGAGGGCTAAAAGTTTTTTCAAAAACGGGCTAACTTTTATTGCTTCTGTTCTTTTAAATACTCATTTTCAATCAGATATAGATATTTTTAAATTTTTGTCATGTACTTAACATGAGCTTATTATTAATGCAAATAAATAAAAAAAAGCAATAACAACTGGTTATTGCTTTTTCTTATTATTAATACAGTTTACGATTTGGCGTAAGTTATCGCTAAATCTAAAATTGAAGTGTCATCAAGTGAAACTAAACCACCGTCGGGACCCGGTTCTATATGAACACCAACACTAATGCCATCTTTGTAATTGTGTCCACCAAAATAATTACGTACAGTTTCAGTTGATAGCCCAAGTTCTTCGGCAATTTGCGACATACTACCATCTGGTAAATTGTCTTTTATTTTTCTCAACTCATTAAAGGTGATAGTTCTTGTCATAGCGCTTTATTTAAAAGGTTAATAATCTAGACTCTGTATTGATTTCTTGGATAAATTTACTGTTTTCTTAAAAAAACTCCAAATTTTTTTCTTGTTTTTTACAACATATATTTTAGCATTGTTAGTCGTTTTGTTAAAATCATATTTTGGTTTATATAAAAAATGCAGCAATAAATAATAACACAAAAGAGATTAGTAATATCCAAAGCAATAATTTTTCAGTATTCCAAAAATGAATAGTTGAGTAGTTTCTGTAGATATTCCGTTTAAAAACTACCGGTTGAAATCTTTTCAATAGAAGTATGGAAGGCCATACTGCAAAAAAACCAATTATAATTCCGCCGATAATATCTGCCGGATAATGTACTCCTAAATACATACGAGAATATGCATTAATACCCGCCCATAAAAATATAGCAAAGGAATACTTCTTTTTACGAAATAAAATACTTGTAAATAAGGCTAAGCCAAAAGAATTGGCTGCATGCGATGAAACAAAACCAAATCTACCTCCTTTGTATTCGTTTACTAAATGTACAAAACCCTCAAGCGAAGGCTCGTGCGAAGGTCTTAGTCTAGCAACCAAGGGTTTTAGTATCGAAGAAGAAGCTTGATCGGCTAAAAAAAACATTAGTAGTAGCCCAACAATTATCCAGGTGGCTTCAGTTTTTTTTGTTTTTATAATGAGATATAGTATGCCGATATACAAGGGAATCCAAGTTTCTTTTTGAGTAAAGAGCCAGAAAAAACTATCCCAATAATCGGCATGAAATCCATTAATAAACAATAAGAGAAATTTATCCAATTCGAGGAGTTGTTCTATCATAATAGTCTAGTTTTTTACAATAATAGAATAAATTTTGGGATTATAAAAAAAAATGGGCTTGTATTTTATAAATACAAGCCCATTTAAATAACCTTTATTGGCAGATAAAAGTCAGTTTTTTTTTATTCCGGAAGAATGTATGTGATGTCGTCTATGCAAGCATAAGCAGGCGTATTCATACCCCATTCACCGTTGTCTGTAGAACTAAAAGAAAATGAAAGCTTATTTATCAACCCTAGTTTTTCTAAGTTTACGGTTGTCCATTTGTCACAAATATAAGCTTTTCCGTCTCTAAAATCGGCCAGGTAAAAATCAATGCTATCAAGCTTAACATCAAGCTTGTTATGTCCGAAGATGGTTATTTTAAACCAATCGTTTGTCACAAATTTTTTCGAATACAAGTCTCCGTTTTTCATGCTTAAATAAGCATAAGTATTATTGTTTAATTTGATATCACGGATAATATATTCGGTGTTTGAATCAAAACTACAGGAAGCATTATCTTTGTAAATAACGGCAAATTGTTTACCTGATGCCGCTGATGTTGCATATACGCTTAAATCGTTGGTAAAACCTGCTGTTTCCATATCTGTTTTAGCTGACGCTGCAAAACCTTCATAATAGTCCCAATCAGCAGTGTAGGCATTTGCAAAAGTAATTGCTCCTGAGGTAAATGCGCTTGTTTTATGCACTTGAGTGCTGTCAAGACTAATGTCTTCGAAATCTACTGTGGCATATTTCTTTTCTTCGTCACATGCCGTAAAAAATAACACTAAACTCGTTGCTAAAAAGCTGAAAATGATTTTTTTTCTCATAATAGTACTTTGTAATTAAATAATAAATAATTAGTTAATCACAATCAAAACTACTTAGAGAGAATAAGCGGGGTGGATGAAAATAATTGGGGTACAATTGTTCTCTCCTGCTTTTATTCCCGAAAGCAAATGGATTGTGGTTTGTGTTGGTAGGTTTTCTGACTTATCCGACTTTTAACGCCTTCCCATTCGCCTTGACGAACAGTGACTTAGTTGTTAAAAGCTTTTTTCCCGATAGTAATCGAGACGGCTTTACAGCAGCGGGTACTGTTCCGGAGTTTCACCGGATTCCCTTTTCCAAAACGATGCAAAGGTAAAAATAAATCTGAAATCTGAAATCTGAAATTTCAACTAGTTATAAACAATGGTAATTATGAAGACAGAAATTGCTAGGGTTAATTTAGTTAATATCTTTCATACTCAACTGCACCCGTTTTCGTTCGGTATCAACCTCGAGTATTTTTACTTGTATATGTTGGTGCATTCTTACAATTTCGGTGGGGTCAGAAACGAACTTATCGGCCATATTAGACACATGTACCAAGCCATTTTCTTTTATGCCCACATCAACAAACGCTCCGAAATTGGTTATATTGGTTACAATTCCGGGTAATACCTGACCTATCCGTAAATCTTCAATTTTCTTTATGGTCGGATCAAATTCAAAAACTTTGATGCCTTGTCGAGGGTCTCTGCCTGGTTTATCAAGTTCTTGTATAATATCGGTTAAGGTAGGTATACCAACCTTATCTGTCACAAAATCAGCTAGGTTTAGCGTCGATTTCACTGCTTTATTGGCAATAAGCTCCTGAACAGTAAGTCCTAGTTTTTTTGCCATTTTCTGAACAACAGAATAACTCTCCGGGTGAACGGCCGAATTATCAAGGGGGTTTTCGGCATTGCGAATACGTAAAAATCCGGCCGATTGCTCAAACGATTTAGCACCCATTTTAGGCACTTCCATTAATTGTTTTCGCGATTGAAAGGCCCCATTAGCTGTGCGGTAATCGATAATATTTTGCGCTAATTGAGAGCCAAGTCCCGAAACATAAGTTAATAAATGCTTGCTTGCTGTATTTAAATCTACCCCAACCTTATTAACACAACTTTCAATGGTAAGATCCAGTGCCTTTTTTAGGCGTGTTTGATCAACATCGTGTTGATACTGTCCCACACCAATAGACTTTGGATCAATTTTTACTAATTCGGCTAAGGGATCCATCAAACGACGGCCAATAGAAACAGCTCCTCGTACCGTAACATCATAAGTAGGGAACTCATCGCGGGCAATTTTTGAAGCAGAATAGATAGAAGCACCATTCTCACTAACTACAAAAATTTTTACTTCCCTATCGTATCTTATTTTCTGAATAAATTGTTCGGTTTCCCTGCTTGCAGTGCCATTGCCAATAGCAATAGCCTGAATATCATAAGCCTCTACAATTTTCTGAATTTTTCGTGTTGCTGTTTGGTAATCACTTTGTGGTGGATGCGGATAAATAGTTTCGTTGTGCAACAGATTGCCTTGAGCATCCAAACACACTAACTTACAGCCAGATCGATATCCCGGATCTATGCCTAATACTCGTTTTTCGCCTAAAGGTGGTGCTAATAGCAATTGTGAAAGGTTTTCGGTAAAGACCCGTATTGCCTCTGTATCGGCTTTTTCTTTGCTGATATTGGCAAATTCTGTTTCAATGGATGGTTTCAATAACCGTTTATAAGCATCTGTCAATGAATCTTTTACTTGTAAAGAAGAAAGAGACTCTCTAAGAACAATTATTTTTTCTAATCGTTCGATACAGCTTTTTTCATCAGCAGCGATAGCAACCCGCAAAAAGCCTTCAGCTTCACCTCTACGCATCGCTAACAACCGATGAGAAGAACAGTTGCGTAATAGCTCACTCGTATCAAAATAGTCTTTGTATTTTTCACCGTCAAATTCTTTCCCTTTAATTACGGTAGAGGTAATTACGGCATCTTTTGTAAAAATAGTGCGTAAGGTAATGCGCACTTTTTCGTTTTCACTTATCCACTCGGCAATAATATCGCGTGCTCCAGCTAGTGCTTCATCAGCATTATTTACTTTACCTTTAACAAATGACGCAGCCAAAGCCTGAATATTATTTTCGGTTTGCTTCATTATGATACGTGCTAAGGGCTCTAAGCCTTTTTCTCGGGCTACTTCTGCCCTTGTTCTCCGCTTAGGTTTATACGGCAGATAGATGTCTTCAAGTTCAGTTAAATCATAGCAATTTTCTATGCGAATACGGAGTTCAGGTGTTAGTTTTTGTTGCTCTTCGATTGTATTTAGGATGCTGACTTTTCGCTTTGCTAATTCGCAATATTTCTCGTATTGTTCTTTTATTGCTGCTATTTGCACTTCATCCAAATTATCGGTCATTTCTTTGCGATATCGACTTATAAAAGGGATAGTAGCTCCTTCGGTAAGTAGTTTAACGGTATTTGCAACTTGTTTTTCTTTTAGGTTTAGGGACCCTGCGAGTAAGGAAATAATTTTGTCCATAAAACGGTTTAATTGGAAACGAGTATGTTTATTTTAAAAGCATTCGAAATCATTAAATTTGTCGTCGAGAGGAAATTTATTCAAAAAGATTTGTGTTTAACAGACTTCACAAATCTTCTTCAATAGAGACATGTCAAGTATTTCAACCTCTTTGCCATTAATGGCAATAATTTTCTCTTTTGCAAATTCGGAAAGCAAGCGAACAGTATTCTCTTCTGAAATTGCTGCCATTTCTCCAATCTCTTTACGGGATAATTTTAAGTGGAATTTATTAGCACTATAAATTTCTGATAAATAAATTAGATTTTCTGCTATTCTGCCACGAATTTGCTTTTGATTCAAGGAAATAATCTTTTTAAAAATGGTTGAAACTGATTTTCCGAAGGCTTTATTTAAACACAACAATAATTCGTGGTTTTCTATATACATTTTTTTTACCAAATCTAATTCGATAAAACAAACCTCACAATCTTCAATAGCTGTTACAGAATAGGAATATTTTGGAGACTCAAAAAAAGAAAGCAAACCAATGTATGCCGGTGGTTTTAGTAAATACAATATTATGTTTTTATTATTGAGACCTTCAATATACATTTTAGCAAAGCCTTTGACTAAAAACATAGCATGAGTAACTTCAGTACCCTGCTTGCAAATTATATCGTGTTTTTTATATTGCGCATGTAAATGACTTACAGTTGTATCCTGTCCGTTAACTTTAGACAAAACATCATGAATATCACACTTTTGAATACAATCAGAACAATTCCTCTTTTTTGATATTCGCATATTTAGTTATACTATCTTTTCGTGCAAAAATAATAAAAAGTTGATTTAAAACAATGTTATGTTTCAACTTATTTGATATTCAATTCCTATAAATATATGCTACTTTTGTTTTTTTTAATTCAATACCTGTCTTTTAAAATTTACTATAGATTTTTTTGTTCCCTAAAAATAACCGTTTTAATAAAAAAAATCACATTTTCAAAATATAACTCCTTGTTTTCAATTTCATGTTGATACTGGAGGTTCATTAAAGTAATTACTAATTTTTGCTTAAAATAATAAATGTTAAACAAACAATTAAATTATAGTACTAGTTATGAAAAATCGTAATAAACAGTTTAATGAACCAGAACTTGGAAAGAAACCAAACCGCCGTATTATACTTATTGCAGGTGTTGTTCTGTTAGCAAGTCTCGGGTCTGTATACGCTTGGAGTTTTTTTACAAAACCTCTTATTGAAGCATTTAAGTGGAGTAACATGCAGGTTTCGGCGGTTTTTAGTCTTGCCGTAGCAGGATTAGGATTTTCCGCACTTTATACCGGCCCTCTAGTGTCTAAGTTAGGTAGTCGTCGTTTAATGAAGCGTGCATCATACTTTTTTGTTTCGGGGTATCTTATTGCCGCACTAGGTTTATATCTAGGATCCGGAGTTATTGGAAGCATAGACACTCCTTGGGTAAGCTGGCTTAGCTTTATTATTTTGGCTTTAGGGTATGGTGTAATTGGAGGCATTGGACTTGGAACTGGTTATGTAACTGCAGTTACAACAGTAGCCGGATGGTTTCCTCACAGAAAAGGATTTGCAACAGGTGTTATTGTAATGGGTTTTGGCTTAGGTGCTTTATTTATGAGTAAAGTATTTGCTCCTATTTCAATGAATATTACCTCGGGCAACATTGCATTAACATTTTTACTAATTGCTACTGTATATGCAGTTATTATGTCAATATCTTGCAAGTTTATATATAGCCCACAGAGTGCAAATGCAGCCAACATTATACCTACCATTTCGGAAGTATATGAACATGTCACAGCCACTCGTGTAAAGCTTTGGATGATATGTTTTCTATATAGTGTTGCTGGTTTAGGTATTATTAGCTTGATGTCTCCCATGATGCAGAGTGTTTTAAGCAATGCTGATTCCACTTTAAGTACGGCAAAACTAGCAGCAGCAGGTGCCACATTAATAGCAGCAGCTTCTGTAGGCAATAGTATTGGCAGACTTTTCTGGGCATGGCTTTCTGATATAGTTGGTCGTATATTTGCCTTTATTCTTCTTTTAGGAACATCAGCTATTGCCTTTTTAGTATTACCTCATATTACATCTCCCTTATTATTTGGTATCTTAATTTCATATACCATTGCCTCATATGGTGGTGGTTTTGGTACTATTCCTTCACTTATAAGCGATTTGTTTGGACCAAAGCGTATGTCAGCGATTCATGGATTAGTGCTTTCTGGTTGGGCAACAGCCGGTTTGTTAGCACCTCCCTTTTTTGGTTATATGAACGATGTTATTCCGGATAATGCCGCAAACTATGCATTTTATATATGTTCAGGGGTGTTATTTATTGCAACGATTCTCATATATTCATTACGATCATTACATAAAGAATGTATTAAGCCTGCATAAGTAATTGGGTATAATAAACTAATTATCACCTATAATATCAATTTTAATTGAAAAATAAAAAAACAAACTTATGAGAAATTTAGTATTAGCTTGTATAGCATGCCTCTCTATTTCTTCTTATTCTCAAGAAAAGCATGTAACTAATTACGGCATAAAATTTAATGGCTTTGTTAAGTCTGATTTCTTCATGGATTCTCGCGAAGTGGCTATGGCACGAGAAGGTCATTTTCTACTGTATCCACTGGCAGAAAACCTAGATATTAATAACAAGGATATCAATTCTCATCCTAGTACCAATTTTTTAGCAATTCAATCGAGACTAACGGGTTCAATTACTGGTCCGGATGCTTTTGGGGCTAAAACCTCCGGTGTATTAGAAGCAGACTTTTTTGGTAATGCAGGGGATGAAAACGGATTTCGTTTACGCCATGCTTTCGCAAAATTAAACTGGAAATCTACTGAATTATTAATGGGACAATATTGGCATCCTATGTTTGTTGCTGAGTGTTTTCCGGGGGTTATTTCTTTTAATACAGGGGTGCCTTTTCAACCTTTTTCACGCAACCCTCAAATTAGACTTAGTCAGAACCTAGGCAGAAGCTTAAAAGGATTTATCTCCGCAGCTACACAAAGAGATTTTACTAGTGCTGGACCAACAACACCAAGTTCAATTACTAGTGCTGGACCAACAACACCAAGTTCAATATTTATTAGAAACTCATCTATCCCCAATGTACATGCTCAAATCCAATATAAACCAGACTCTACAGAACATGTTTTTGGAATTGGAGCAGATTATAAGACTTTATTACCTCAAACAAACACTACAGGAACTTTAGGTAAGAGTGTTTCAACAGAGCTTATTCAAAGCTTCTCAGCCATTGCATATGGCAAACTTGAGTTTAACCGTTTTGTAGTTAAAATGGAAGGAGTTTATGCTCAAAATCCATACGATTTAACTATGATTGGTGGTTATGCTGCAACTTCAGTTCCAGATGCAGCAACCGGTGCTGTTGAATATACAAATACGGCAACAGCCTCTGGTTGGATTGATATGAATTCCAAAGGTAAGAAAATGCAGGTAGGTTTATTTGGTGGTTTATGTAAAAATTTAGGCGCTGAAGAAAACATTACAGGTACTTATTATGCTAGAGGTAATAATATCGACTATGCTTACCGCATTGCTCCTCGCTTAGTTTTTCCTGCAGGTAAAATGACCTTAGCCGTTGAAGTAGAATATACTGCAGCTGCATATGGTAATACTAAAACAGATGGTACTGTTATTAATGAAAAGGAAGTAGCTAACATTAGAGGATTATTTTCTTGTATTTATAAATTCTAATATTTTATAATTGACATTTTTTCTATTTGTATTTTTTCACCAAGTGATCAATAAAAGAAAAATCCCGAGCATTTTACACTCGGGATTTTTTTATTGCGGAGAGAGAGGGATTCGAACCCCCGGTACCTTGCAGTACAACGGTTTTCAAGACCGCCGCATTCGACCACTCTGCCATCTCTCCAAAAGCGAATGCAAAGATACTTCAGTTTTCTTTATTTGCAACTGTTCAATTGAATATTTTTACCATAAGGAACATATTATTGCGCCCTTTGTGTATTTTGTGTTTATTATTAAACAGTTTTCAAATAATCTGAAATATTTTTCTCTATACGCGCCTCAATATTCGATATATCTTCTTTTATAAATTTTTCGCCTACAATGTTCTCGTATAGTTCTATATATCTTTCGCTAATACCTTCCACAATTTCATCGGTCATTTCCGGAACTGTTTGTCCGGCTTTGCCCTGAAATCCGTTATCCATCAACCATATCCGTACAAACTCTTTGGATAATTGTTTTTGCTCCTCTCCTTTTTCAAACCGTTCTTGATACCCTTCTGCATAAAAATAGCGCGAAGAATCGGGCGTATGAATTTCATCTATCAAGTAAATTTCACCATCGTATTTTCCAAATTCATACTTAGTATCAACTAAAATTAATCCCCTTTTGGCAGCCATTTCGGAGCCTCTTAAAAATAATGCCATGGTATATTTCTCAAGCAAGGCATAGTCTTCTGCACTAACTAAGCCTTGTGCCAATATTTCTTCTTTCGAAATATCTTCGTCATGCAGGCCTTGTGCTGCTTTGGTTGTGGGTGTGATAATCGGCGTTGGGAATTGTTGGTTTTCCTTCATGCCCTCAGGAATTTTCACCCCGCAAATTTCGCGTACACCACTTTTATAGGTACGCCATGCACTACCACAAAGGTATCCGCGTACAATCATTTCTACAGGAAACCCTTCGCAACGAATTCCTACTGTTACCATTGGATCCGGAGTAGCCATTTTCCAGTTAGGAACGATGTCTGCCGTGGCATCTAAAAATTTTGCGGCAATTTGATTTAACATCTGCCCTTTGTAAGGAATACCCTTAGGCAACACCACATCAAAAGCCGAAATACGATCGGTTGCTACCATAACCAGCTTATCGCCGATAGAATACACATCGCGTACTTTTCCCTTATACAAGTTTGTTTGTCCCGGGAACTGAAATTCTGTTTTTGTTAATGCTTGTTTCATTTGTTTATATTGATTTGTTTCTTTTAATTATTATTCTTTACTTTTATTATCATCATATGCCTCTACAATACGCATTACCAATTTATGACGCACAATATCCAACACATCAAATTCTACTTTAGAGATACCTTTTACTCCCTTAAGCACTTGTAAGGCATCAATTAAACCCGACCGTTGCGAAGGAGGTAAATCAATTTGTGTAACATCGCCGGTAACAATCACCTTGCTATTTAAGCCCATGCGGGTAAGAAACATTTTAATTTGCTGAACAGAAGTATTTTGTGCTTCATCGAGAATGACAACGGCATCGCTTAAAGTGCGTCCACGCATAAAAGCCAATGGAGCAATTTGAACTACTCCTTTTTCAATGTACTCTTTTAATTTTGCAGCGGGAATCATATCTTGCAAGGCATCGTAAAGTGGTTGCAAATACGGATCAATCTTTTCTTTCATATCGCCCGGTAAAAATCCGAGCTTCTCTCCTGCTTCTACTGCCGGACGGCTAAGGATAATCTTTTTTACCTGTTTGTTTTTTAGCGAACGAACAGCCAATGCGATAGCCGTATAGGTTTTACCCGAACCTGCAGGACCAATAGCAAAGAGCAGGTCGTTTTTTTTGTATTCATCTACCAATTTTTGTTGGTTTGGTGTTCGGGCAACAACAGCTTTCCCATTAATTCCATGTAAAATAAGGTTGTCTAACTTTACATCGTTTGGGGCATTACCCTTAACTATATCGATAATAGTTTGTTCGTCGAGTTTGTTGTATTGAGCACAATACATTTGAAGCTTATCTAACACTTTTTCAAAATTAGCTACAACTTCTGCTTCTCCCAACACTTTTAACACATTACCCCTCGCCATTAACTTTAATTTAGGGTACAAGTTTTTAATTAGTTGCATATTTCCGTTATTTACTCCGTAAAATGCAACAGGGTCTAGGGTTTCTTCAAGCTCAATAACTTTTTCAAGCATAATTATCTTACCAGGCAAAAAGTGGGTATTTCTCCATAATGTTATTTACTTTTTCACGAACAGATTTAATAACTGCTTCGTTTTCGGCATTAGCCAATACTTGGTCAATCATATCTACAATTTCTACCATCAACTCTTCTTTTGCACCACGCGTAGTGATAGCAGGGGTACCAAAACGTAGTCCTGAAGTTAAGAATGGAGAACGGCTATCAAATGGCACCATGTTTTTGTTGGTTGTAATATCAGCAGCAACCAAGGCTTTTTCAGCAACCTTACCTGTTAATTCAGGGAATTTTGTGCGTAAATCTACCAACATTGAGTGGTTGTCTGTACCGTCTGAGATTACTTTGTAACCCTTCGCCATAAAAGCTTTCGCCATAGCAGCCGCATTTTTCTGTACTTGGGTTTGATATACTTTATAAGATGGATCCAACGCTTCACCAAAAGCTACTGCTTTCGCAGCAATTACATGCTCTAGGGGTCCGCCTTGTACGCCAGGGAATACAGCAGAATCCAATAAAGCCGACATCATTTTAATTTCCCCTTTAGGTGTAGTTTTACCCCAAGGATTTGGGAAATCTTTACCCAACATGATGATACCACCACGTGGTCCACGAAGTGTTTTATGTGTAGTAGAAGTTACAATATGTGCATGTTTCACTGGATTTTCTAGCAAACCGGCAGCAATTAAGCCCGCAGGATGCGCCATATCAACCATGAAAATAGCCCCAATTTTATCTGCCAAGGTACGCATACGAGCATAATCCCATTCGCGAGAGTAAGCAGATGCACCGGCAATAATCAATTTTGGTTTTTCGGCCAAAGCAACGGCTTCCATTTGTTCGTAATCTACACGACCACTTTCTTCCTTAACATTATATTCTAAAGCTTTGTATGCTAAACCAGAAAAGTTTACCGGTGAACCATGCGAAAGGTGACCGCCATGCGAAAGATTCAAGCCTAAGAACTTATCGCCAGGATTTAGACAAGCTAAGAATACCGCCATATTGGCTTGAGCACCCGAATGCGGTTGTACATTGGCCCATTCTGCTCCGAATAGCTTACATAAGCGATCGATAGCTAGCTGTTCGCTTTGGTCAACTACCTCGCAACCACCATAATAGCGTTTACCAGGGTATCCTTCTGCATATTTGTTAGTTAATACGGAACCCATGGCTTCCATCACTTGCTCACTTACAAAGTTCTCTGATGCAATTAGCTCAATACCATGTAGCTGGCGTTGTTTTTCTTTGGCAATAATGTCAAAAATTTGCTCATCTCTTTTCATTTCTTCGTGTTTATTTGTTTATTATATTTTTGTTTATTTGTTATGTTTTGGCTCTGACTTTTATTTTTTTTTTTGAACTGTCCATCCAAATTTACCAATTTCTTGCCCCAAATGATAGTAATGGCCATGTGAATATGCAATAAGTTTTGCTGTGTCGAGTTTGAATTCTCCGGAAGATGCATCAATAAAACGTTCATCAGCCTGAATATTTACCACTTCAGCAATAAACATATCGTGCGAACCCAGCGGAATTATATCTTTCACCTTACATTCAATACTTAAAGGAGATTCGCCAATAATAGGTGCATTTACTACGGTAGCTTTTTGAGGACTTAGTCCCATTTCATTAAATTTGTTAAACTCTTTGCCACTTTTAACGCCACACCAGTCGGTTGCTTTGGCTAAGTCTTCATTGGTAAGATTGATAACAAATTCTCCATTTTTTTTTAGAATTTCATAAGAATGTCTGTTTGGACGAACAGAAATATAACACATTGCCGGATCAGAGCAAATGGTGCCAAGCCAGCTAACAGTAATTATATTGTATTCTTCAGGACTAGCTCCTACACTAATCATTGCTGCAGGCAAAGGATAAATAAGGGTACCGGGTTTCCAGTTTTGTTTTTTATAGACCATAGCAGTTATTTCATGATAATACTCTCTTGTGAGATTGAACGTTCGCAATAATGGCATTTTACCTTTACATTTTCTTTATCAATTACATGAAATAAAGTTTCAACAGGCTCATTGTTGGTTATACACTTAGGGTTTGCACAGCGAATAATATTATTAATTTCATCAGGAATATCGATGTTTCTTTTTTCAATTACCTGATAATCTTTAATGATATTCAATTTTGCATTTGGAGCAATCAATGCAATTTTATTTATAACGCTAGGTTCAAAATACTTTCCGGTAATTTTAATAATTCCCTTCGTGCCAATTTTATTGCTTTTAAGGTTATTTCCAACGGTTATTTGGCAATCGAGCGTATCAAGATTTAATATGGAAACTACTTTGAATAGCTTATCCGGTGGAATCTGATCGATTACGGTTCCGTTTTCGATAGCCACAACTACTAGTCCCTTTTTCTTATCTAACATTGTGTTTTAGTTTAAATTAAACCTAAGGCATCGCAAATAATTGCTTGACGCGCAAAAACGCCATTTTTTGCTTGTTTAAAATAATATGCTTTTTCGTTTGCATCAACATCCGTATCAATTTCGTTCACTCTAGGAAGCGGGTGCAATACACGCATAGTAGGTTTTGTATTATCGAGCATTTTGTTTCTCAAAGTATAGATGTTTTTCACTTTTTCGTATTCGATAATATCTTGAAACCGTTCTTTTTGTACCCTAGTCATGTATAAAATATCGGCGTTTGAAATATCTTTTAATTCACTCTCTTCGTGATATTTAATACCCTTTTCGTAACAAAACTGTTTGTATTCATCGGGCATTTTTAGCTCATCGGGTGCAATAAAAGTAAAAGACGGATTAAAATGCGACATGGCCATTAAAAGCGAATGTACTGTTCTTCCATATTTTAAGTCGCCAACCATAACAATATTCAAGTTTTCTAGTGTACCTTGGGTTTTTTTTATGGAGTATAAATCGAGCATGGTTTGCGTAGGATGCTGGTTCGAACCATCGCCTGCGTTTATTACTGGAATATCGGCTACTTCCGAAGCATATCGAGCCGCTCCATCTAAAGGATGCCGTATTACAATTAAATCGGCATAATTGCTTACCATAACAATGGTATCTTTAAGAGATTCTCCTTTAGAAGAACTTGTAGTACTCGCATCAGAGAAGCCAATAACCTTACCCCCTAATCGGTTTATCGCAGTTTCAAAGCTTAATTTTGTACGGGTAGATGGTTCGAAAAAAAGCGTTGCAACTACTTTGTTGGCCAAGGTGTCTCTATTAGGATTCGCTTCAAATTCAGCAGCATAATCCAATATTTTGAGCATCTTCTCTTTCGAATAATCTGTTATAGAAACAAAACTCCGTTTATTCATAACTATATAATTAAGTTCAATGGAAAAAATCTAAGTTGAGCGTTTACCCCAGATAATAGGTTTGATACAAAATTCGATTTTTAAGTAATGTAATGTGTAATTTATTATGATAAAAAAAACCAATACACTACTCGTATGAGTTTTATACTGGTTTAACAAATATTTGCGAACAAAACAATCGTCTCAAATTAATGAAATCGCCTACACTTCGATGTTTGTATGTAAAGATACCCTTATTCATAAATTGAGAACAAATTTATTGCATTTTTAGCTAAATATGCAGCCTGTTTATATTTAGTTTTCAACAATTTTCAAATTCGCTGTAGCAATTTGCTCAACTAGATTTTCAATAGCTTTGGCTTCCGATTTTCGAATGGTAAATTCAAGATAACACCCCTCGTTATACCATTGCTTACTAATTATGCATTGTTTTTCTTTTAGTACACGCATTAATTCGTTGGTATGGCTATAATCAAACTGCACTTGGTATTGACACACGATAGTTTTTTCAACAATGTGGGCATTTTCAATAGCATTTACGGCAGCCTCTCGGTAAGCATGTATTAGTCCGGAAGTGCCCAGTTTAATTCCCCCAAAATACCGAATTACGGCCAATAACACCAGGCATAAATTGTTGCTACACAACACTCCGTAAATTGGACGCCCCGCTGTGCCGGATGGTTCTCCGTCGTCGTTAATTCTGTATGTATGTACTTCTGGTGCTAAAATATATGCATAGCAAATGTGTCGAGCGTCGTGATAAGTTTTGTGTAGTGCTTGAATCTTATCTTTAGCATCATCACTCGATTCAATTGGAAAAGCGAAAGCAATAAAACGGCTACCTTTTTCTTTATATAGCCCTTGAGAGGTTTCTTTTATGGTGTAATAAGTGTCCAATTGATTTTTTTTTCAAATATACATGGTTTTTTGAAAAAAAGTCAATAATATTACCCGTAATGGATTGTAAACTATTTTGAATATAGTTTTTGATTATTTTTAATGAAGGTGTAGATATTCATTAATTCGTCTACAAAAATTTCTTTTTTAAAAATTGAAGCATATTGCTTAATATATTGTAATATCCAATTACACTGGTTATCATTAATATTTATCCCTTTTTTGAGAAAGTAATGTTTTATTGATGCTTTGCCACTATGTTTGCTAATAATGAATTCACTTTCAGTAGCCCCAATTGACTTTGCATCAATTATTTGATAAGATTCTCGGTCGTTAATCATGCTTTTTATATGTATGCCTGATTTATGACTTAGAGCTGCTTTTCCTGTAATTGGTTTGCTTTCGGGCAATATTCTTTTTGAAGCTTGTTCTACCATAAGTGACATTGCTTGTAAAAACTCTGTTTTAATATTTGTTGGTTGTTTAAAACTTAATGCTAAAGCCATAACAACTTCTTCTAAAGCAGCATTTCCTGCTCGTTCACCTATCCCATTTATAGTTACATCTGCAGCATATGCTCCAGCTTTGTAGGCTGCTATCGTATTTATTGTTGCCATACCTAAATCATTGTGTCCATGAAAACAAATTGGCATATCGGGACAATAAATACGAATATTTTTAATTAGATCCATTGTTGAAAAAGGGTTTAGGATACCAACCGTATCGGCAATCCTTACCCTTTTTGCACCAAATGCCTGAGCTTGTTCTATAAAATCGAATAAAAAATAGAAGTCAGCTCTCGAAGCATCTTGCGCTCCTATACCAACAAATGAGAACCGATCATTTGCATATTGGAGTATTTCTTTTGTGTTATCAATAACCCAGCTTTTATTTTTTCCCATAGCTTTCAACTGAATTTCCGATATCGGAAAAGATATACTAATGCCATCACAACCAGTTTCTTCTGCTGCATCAATATCATCACGAGTTGCTCTACACCATGCCAAGGTTTTAAACTTAAACTTTTGAGAACAAAGTATCTTCATCTCTTCTCGTTCTTGATTTCCTAGTGCCGGCGAACCAATCTCCACTTCAGGAACACCCGCTTTTTCGAGCAATGCAGCAATTTTTAATTTATCATCTAAGCTAAAAACTACCCCTGCTGCTTGTTCACCATCTCGTAAAGTTGTATCAATAATGTGGAGTTTTTTCGTCATAATTTAAGAGATTAATAATTAGCAATATGAAATTAACGAAAAAAAATATGTTAACCGTTGAGCATTTTCTCTTTAATCACTTATAAGATATTTTTCACAAGCTTCACCTTCTTCCAAAGCATCCAAAATTTCATCAATAACATCGGCGCTTTCTACTCCGCCATACCAAAAATTATTTGGATGAACTACTATAACTGGACCTTGCGCACAAACGTTTAGACAACCGGTACTGGAAACTGCTACATCTAATCCACGATCGGCACATTCTTCTGTAAGATATTGTATAAATCCGCTTGCTCCTTTTTTATTGCAAGCTCCTTGTGCATCACCCGCTAAGCGAAATGAATTGCAAACTAAAATGTGATACGTTGGTTTTTTCATTTTAATGTTTATTTGTTGATTTGATTATCTGTTTATTTGTTATGATAAGATAAAGTTATGCGCATCCTTGTGCATTACCTTTGCAAGCTGTTCCGCATTTAAAGGCGTCGGCTTTGGCAATGCTGCGAATTGGTTTGTTGTTAAAAACGCCATCCAATCCTTCGTCGATTAAACCGGTCATTTCCACTACTCTAACACCGCATGAGTTTAGAATGGTTTTTGGGTTCTCTCCTACGCCGGAAACTAATATACCGCGACAATCGGATAGTAATCTGGCCATTTCCAACCAGCGAGAATCGCCTAAACCTGGTACGGGTGTTTTTCGTTCCTCTACAAACTGAAAGCCGTTGGGTGTTTGTCGGTAGATATACAAAATGCTAGCTTCGCCCAAATGTTGGTTAACCAATAAGCCTTCGTTGGTGGCAACAGCTACGTAAGGTCTTTTTGAATTATCTACTTCGGTTTGGGTCGATGCTTCTTGCAATAATGTATATGCTTCGGTTAAATCCTGACCCAATAATCCTGCAGCATCAGCACGACAGCGAGCGCAGTGATTCATCATTTTCATGTATTCTCCTGCTTGTAAACGGACTTTAAATATCATTTTAGTATCCGGTTTTTCTACATCTTGAAATTCTGTTTCAGCTGTTGGAATCAATGGAATACAGTTCATTACATCAGCCCCAAGTTCGGCACATTTCTTAGCCACTTCAGGAATATGATGATCGTTTACTCCCGGAATAATGATGCTATTTATTTTGACAACAATACCTTTTTCTTTTAATTTCGGAATGCATTTAAGTTGTTGTTCCATTATTAGTTTTGCTCCCTCAACGCCTCTGTACACACGCTTATCAAAACGCACCCAGCGATAGATTTTAGCTGATATTTCAGGGTCTATGGCATTGATGGTAATAGTTACATGAGAAACGCCTAGCTCAGCCAATTCATCGATATACGGATACAGCTCCAAACCATTGCTGGAAAGGCAAAATATCTTCTCTGGAAATTCCATTTTTACTTTGCGCATGGTTTCCAGTGTTTCTTTTGGATTTGCAAAAGGATCTCCTGGACCGGCAATTCCTACTACAGATAGGTTTTGTATCTTCTCACTTAAAGCTTTTAAATAAGTAACTGCTTGGAATGGTGCTAAAACAGAAGAAGTTACTCCTGGTCTGCTTTCATTCACACAGTCGTATTTTCTGTTGCAATAATTGCACTGAATATTACATTTTGGAGCAACAGGTAGATGCACACGAGCATGCATGTGTCTGGCACTTTCATCAAAACAAGGATGTTTAGCTAAGGCTGTTTCATTTACATCCGTTAAACCTAGGTTCATATCAGCTTCTAGCTTTTTCATATCTTTTTTTAATTAGCGAATTTGTAAATTAGCATATTAGCAAATGATGAAGAAAACCCTTGCATCAGACAACCAGCATTTTAATTTGCTAATTATCCCATTTGTTAATCTGCTCATTATATATATTTATAACCCACCTTCGATTGTTCTTGTTTATAGGCAATCAAGGCATTTGTAATGGTATCGAATAAGGCTTGTGTTCCTCGGTACCCAATATGCAATAAACGTTGAGCGCCAAAACGGTCGTGTATAGGAAAGCCAACCCGTACCAGCGGAATTTGCAATCGTCGAGCAATGTAATATCCCTTGCTGTTGCCAATCAATATATCTGCTTGCAACTCATCCGATAACTCGTTAATGGTTTCAAAATCCATGGCATTCATCACTAAAGGCTCTTTGTCGAAGGGTGCATTGGAAGCCTCAATAAGCTTGTTTATTTCTTTTTTCAGCAGACTACTTTCTCCTCCAGAAGCCACTAAAACAGGCACCATTCCAATTTCAAGTAAGAAAGAAACCATGGCTATTACAAAATCTTCTTCGCCATAAACGATGGCTCGTTTCCCAAACACATATTTATGTCCGTCTACGTAACTGTCAATCAAACGTCCTCGTTCTCTTTCGTGGCAAAGCGGCATTTTTTCGCCACCTAATTCACTTAATAGTTGAAAGAATTTATCCGTAGCTCCCATGCCAATAGGTAGTTGCATTTGAGTGTTAGGAACTGATTTTTTATCTTCCAACCAAGTACCAGCAGTATGGATGTTTTTTAGGTTTTTTATTCTACCGGAAAGCGATCCTTTGTTGAATACCGTTCCAAATTCTATGCTCGCTTTGGCACTGCCAGTACGTTTCATATCAATAAGTGGAGTTCCCCCCTCAGGCAAAAGTTTATAATCTTTCCAATGCGGGTTATCTAAGGAATCCGAGAAATCGGGTAAAATAATGGCATCCAATTTAAAGTCATGCATGATTTCTTTCAAATAGCGAATATCTGCGGGCGAAATAAAACCCGAGAAAATATTGATATGAGAACCAGTAGCTCCCGATTCAGCCATCACCTTTACACTTGCTAAAACCGTTTCGTGAAAGCCATCCATGTGCGACCCTTGGTAACTGGGTGTGGATGCATACATAAAAATGGGAAGCTCTTCGTCTTGGTGTGCTTTTTCGTATTGTTGAATAAGTGCAGGCACATCTTCTCCAATAGTCTCCGACAAGCAAGTAGAGGCAATACCAATTACTTTGGGGTGATATTGTTTGATGATATTGTCGATACCTGTTATAAAGTTTTTGGCACCTCCATAAATAGTCGATTCTTCGCTAAAGTTTGAGGAAGCAATATCCACCGGTTCTTTGTAATGGCTAATCATATAGCGACGAATGTAAGTAGCGCAACCTTGTGAGCCATGAATCAAAGGCACACATCCTTCGATTCCTTTAAATACAAGCGAAGCTCCCAGCGGAGCACAAAGTTTACAGGCATTTCGTACGGCTGTAAAGTTTGGTTTTATGGTATCACTTGTATGCATATTCCTCTATTTTTCTTAGTTTGCTTTATAAATAACATGCCAAAGGAGATAACTCTCTGTATATCAATTTACTATTTACTATTTACTATTTACTATTTTAAGAAAACACTGACGGTGTTGTGTGGGTTTTGTGGGGTATATTACATAATTGTAGGAAATGAAATAGAAGGATTTTTAAGCCTTGAATCAAGATTCTAGATTTAGAGAAAGTTTTATTGAGATTTTTAGACAGGATTAAAAAAGAGTCATAAATCTTGTTAATCCTGTAAATCTTGTCTAGATATGTTTCCTATTCTATTTTGTTTTAAAAGGTATTAATAATCTTATCTTTTTTGTTGATATATAAGCAGCAATCCATCCATCTAAAAAGCATTTATTTGTTATTTTTGCATACTATCTATTCAATTATGGAACAACAAAATATCATTCTTTACAACACCACAGATGGCAAAGGAGCTGTAGCGCTTTATGCCAAAGATGGCAGTGTGTGGTTAAACCAAAACCAACTCGCAGAACTTTTTGCCACCTCTAAGCCAAATATTAGTATGCACATAGCTAATATATTGAAAGAAAAAGAATTAGATACAATTTCAGTTGTTAAGGATTACTTAACAACTGCCTCCGATGGCAAAGAATATAAGGTAACTTACTACTCCTTGGAGATGATTATGGCTATAGGATTTCGGGTAAAAAGTAAGCGTGGTACACAATTTCGCCAGTGGGCAAATCGAAATTTACGGGAATACTTGGTAAAAGGCTTTGTGATGGATGATACGCGCTTGAGAAATCCCGATGGCCGTCCTGATTACTTCGATGAGTTTCTGGCGCGCATACGTGACATACGGGCATCAGAGAAACGTTTTTACCAGAAGGTGCGCGACTTATTTGCACTTTGCAGCGACTACGACCCTACCGACAAGGCAACGCAAATGTTTTTTGCCAGCACTCAAAACAAATTACTTTTTGCTGTATGCGGACAAACAGCTGCTGAAATCGTTGTAAACCGTGCCGATGCGAATGCTCCCAACATGGGACTTAGCACTTGGAAAGGTTCTGTGGTGCGGAAACAAGATATTTATATTGCCAAAAACTACCTGCATGCGGATGAACTAGATGAGCTCAATCGCTTGGTTACTATCTTTTTAGAATCTGCCGAATTGCGCGTAAAGAACCGCCAAGATATTACCATGGCGTATTGGAAAGATAATGTAGATAAACTCATTGCCTTTAACGACCGCCAATTACTACAAGGAAACGGAGCCATAACCAATGCCGAAATGGAAGCTAAAGCAGATGCCGCATTTGAGGATTTTGCAGC
Source organism: Paludibacter jiangxiensis (assembly GCA_945897785.1). Taxonomy (GTDB): domain Bacteria; phylum Bacteroidota; class Bacteroidia; order Bacteroidales; family Paludibacteraceae; genus JAFGVL01. The sequence goes on from CAMDGD010000026.1 coordinate 20,711, forward strand.
CAAAAGGCGCCTCTATGAAGCCAAAAGGGCTGATGAGGATGATTTGCAACAATTGCGCTTGTTGGAAGAGAAAGCTAAGTATCGGGTGAAGAAAAAGTAAGTTTTTTTTTTTTCAAAACTCCCCCACCTCAATCATCTCACAAACTCCCTTATTAATCGTAATTACATAATCAGCCATTTTCTTTATTTCTTCGCGGTCGTGACTAATCATAATGGTTGTAACATCCATTAATTGATGGGCTTTAAGAATCTCATTTTGCAAGGAAATGCGCATTTCTGAATCCAGCGAAGAAAGGGGTTCATCCAATAAGAGCAACTTGGGTTTACGCGCCAAAGCACGCGCCAAAGCACAACGTTGTTTTTGTCCGCCGGATAAGCGCAATGGTTTTTGCTGACGTAATTTGCTTAGATCAAACAATTCCATCAATCGTTCCACTTCCTCTTGGTTCGGTGTTATTTGTCCAAAACGAATGTTCTCTTCCACAGTCATATTCGGGAATAAAGCATAATCTTGGAACATGTACCCAATATCACGAGCCTGTGGTTTTAATTGAATTTTTGCGCTTGCATCATACCACAAACTCGTACCAAAGCGAATGCTTCCACCTTGAGGCTTAATCAATCCGGCCAACATCCGTAAAAGGGTGGTTTTTCCGGCACCCGACTTGCCAAACAAACAAAGCAGTTTCCTTTCCGGAATATCAGCTTTTACATGCAGTTCCCTTTCACCATCGCTGGTTAACATTTTTCTTTTTACATCAATTTGAAGCATCATAATAAGGGTTTTCGTTTTACACTATAAATAACGGTCAGAATAATCAAGGAAAATAGAAATAATATAAAGGCATATTTATTGGCCGTATCATAATTTAAGGCTTGAACTTCATCGTAAATAGCTATAGAAGCAACCCTGGTTTCTCCGGGCATATTTCCACCCACCATAAGCACGATGCCAAACTCACCAATGCAATGAGCAAAGGTTAAAGCAATAGCAGTAATGATAGAAGGTTTAATATTCGGAATCAACACCTTAAAAAAGGTTTTCGTTTTTGATTTCCCCAAGGTATAGGATGCTTCGCGCAAACTTTCGGGCAATTGCATCAATCCGTTTTGTAAGGGTTGAATCATAAATGGGAGTCCAAATATAACACTAGCTAGCAACACCCCTTCAAAACTAAATGCCAAACGCACATCCAGATAACACTCCAGCCAACGACCAAAACTATTTTGAGGACTATAAGCCAGCAACATATAATAGCCTATTACCGTTGGAGGTAACACCATTGGCATACTAATAAGCGCTTCTACAAGCGGTTTAAGCTTAAAGCGAAGGTATGCTAATGCATAAGCAATTGGCAAACCTATAATAAATAATATGCTCGTTGTATACAAGGCTAATTTAGCCGTTAGCCAGAGTGTATCTATGAATGCGGTATCTATCATGATTGAAAATTTTACTGTTATTTTTTTATTCCATAGCCCCATTTAAGCCATAGGGATTCTGTTTGAGGACTTAACACATATTGCATAAATTTTGCTGCAGCGGGATTGTAAATCTTTGTTTTAAGCAACACGCAAGCTTGAGCAATAGGCGTATAATCTGATTCCGGAACAAGATAATATTGTCCCTCTTTTTTCATTTCAGGAGAAAAGGCCAACGACAAAGCTGTAAAGGCAATTTCGGCATTTCCTGTTGTTGCAAATTGTGCTGCTTGAGAAATATTATCAGCATACACAATCTTGCTTGAAAGGGTATTTATCACATTCCTCTTTTTCAAGAATTCTACGCTTCGTTCTCCATACGGAGCCGTTTCTGGTTTAGCAATGGCTATTTTCTTAACGTTTGGTGAGCTTAATACTTCTAGCCCTTTGCTCACATCAACACTATTACTCCACATAACCAGTTTTCCATAGGCATAAACTTTCATAGCACGAATCGTGGCTTTTTTCTGCTGTAGTTTTAGTGGAAATTCATTGTCGGCAGCCATAAAGAAATCGAAGCTAGCCCCATTGAGTATTTGTTGTGTTAAATTGCCCGAGGCTCCATATGTTATCTCAAGTTTTGCTTTAGGATTTTCTTTCAAATAAGCTACTTTGATTTCATCCAATACATTTCGAAGGTTAGCAGCAGCGGCTATTTTGATGGTTTGTGCAAATGATGTAAGTACAAATAAAAGTGCACAAAGTATGATAATTGTTCGTTTCATAATAGTATTTATTTTTGAGTGAATAATTTAGGTTTAATCGTAAGCATCAAATACGCAAACTGAGGAAATTGCTTGGCTACATTTGTTTGTGCTTTAAGCATATCAGTTCCTTTGGTTGAGAAATAAGTACACCAACCTGCTTGCAGACTTGTTTCTGGAGATAATTTGTAATTAAGCACAACATCCAATTCAGAACCGATATCAGAAGGTATTTCTGAAGTGCCCAGCATCATCGTTTCCGCTAAATGAAACTGATAAAAGGTAGCCTCTAGATTTAAATCTGCTGTGATTTTGCCATTCAAACCTCCAAAATAGTTTACGAGTCCGCCTTTTGGCAACGTAGCCCAATATTCCATGTACCCGTTGAATGCATGGTTTACGCCATAGGGTAGTTTGTTAAAGGTATTTGTAGCCGTATTCGTTGTAATTGAGGCTTTATCGGAACCTGAATAATAATCTGCACCAGCAATCAAACTGAATGTTTTATTTAGCTTGTACTGGGCTTTTATCGCTAAGAGGTACGCTTTTAAGTCGACATAAGTCGTAGCCCCTGGATAATTTCCTTTTCCAAATTGATAATACGCTGTTGCTAAAAACGTAAGTGGAATGCTATCGTGATTCAGACTTATTGTACCTCCTGTTGTATACCGGTGCTGAGTCTCTTTTAGCAAATCAGCCGTTATTCCTTTTTGAAAACCTTCATCCACACCTAGTAATGATATGTTTAGTCCGTTTGCAATACTTTTTGAAGCATGAAAGAAAAGCAAGCTTTTATACATTTTGCTCACATCATACACCGATTCATAATTTACAGCCGATTTATTTCCATTAGCCACACCAATTTGCGATTCGAAACCAGATATGTTTAATTTAAGCTGACCTAAGTCATGAGCATTTCCTGTATTGCTCCATGGCGAAAGACTAAACAAGCGTCCGTCTTCAAATTGAACCCCTTGTCTACCGAGTTTTAAACTTGTACCGGGCAACAATAAAACTTCAGCCCAAGCCTCATATAAACCAATACTAAAAGGAGATTTCGTATCCGTTTCACCAAAAACACGGGCATCTTGAAGCGTAACTTTAGCATCGAGCATATTGCTTTCATAAGCAAACCCCAAGCGGGTTCGCTGCAAGGTAACTGCAGCAGCCTGTAAGGTATCAGCAAGCGGCTTACTAAAACCTTGTCTGTACTCTACTCTAGGTCTGATTTCTGCATCAATTGTAACTTTTTGGCCCCATACTGACAGGGTTCCTGTTGCGGATAGTAAAAAAAACAGTCCGACTTTGCGCATTTTTCTTTGCATAATTGTAAATTTGTAGTGAGTAATTTATTTATTCAGCCGGTGCATCATTTCATTTAGCGGTGAGTGTGCATCGGTTTTATTTTGAGTGCGTTATCTATAAGAAAGATAACGCTTGGTAAAAAAAATCAAATCAAATTGGGCTCCCATTCTTTATTAATAGTGGAAACATATTCATTCATCTTGAAGGAATAAACTGCAAAGCTTTCATAGATGTGCAAACCGTAATCACTAATGCGACATCCACCACCATCCTTTCCTCCCTTTTTTCGAATAACTATTGGTACCGGAGATAGCCTATTCATTTTATCAATAATAGACCAAGCATGCTGATAGGAAATGCCCAAGTTTTTTGCTGCGGCATTTATAGATCCATCTTTTACAATTTGATTTACAATTTTGTGTTGTAAGGGTCCAAAAAACACTTCATTGTCTTTTAAAATTGCAAAAGCGCCTTCTAAATAATATTTGGCACATAGCTTCATAATTAATCTTCTTCTACACCCAAAACCACCTGCGTAGGATTTAACATTGCACAAGCAACATCCCCCACTTTTAGTTTCAGGTATTTGATACTATCTATGATTACAATAGCAAAAATAATATTGCCGTAACCCAAGTCTAACTTTACTTTGGCAGTACATGAGCCCGGAATAATTTCGGTAATTTTTCCTCTCAGTTTGTTGCTTGCACTTATCTTCATAATTTGAGTTTTATTAAAACATTTTTCAACTCAGCTAATCTAATAACATGCCATTGATGTATATGAATGAATATCTGATAGATACAAAATGCATCAATCTAAAAAGCATAACATAATAGTTTGTAAAAAAGATACAAATACAACCAAAATGTAAGGTAAAGTGACTTTTCATAACATTAAATAAAATTTAACTTTGAATTTATTTCATTATGTCATATATTTGTGCTTTATAACATAAATATGATATGTATATTTTATTTATGAATTACATATTGTTTGTATAAATCTATTATTGGTAATATTATGACACTTTATAATTATGGAAAATAGCCATTGTGATATAAATACAGATTGTTACGGAAAGCGTGAGTTGAATATGCTTTTAGAAGTAAGTGACGTACTTTTCGACAATAAAATGGACTTAAACAAAGTGATGAGTTTGTTAGGTATCCATTTGGCTGCCGAACGTATTTTGCTGACTACCCTCAACCGTTCGGATAATAAGATCTATTTTGAGGCTTCTTATGGCATTCCTTTGGATGATATTAAAAATATTACCTATGGCGTGGGCGAAGGCATTATTGGGAAGGTGATACAAGAACGGAAAGGAATTGTAATTCCTAAAACTTCAGATTCAGATATATTTCTTAATAAAACCAAGGCTCCATTAAAAATAGACAAGACAGATGTCACTTTTATTTGTGTGCCTATTCGCTATAAATATGAGGTAATTGGTACTTTAAGCTTACATCGTGTTTATACCAAAAGTATGAACTTTGCAAATGATGAACGTTTGTTGTATATCGTTGGCTCTATGGTAGGTAGAGCAGTAAGACGCTTACAAGAAAACATGGACGAAATTGCTACGTTAAAAGCCGAAAACGATTTGTTACGTGGCCATTTAAAAGAGCGTTTGGTACCGGCAAATATCAAAGGCAACTCAGGTAAAATGCACGAAGTATTTAGTCTGATAGAAAGTGTGAGTCCGACAGATGCAACCGTGCTAATACGCGGAGAAAGTGGTGTTGGAAAGGAGTTAGTAGCAGAAGCCATTCATTCCAATAGCTTACGCAAAAACAAACCTTTTATCAAAGTAAACTGTGCGGCTCTTCCCGAAAGTTTAATAGAAAGCGAACTGTTTGGTCATGAAAAAGGCTCCTTTACCGGTGCCGCCAATTTACGTATCGGTAGATTTGAAGCCGCCAATGGAGGCACTTTATTCCTTGATGAGGTGGGCGATATTCCTGCTCCAATACAAGTAAAACTATTACGTGTATTACAACAACGTGAAAT